>NZ_CP039695.1:653333-980000 GCF_005145025.1 Novosphingobium sp. EMRT-2 | reverse complement strand
CTCTCTCACTAAATGGCAGCTCGGGCGCCCGTTGCTGGGATTAGCGTTCAAGTGAATATGGAAGACGAATAATGACCCCAAATCCGTCGTCGTTGCGCGACAGGAGGGCCTCACCGCCATGACCGATGGCGATCGCCTTGACTAACGCGAGACCAAGGCCATGTCCCGCTGTGGTTCGCGATGCCTCCGCCCGTGCGAAGCGCTGAAAGAGACGAGTCGCATCCGCCGCAGCTACGCCGGGCCCGTCATCCTCGAGCGCGATATCGATGGCGTTCTGCGACGCGAGGGCAGATAGCTTCGCGGTCGTGCCGGCGGGGGTGTGTCTGAGTGCGTTTTCCAGCAGGTTGGAGACAGCCTGCGCGAGAAGACGCCGGTCGCCGCGCACACGCAACCCCGCCGGTATGGCCGTCATCAAACTCCGATCACCAGCCTCGAAGTCGGGGCCATAGGTGTCGCCCATTTCCTCGAGCAGCGCGGAGAGATCGATTGCGGTGAGAGCACGGCGCTCGGCAAGTCCCTCCACTTCGGCAATCCGCAGGAGGGCAGCGAAGATCTCCAGCAGCTCGTTGGCCTGGTCGCGCGCGGCATGGATCGCCGCCGACCGTTCGGCTTCGTCCTCACCTGCGGCAGCGCGCTCGAGCTGGTTACACAGCCGGGTCAGGGGCGTGCGCAAATCATGCGCGACGTCGCTCGAGACCTGGCGCAGATTATCCATCAGGGCGCCGATCCGGTCGAGCATCTGGTTCAATGTTTCGGCGAGCCGATCGAACTCGCTGTGCGATCCGTCGCGCGGCACGCGCTGCGCGAGGTCACCGGCGATGATCGCCTTCGCGGTCGTGTCAACGCGCGACAGGCGGCGCCGGGTGAGCCAACCGATGAGCGCGGCTGCGCCGACCCCCAAGGCGAGCATTGCACCAAGGGCGGCGGCGAACAGAGACGCGAGAGTATTGTCGATCTCATACAGGTCGCGGCGGTCGGCTATGACGACGAGACGGCCACCATGAAGGGTTGTCGTTAGCGACTGTCCGACGCTGGTGTAGGTTCCGCGCCGGAAGTGGAAGAACTCTTCATAGCCCTCATGAAGCGCAATCAGGGGCGTGACGGTCGCTGCAATCGGCCGTCCGGCGGTGTCGACCAGAAGATAGTCGAGGCTGGAGCTGTTACGCGTGGCCTCGCGAAGCCGGATCGACTGCGCGATGCTGGCTAGGCCGCCTTCCTGTGCCTCGTGCAGCAAGGCTCGGCTCTCCACGGCAACGCGGTGATCCAACTGCTTCTCGAGCGCTTCATGGGTGACGTAATAGGCGATGGCGCCGATCGCCACGGTGGCGGCGGCGAAGACGATCGCGACCAGGGCGACGACACCGAAGGTCGATCGCCAGAGGCGGCGCAGCATCTATTCGCCCCGGATCATGTAGCCGGCGCCGCGCACCGTCTCGATGGCATCCTCATCGAACCCGGCATTGAGCTTGGAGCGCAGCCGGCTCAAATGGGTCTCGACGATATTGGTCTTGGGATCGAAGTCGAAATCCCACACGCGTTCCAAAAGCATGGTGCGGGTCATGACGCGGTGCGGATTGCGCATCAGTTCGGCGAGCAATGCGAACTCGCGCGGCTGAAGATGGATGCGCTGGCCGGAACGCTCGACGATGCGGCGGTCGAGATCAAGCACGATTTCGGCGATCTTGAGCTGATGTGGCTCGCTGCGCTGCGCTGGCCGTCGCGCCAGCGCATTGAGCCGAGCCACTAGTTCGGAGAACGCAAAGGGTTTGACCAGATAGTCATCGGCGCCGCTTTCCAGCCCCTCGACGCGATCGGCGATGCCGCCGACGGCAGTGAGCATGAGAACCGGGGTGGTGTCGCCGGCGGCGCGCAGCGCCTTCAATAGCGCAAGTCCGTCCAGGCTCGGCAGCATCCGGTCGACCACGAGCGCTTCGAACTCGCCCCCCATGGCCTTGAACAGGCCGTCGCGCCCGTCGGCGGTCACGACGACCTGATGCCCCGCCTGGGTCAGCCCCTGCGCGACAAAGGCGCTGGTTTCGGTGTCATCCTCTACGATCAATATCCGCATCTCGCACCTTCATCTCAGGGCAGCGTCGGTTCGCCAGCCACCGCCCAGCGCTCGAAACAGCGCCACTTCGCTTTGCGACACCAGCAAATCCGACTGGATCTGCTGGAGCGTCGCGGAGGCGAGAGACCGCTGCGCATCGACCTGAAGCAGACCCGGCGCATCGCCGAGCCGGACCCGCGCGCCGGCCCGGCGGACATAGGCTTGTGCCTCGCTCGTCGCCAATCCCAGGTCGCGGTTGCGGCGCTTCTCCGCGTCATAGGCGGCCAGCGCGGTCTCCACCTCGCGCAAGGACCGTAGCACAGCGACGTCCCATCCTGCGAGCGCCGCACGCTCGGTGGCCCGGGCCTGCTCCAGGCGGGCGCGAGCGGGGGCCTGATTGGGGAAGGCCCAGGTAACAAGCGGCGAGGCGACCGCCTTGAACCCGCCTGAGAGCAGACCGAGAGCGCCGCCGAGATTGACGCGCGGATAGAGATCGGCACGCGCTACACCGACGCGGGCGGCGGCGGCAGCCAAGCGCCGCTCGGCCTCGCGCACGTCGGGGCGGCGCAAGAGCAGGGCGGTTCCATCACCGACAGGGGCGGCGGTGCGCAGGCGGGGTGCGGCGGTGCAGGTAAAGCTGTAGCTGCGCGCTTCGGCCGGGGGACGGCCCTGCAGCGTGGCAAGGCGGTAGAGCGCATTGGCGCGCTGCGCCTCGAACGGCGCGATCGCCGCGCGGGTTGCGGCCGCGGTCGTCGCAACCTGCGAGACTTCGAGCGGCGATACCTCGCCGGCTCGAAACTGTTCGCGCATCAGTTCTACCGAACGATCCTGCGCCGCTGCCACCTCGCGGGCCGCTGCGATCGCCCGCGTCGCGCCGCACAGGTCGACATAGGCGAGGACCGTGTCGGCCACCACAGCAACACGCAGCCCGTCGACGATCGCCGCCTGCGCCTCGGCATCGGCGCGGGCGGCGGCCGAGCCGGACCGCAGGCGACCGAACAGGTCAATATCCCAGCTCGCCGTCGCCGCTATGTCGTAATCGGTGGTGGGAACATTCCCCGATGCGCTCGGCTGCGAGGCGGGGTTGTCCACCCCTAGCGCGCTTTCAATCGTCGTTTGCGGCAACCGTGCGGCCCGTGCCTGACGCAGCGCCGCCCGCGCCCCGTCGAGATTGGCATAGGCGACGCGCAGCTCCGCGTTGGCGGTAAGCGCGGCGCCGACCAGCTCGTCAAGCGCGGGGTCTTCATAGAGCCGCCACCAGTCGTCGGGCACCGGTTCGATCGAGGCGACGGGAAGCGAAGCGAATGCGCCGGTCGCACTTGGCGGAGCAACCGTGGCAGGCGGCTTGGGCACGCTCATGCATGCCGACGCGAGAAGGACGACGCCAAGTGGCGCGATACGCGACAGGACAGTCATGCCAGCACCTCCTGACGATCGGCGGCGGGCGGCGCGGGGCGCTCCTCGCCATAGCGGGCATAGAGCGCGGGGAGCAGCAGCAGGTTGAGCGCGGTCGACGAGATGAGGCCGCCCAGGATCACGATCGCCATCGGATGCTCGATCTCGTGGCCGGGGGCATTGCCCGCGACGATCAGCGGCACGAGCGCGAGGCCCGCGCACGCTGCGGTCATCAGGATCGGCACCAGGCGTTCCTCGGCGCCGCGCAGCACCAGCTCGCGGCCGAAGGTCATGCCTTCATGGCGTTCGAGATGCTGATAGTGGGACAGGAGCATGATGCCGTTGCGTGCGGCGATGCCGATGACCGTGACGAAGCCGACCAGCGACCCGAGCGACAGGACCCCGCCCGTGAGCGCAACCGCCACGACACCGCCGACCAGGGCAAAGGGCAGGCTGACGCCGACCAGGGCGGTGATGCGGCGCGATCGGAACTCCATCCATACGAGCAGCAGAATGCCGATCAGACACAAGGCGCCAGTGGTCCAGAGTCGCTGGCGCGATTCCTTGAGCGCCGCATATTCGCCCAGCACCTGCGGGTGATACCCGGTGGCGAACGGCACCTTGGCGACCGCAGCATCAACGGCCTGCGCGACCGTTCCCAGGTCCGCGCCAGCGACGTTCATCGTCACGTCGAGGCGGCGCTGTCCGTTCTCGCGCTTCACCTCGTTGGGGGCGGGGACGATCTCGATGTCGGCGATATCGCCAAGCCGCACCGGCGCTCCCGCGGCTGCGCCGCCGCCACCCGACCCGCTGGCTCCTGCCGCACCGCCAGAGACGGGCAGGGCGCTCCCTGCGCCCGACGCGACGCTACCAGCGGTAGGGGCCTGGATCATCAGGTCGCGCAGGGCATGGACGTTGCCCCGCACGGCAGGTTCGCCCCAGACGGCCACGTCGAACGCCTTCTGGTCGCGATAGATCTCGCCGACCTTCTGCTGCGCCACCAACACCTGGGCCTGACGGCGAACCTCACCGCTCGTGAGGCCAAGTCGCGCCAGTTCGGCAACGCGCGGTCGAATACGGATTTGCGGCACGAGCACCTGGCTCTCCAGCTTCAGGTCGGAAACGCCCTGGATGTTGGTGATCGCGCCACGCACCCGCGCGCCCGCTGCGCGCAGCTCCTCCTGATCGGGACCATAGATGCGCACGACGATGGTTGCGCCCGCGCCCGTCAGCACCTCCTTGATGCGCTCCCGCAGGTAGGTGAGCACGTCGCGGAAGAGGCCGGGATAGCCGTCGACCACTTCCTTGATCCGCTTGACCGAAGCGTCATAATCGGCCTTCTCGTCAAGGCTGACCCACAGTTCGGTGAAGTTCGGGCCGACCACCTCGTCAGCCTGTTCGGCGCGGCCGATATGCGCACCGAAGTTGCGGACGCCCGGGATCGCCCGCAGCTCCTTCGAGGCGCGGATGGTGATCCGGTCCATGGCCTCGATCGACGTCCCAGGCTTCTCAACGAAGTGCATCAGGAAGTCGGTTTCGCGAAAATCGGGAAGGAACTGATCCTTGAACGTCGCATAGCCGACGCCGGCAAGGAGCAGGCCGCCGGCGACGATGCCGACCGCGACCGACGGGCGCCCGACGACGCGGGGCAGGAAGCCAACGTAGCGACGCTTCAGGGCGGCGACGAAACGGGTGTCGCGCTCCTCCTTCAACGGCGCATTGGGGAGAAGCAGGAGGCACATCGCCGGCGTGACGGTAAGCGCGACGAGGAGCGATGTCGCGATCGCGAGCACATAGGCGATGGCAAGGGGCTGGAAGAAGGTGCCGGCAACGCCGCCCAGGAAGAAGATCGGCAGGAAGACCAGCATCACGATCAGCGAGGCGAAGACCACCGCCGAACGCACCTCCAGCGAGGCCGCAAGCACGACATCGAAAGCCGGTTTGGGATCGGGTGACTCCCGATTGAGCCGTAATCTCCGCGCGATGTTCTCAACGTCGATAATGGCGTCGTCGACCACCTCGCCGAGCGCGATGACGAGGCCCGCGATAATCATCACATTGATCGTCGCGCCTGACCACAACAGGGTCAGGCCGGCGCCGAGCAGCGACAGGGGGATGGCGACCAGGCTGATCGTCGCCTGTCGCCAGTCGCGGGTAAAGAGGAACAGCACGACTGCGACCAGCACGCAGCCGATCAGCAGGGCGCGGGTGAGATTATCGATCGATCGTTCGATGAAGGTTGCCGGGCGGAAGATCGTCGTATCGACCTTCACGTCCTTGAGGCCGGGCTTCAGCTCGGCAAAGGCGGCCTCGACCGCCCGGGTCAGCTCGAGTGTATTGGCGGTCGGCTGCTTTTCGACGATCAGCATGATGCCCGGACCGTCGTCGATGATCGCATTGCCGATCGGCGCGCTGAAGCCATCGACCACGCGCGCGACGTCGCCGATCCGCACCGGGGCTTCGCCCGCTTGCTTGACGATTGCCTGTGCAAGCTCGGCCGAAGTCTGGACCGTGCCCGATTGCTGAACCGCGAGGCGCTGATTCGGCGTATCGACGAAGCCGCCGCCCCCGACCAGCACGGCATCACCTGCCGCTGCACGCACCTCGGCGAGCGTGACGCCGGCAGCACGCAGGCGATCGGGATCGACGAGGACCTGGAGTTGCCGATCACGCTGGCCCCAGACCGCGACGTTGGCGACGCCGGGCACCGCCATCAGCCGGGGCCGGATATTCCAGCGCACCAGCTCGGAAAGCTGCATCTGATCGAGCTTGGCCGAGAACAGCCCGACCTTCATGGCGCGGCTCGTGGAAGACAAGGGCGGCATCAGTACCGGCTGACGGGCCGCGAGAGGCAAGCGCGGCTGCACCTGGGCGATGCGCTCACCGACCATCTGGCGGGCCCGGATCACATCCGACCCGCGCTCGAAGAGGATCTGCACCGATGAGAGGCCGAGTACCGACTTGGAGCGCAGCGTCATCAGGTTGGGAACGCCGTTGACCGCCGTCTCGATCGGGACCGTGACCAGGCTTTCGACTTCCTCGGTCGAGAGGCCCGGCGCTTCGGTCTGGATTTCGACCATCGGCGGAGCAAACTCGGGGAAGACGTCCAGCGGTACATCGCGACCGGCGCGCACGCCGAGCACGACGAGGAGGGCGGCAACCGCCAGTATGAGCACACGCTGCGCGAGCGCGAAATGAACGAGGCGGCCGAGCATCAGTGCGCCGCCCCGAACTCGGTGCCGAACAGCTCGGCCGCGCCGGTCGTGACGACTTCGGCGCCGGGGATGAGGCCGCGAGCAAGCAAGGCGCGCCCGTCTCGTTCGGACGCAACCTCGACGCGCTGGCGCACGAAGGTGTTTGCGGCGGTCTTCTGGTATACCCACTCCCCGCCATAGATGTCGCGCAGGAGCGCCGCGGACGGAACCGACAGGCCCTCGGTCTGGCCGGTGAGCGGCAGATCGACCGAGACGCGCTGACCAATCCGGAAGGCGCGGTCGCGATTGTCGACCGCGAAATACAGGTCGACGGTGCCCGCACTGGTATTGGCCGAAGGGGGTGCCTGCACGGGCCGCGCGGCGCGCGGCGTACCACCATTGCCGAGCGGGCGGATCGTCGCGGCGCCGTCGCGCCGCACACTGCCGACGTCACTCCCGAATACGGAGGCCCGCACCCATAGCGTCGATTGCGAGCCGAGCGATGCCACCGATGGGCCGAGCAACTGGCGCTGCTGGCGGGCGGCACCAAGTGCCGCCTGGGCCGCGGCAAGGGCGGCTGCGGCTTCGTCGCGGGCGCGGATGCTGCCCGCTTCCTCGCGCACCAGGCCTTCGGCACGATTGAGGGCGATGCGTGCGAGCCGGGCCTGGGCGGTCGCGCGCGCCAGCTCGGCGTCGGCTGCGGCCTGCTGGCTGCCGATCTGCTGCAGATTGGTCGTTGAATTGACCGGAACGCCGTTGGCGCTGGTCGGCGGCACCACGATCTCTCCGGCAACTTGCCGCACGGCGCTCGCCGATCCACCGCCCACGCGGGCGAGACCGATCCCGAGCCTTTGCTGGGCCTGCGGCGTGAGCGTGAGCTTCAGCAGCTCGGTCTCGTGAGCGATCGTCTCGGCATGCGCGGGGGGCGCAGCGGGCTGAGACGGATCACTGCCGCAGCCGGCGAGGAGGATCGGTGCGATAAGGATGATCTGGCGCATGGTCGCGAGCCTAACCCGCGATGATTGGTCGCCACTTGAGGCATCTATACGATTTCCCAATGTAGGGCGATGACGCCTCTGCATTGGGATTTTTCAATCCGGGTGCCAGCACCCGTCCAGCCTCAGTCGCTATCCGGCAACAAATGGCACAATGGATCGAACAGCTCATGGCGCAGCTTGGCTACGCCGGCATCGCGCTGCTGATGCTTGCCGAGACGGTCTTCCCGCCAATTCCATCCGAAGTGATCATGCCGCTCGCGGGCATGGAGGCCGCTAAAGGCACATTGTCACTCCCGGGGATCATTGCTGCCGGAACAGCCGGGGCAATGGCCGGCAATAGCCTCTGGTATGGATTGGCGCGGTGGGTGGGCGCGGATCGGCTCCGCAGCTTCATCGATCGGCACGGCCGCTGGCTCACGCTTGACTGGTCGGATGTCGAGCGGGGGCGAGACTTGTTCGCGCGCGGTGGCGCGGGATTCGTCTGCCTCGGTCGGCTGCTGCCGACGATCCGATCGATCGTGTCGATCCCGGCCGGCCTTCTCGCAATGCCTTTCGGCCGCTTCTTCCTATGGTCATTCGTGGGCACGTCGGCATGGACGTCCTTGTTGGCGGGAGCGGGCGCGCTGCTCGGCCAACACCACGATAAGGTTGCCGGGGTGATCGGGCCGATCTCGACCGGCATCATCATTGCGATCGCGATCTGGTACATCTGGCGGGTTATGACGTGGAAGCGGGATCGTCCCAATGAATAGGCCCGCGACCGAAGCCCGGCGGCGTCCCGAGTTGGCGATTGCCGCGACGCTCGCGACCATCGCGCTTCTTGCCTTCGTCGTGCTCAAGCTGGGTTCCGAAATCGCTGAAGGCGAGACGAATGCCTTCGATCGCGCCGCACTGATATGGGTGCGTTCGCATCTCGGCGGTTCGTCGGGGCTGCGCAGCTTCATGCTCGACCTGACGGCGCTCGGTGACACCACGGTGCTGGCGATCATCATTGTGCTCGTCACCGGCTATCTCGCCATCATGCGCCGACTGCGCCTTGCCGGCCTGCTTGTGGTACAGACGGCAGTCGGAACCTCCCTCGCATCGCTGCTGAAACCGTGGTTCGGCCGGCTTCGCCCCGACGTCGTACCCCATTGGGTCGATGTTGCCAGCGCGAGCTTTCCCAGCGGCCACGCGGCCAATTCGGCGGTCGTCTATCTTTCTCTGGCCGCTCTGGCGGCCCGGGCTACCCCGAGCCCGCCAGCCCGCGCTTATCTGATGAGCACCGCCGCAATGCTCGCATGCGGCATCGGCCTTTCGCGGGTCTATCTCGGAGTTCACTGGCCCACTGACATTCTCGCCGGTTGGGCGCTGGGTGGTGGGTGGGTGATTCTATGCGCCATGCTAACCCGATCACTTAGAGCAATCTGAAGCCGAACGGCCCTGCGACGAGCCTGTCCTGATAGCCTGCGCAGATTGGGAAAACATTGGGGTGTTTATACAACATCCCAATGTTGGAACTCTTCGATTGCACCTGCCTGTCCATGCCGCCAGACGCGAATGCAAATCGTTCGCATTAGCTTGATGTCAGGGGGTTTCGAAATGAGAAGCAGTATCTTCGCGCGCACTTCGTTCAGCGCGTTGTCAACCATGTTGATGGCCGCAGCCGCAATGCCCGCGGCTGCGCAGACGCAGGACAAGCCGACCGAGCTGGGCGGCGTCACCGTCACCGATACTGCGATCAATACGCCGGAAGCTGAGACGTCCTACAAAGTCTCGCGCAGCATAGGCGCGATGCGCACCGATACACCGTTGATCGACGTGCCGCAGAGCGTCACCGTCGTGCCGGTCAAGCAGATCACCGACCAGGCCGCAAACAACATCGGCGATGCCATTCGCTACGTTCCCGGCGTATTCTCGGCGCAAGGCGAGGGCAATCGCGAGACGCTGGTACTGCGGGGGAACTCGACCACTGGCGACTTCTTCGTGGATGGCATCCGCGACGACGTGCAGACCTATCGCGATCTCTACAACATCGAGCAGCTCGAGGTGTACAAGGGGCCGAACGCAATGATCTTCGGCCGCGGCGGCGTTGGCGGGCTCGTCAATCGCGTCACCAAGGTCGCCGATTGGAACCCGCACCGCGCCTTCCGTCTCGAAGGCGGCAGCTTCGAGCACAAGCGTGCGCAGTTCGATCTGGGCGCGCCACTTGGCGAAAGCGTCGCCGTGCGGCTGACGGGCGTCTACCAGGACAGCGACAGCTACCGCGATGGCGTCAACTACAACCGTTGGGGCTTCAATCCTACGGTCACGTTCAAGCTCGGCGAGGCGACGACCATTACCGCGGGCTACGAACATTTCGAGGATGATCGCGTCGCCGATCGCGGCGTGTCCTCTTATCTTGGCCGTCCTCTAGAGACGCGGCGCGGCGCGTTCTTCGGCGATCCCGACAACAGTCCGACCTGGACCGACACCGATGCTGCCAACCTGTATATCGAGCATCGCTTCAGCGACACGGTGTCGATCCGCAACCGCACCCGCTATGCCGACTACGACAAGTTCTACCGCAACGTCTTCGCCGGCGCGGTGAATACCGCTGCAGTGACCAATCCCACCGGTCTGCCGGCGGGGGTCTATGCTCCCGGCACGATCTACTCCGTCGCCGCCTATGACAACCTGACGCGCCGCGAAAACCTCATCAACCAGACCGACCTCAACGCCCAGTTCAACACCGGCGCTATCGAGCATACGCTGCTGATCGGCGCCGAGTTCGGCCGCCAGGAAACCGAGAACGTCCGCAACGAAGGCTTCTTCCCGACCGCCGCCAATCCGCTAGGCGTGTCGTCGATCTTCGCCACGATCGCCTCGCCGCGCGTGCGCCGTCCCGATGTGCTGTGGCGCCAGACCAGCACCAGCGGCGACAATGAGGGCGTCACCAAGATCGCTGCCGGCTATATTCAGGACCAGATTGCCCTGTCACCGATGTTCGAGGTGGTGGTGGGCGTCCGCTTCGAGCACATCAAGACCGATGTGACCGACCGCCGCACCGTCGGCTTCCCGGCAACGCAGCGGCGTGATCTTGAGGCGACCGACAATCTCTGGTCGCCGCGTGCCGGCCTGATCTTCAAGCCGGTGGAGAACGCTTCCATCTACGCCGCCTTCTCGCGCACCTACCTGCCGCGCGGTGGCGACCAGCTCGCCGGCCTGTCGCTGACCAACGAAGCCCTCGACCCCGAGAAGTACGATAACTACGAAATCGGCGCGAAATGGGACATCGTCCCGACCTTCAATGTCTCGGCTGCCGTCTTCCAGCTCGATCGCAGCAATGTCCTGGCGCTGTCGGATCCAAATAATCCTGCCTCGGTAACGGTCCCGATCGGCCGCCAGCGCACCAAGGGCGTCGAGCTGAGCGCACAAGGCGAGATCACCGATCAGGTGAGCGTGATCGCCTCCTACACCTATAGCGATGCCAAATTCCTTGATTCGCAGTCGGGCACGGTGCTGCGCGGCAATCGCGTGCCGAACGTGCCCAAGCACGCCGCCTCGCTCTGGACGCGGTTCGATCCGACCGAGACGATCGGCGCCGCGGTCGGCATCATCCATCAGGGCCGCCGCTTCTCGGCGACCGACAATCTCGTCTCGATGCCGAGCTACACGCGCCTCGACGGCGCGCTCTACTTCAAGGTAGCGCCCGAGCTGGATGTGCAGCTCAACGTCGAGAACCTCCTCAACGAGCGCTATTTTCTCTATGCGCACAGCAATACCAATCACACGCCGGGATCGTCGCGAGCGTTCAAGGTTGGCCTCAACGCTCACTTCTGACGACACCATGCGCGTGTTCAGGGTAGCCAGGCTCGCCGCGCGCGAACGCCATGTGATCGGCCTCCTTCGGGGGGCCGATCCGACTGCTGTGAGCAGCGACATGCACACTCTCTTCCGGCGGCTTTGTGTCGCGGCCTCGGCGATCGGCTACCGGGCTGCGGCGATCGACTGCGCATGCACAACCCGGCAGGAGCTATGCCTGCTGGGTTGTCTCGCCGCGCTCCAGCGTGACAATCCCGACGTCCTTCTCCGCGTGGCCGATCCCATTCGGCCGATTACACTTCTGTGCGCGCGCCGCCTTCAGGCGGAGGGAATCCACCTTTCCCATGCCACGATCAGCCGCCTCTCCGGGTTGCCCGACGCCTGTGCCGAGCTGGCAATTTCACCTGTTCCGACGACCTTCCAGCAACCCAAGCTCGTCAGGCGCCCTCTGCCGCCCGCACCAGGCAGCGTGCAGGAACGTGCGCTCGACCTCGTTCGGACATATGGTGTTACGTCGTCGCGAGAACTCGCTGCTTCAGGGATTTCTCGACAGGTCGTCAGCCTGATGTTCAAGCGCGGCCTGCTCGTGCGGGTCGGGACCGGCAACTACCGTGCTGCGGCCGAGACGGTGCGTGGCTGAGCATATGAAAGTCGCCGATTACAACCAGGGCGAAGCCTCGCAGACGGCCATCCCACAACCAGCTCGGATAGGGGAGGGAGTGACCCCCGGTCGCTATCAGCCGAGCCACAGGCCACGCTGGATCTCCCTCGGCCTGATCGCGGCTCTCCATGTCGCGGGCTTCTACGCACTCCAGCATCTCGATGTGAGCACCGTGCGCCAGCTTCCGGCATCACCACTGGTGGTCGATCTCCTGCCGCTCGATCTGCAGGAACCGCCACCGAAGGCGGTCGCCCTTCCTACACAGAAGGTGTTCGAAGAGGTGCAGATGCCCAAGCCTCAACCGATTGTGGCATCTCCCCCGATCGTGGCGGTTCCGGCACCGGCTCCGCCAATCCAGACCACGCCGGAAGCCGAGCCGGCACCCCCGGCACCAGTCAAAGCCGCTCAGGACGCGAAACCGGCTCCCGCTCGCGCTAGCGACGCGCTGGCCAACCTCAACACACGGCTCATCTCCGCCGACCCTCCCCGCTATCCGGTGGAATCGCGGCGGCTGCGCGAAATGGGCACGGTGGTTCTAATGGTCGTGGTCGACGAGGGTGGGCGGGTCCGCGACATTTCGATCGCGACAAGCAGCGGCGTCGAGCGCCTCGACAAGGCAGCGCTCAACGCAGTTCGGCGCTGGCGATGGTCGCCGACGATAGTCGACGGGCGGCCAAGCCAGGTCCGCGGTCTTGTCCGCATACCCTTCGAACTTAAGGAGAACGACTGAAGCTGTTCACCGCGCTCGGCTGTTCGCGGCTACCGGTCTCTCGTCCAATGTTTCCCCAGGTTCGGGAAGTGCAGCCTGCCGCACCTTCGAATCCCAATAATATCGTCATCCCGGCGTAGGAAAATCCTGCGCCATGGCACCACTCGGAGCCCGGTTCACGCTACACGTCCTGAGAGACATACTCATGTCATCACGGTTCAAGTCCGCAAAGGCCTGTTATTTCGGCAATGTCAGGCGCACGAGGATCGGCATGGCGATCAACACCAGAGGATATTGCAATAGCAGCCCGGCGATGATCGCGATCGCCAGCGGCTGTTGAATACCCGAGCCCTGGCCGATGGCGAGCGCCAGCGGCAGCAAGGTCAGGATCGCCGCCAGCGTGGTCATGGTGATTGGGCGCAACCGATGGCGGCTCGCCTCGCGCGCCGCTTCGACCGGCGGCATGTGCCGGGACATCTCCTCGAATTCCGAGACGTAGAAGATGGCCATTTCCGTGCCGATGCCGATGATCATCGTCATGCCCATGAGCGCCGTGATGTTAAGATCTACGCCCGCGATCCAGAGCGCGGTGAACACCGCCGTGGTCGAGAGCAGCGAGCAGCCGATGATGATCACCGGCAGCCAGAAGCGCCGATAGAGCAGCAGGAGCAGAATGAACTCCGCGATAAGCGCCGCGCCGAACACGCGGATGAGGCCGGCAAAGGCGATCTGCTGCTGCTGATAGAGCCCGCCCATTTCGTAGCGCACGCCGGCCCCGAGCGTTCCGGGCTTATCCAGTGCGGCGATGACGTCGCCGACGGCCGCGCCGATGCCGCGGCCCTGGATGCGGCCGGTCACGGCGACCATCGGCTCCAGATTCTCGCGGCTGAGCTGGGGCTGGCCGGCAACCGGCGTAATCGTGGCCACCCGCGAGAGAGGGAAGACATGTCCGTCCGTCGCGCGGATCGGCAGCTGGGCAATCTCGGTCTCGCTGATCGTCATGGCATTGGGCAGCCGTACACGGACATCGACCGCCTTGGTCGCCTGGGCGAGCGTGGTGGCCGTGGCGCCGGTGAGCGCATTGGAGAGCTGCGTTTCCACCTCGGCAGGGGTCACGCTCTCAAGGCCCGCCCGAACCGGATCGACATGCACGTCGAGGGCATCGCCAGCGAGGCGGACGCCGTCCTTGACCTCGATGACCCCGTTGATCTTTGAGATCAGCGCCGCAACCTTCTTTGCTTCCCCATACAGAACGGATGGATCCGAGGCGAACAGCTTGACCTCGATCGGCTGTGGAACTGCCGTCAGGTCGCCGATCAGATCCTCCATCAGCTGCGCGACCTCGACCTCGACGCCGGGTACCTTGCGCGCCACCTTGTCGGCGACGCCGGTGGCGATCTCGTCAGTCGGCTTGCTGTGGCCGGGTTTCAGCCGGACGAAATAGTCGCCGTGGTAGCTCTGGCCGAGATCGCCGCCGAGGCCGGTTCCGAGACGCCGCGAGAAGGTCAGAACGTCCGGGTTGGTGCGCAGCATGGCGTCGATCTGCCCCACCTGCCGGCTTGTCTCGTCGAGCGAGGTTCCGGGCACGGTGTAATAGTCCATGATGAACCCGCCTTCGTCGACCTTCGGCATGAAGCCGGTCGGGACGGCCGAATAGCCGATGTAGCCGATCACCAGGAGCGGAACAGCAATCACTGCGAGGAGCCAGGGTTGCCGGGCGAGCCGATCGAGCACGCGATCGTGCGCCGCGGCCACGCGCCCTTCGCCCGCCTCGCCCGGATCGTGCCAGCTGTCGAAATCGACCAGCCAGCGGACCAGCACCGGCACGACGAATGCGGTCATCGCCCAGGAGATGCCGAGCGCGGCCGCCATCGTCAGCGAGAGTGCCTTGGAGAAGGCGCCGGTGATGCCGGTGAGGAAGGCGAGGGGCAGGAAGACGATCAGCGTCGCGAGGCTCGAGCCCGTCAGTGGCGTCATGAACTCGTGGGCGGCCGGGAAAACCGCAGCGGCGCCCCGGGACTGCCCATTCTCGTCTCTGGCGCCGGCCCGGCGGGCGATGTGCTCGACCATGACGATGACATCGTCGATCAGGAGGCCGACGGCTGCGGCAATTCCGCCCAAGGTCATGATGTTGAAGCTCATGCCCAGCGCGCTCAGCACCAGCACGGTCGCCGCGAGCGTCCCCGGGACCACGATGACCGCCACCAGGGTCACGCGCCAGCTGCGCAGGAACCAGAAGAGCACAAGGGCGGCGAGGACCAGGCCGATGAGAACCGCATCACGCACGTTCGCGACCGACTGGGTGACGAGCTCGCTCTGGTCGTACCAGTTGACCAATTTGACGTCGGGCGGAAGCTTGAATCCGGCAAGCTTCTGTTGAACCTGCTGGGCGATTTGCACTGCATTGCCGTCGGGCTGTTCATAGATGTTGAGCAGGACGGCGGGGTGGCCATCCTCGACGATCCGTTGCCATTGCGGCATTCGGCCATCCTGCACGGTGGCGACATCGCGCACGCGAACCACGCCGGTGGGATCGGACTGGACGACGATGTCGCCAACATCCCGCGCGGCGATGACACTGCGGTCGGCAATGACCAGCGAGAGGCGGCCGCGGTCCTGCACCTGTCCGACCGCGCTCAGCACATTGCCGTCGCGGATGGCGTTGACCAGGTCGGACATCGCGAGATTGTGGTCGGCGAGCCGATGCGGGTCGGCAAGCACCTGCACCTCGCCCGTTTCGCCGCCCTGGACGCCGACGCGTGCCAGCCCGGAGATGGATGAAAGCAGAGGCGTGATCTGGTAGCGGGCGAGATCCTGCAGCGCGACCGGGTCCGCCGTGTTCGAGACCAGCGCATAGGAGATGATCGGAAAGACGGTGGGGTCCATCCGACGTACATCATAGGCCGTGCCGGCGGGGAGCGTCGGCACGACGCGCGCGATGGCGGAATCGATCAGGAGCGTGCTCGCGACCATGTCGCGGCCCCAGCCGAAATCGACCGAGATCTGCGCCGAACCCCGACTGGTTTCGGAACGAACATTCTGCACACCCGGCACGGCGCGGATCGCTTCTTCGACCGGCCGCGTGACGGTGAGCGCCGTCTGGCTCGCGGGGCGACTGCCAGAATCCAGGTCGACGACCACGCGCGGGAAGGAAACCTGAGGGAATAGCCCGATCGGCATGGAGAGCGCGGCTACGAGGCCAGCCACCGCCATGGCCATGGCTATCAGGACGAATGCGCGTGATTGCGAGCGAAGCAGCCGTTCGATCATTACCGGCCCTGCCGAACAGCGATGCCGTCATTCACCTGATAGGCGCCCTCGACGATGATCGGCCTCGCGGGCTCAATGGCGCCCTCGATGACATCGCCGGCGGCCGAAGCCAGCAGGATGTGGATGGGCACCGCCTTCGCCTTGCCGCCGGCAACCTGGAAGATGTGGGCCGGCCCGTCGGCGGTCACCACTGCCTTGTGCGGCACCACCCAGCCGGCGACCTGCGCGGTTTCGATCGCCACCTGCATGCCCTCACCGGGCATCAGCGCGCCGGCCGGGAAATTGAGGTCGACATCGACCATGCGGGTCCTGGCGTTGAGTGCGCCGCCGACGCGCACGACCTGTCCCGTCAGCGGAGGCCCGCCCGATAGCCTGCGCAAGGTCGCGCGCTGCCCCGCCGCCAGGCTTGCGCGCTGGGCGGGATCGATACCGACGGTGACGACCATGCCGCCGGCCCGTGCGACCGTCAGGAGCGGCGCGCCGGGCTGGGTCCTGTCGCCTTGTGCGACGGTGATGGTCGTCACCACGCCGTCGAAGGGCGCGGTTAGTGTTTGAACGGCCTGGTCGGCCCCTTCTGCGCGCAATCCCGCCAGGGCGACACGAGCATCGGAGACCGCCTTTTCGGCCTGCACCAGCTGATCCCGCGTCGCCAATTGCTGGGTGAGCAACTGGGCCGTGCTGTCGCGCTGTTTCTGTGCGGCGGCCAGCGCCTCCTCGGCTTGCAGATAGGCGCCGCGCGCGGTCGGTGCGACCATGAAGGTTCCAAGAACCTGTCCCGCGCGCACGGCGGTGCCGGAAGTGACGGCAAGACGTATGACCTGCCCAGGCTGGGCGACGCTGATCGTCTGCGCGCCGTTGGTTCCGGGAGCCGCGGAGCCGAATGCTTCGATGCTTTGCGGCAGGCTGCCCCGCGCTGGCTTGGCTAGGCTGACCAGAACGCTCGGTTCAGGCGTCTGATCGGCGCTGGAGGATCCGCCGCAGCCTGCCAAGGGCAGCAGCAGGAGGGGGAGGGCGAAGCTCCGCTTCATGGCCGCGCTCCGCCGACGGGTTCGGGCGGGAGGTCGGCTATTGGCAGTCCAGCGCCGACCAGGGTCTGGATGGCGATCTGGCGGTCGAGCAGGGCGAGTTCGAGTGTCATGATTTCCTGCTCCTTCGAGACGCGGTTCGAGACGAGGTCGACATAGCCACGCTCGTCGAGATTGGAGGCGCCGAAGGCGGCGGACGCGCGCGCGGCGGCGAGGCGGGCCGCGGGAAGGTCGCGGCGGGCGATCTCGAGTTGCGCGGCCAGTTGCTCTGCTTCGCTCAGCATCGCCTCGACTTCCCCGCTGGTGGCAGCGAGCCGCGCCTCATATTCGGCGTGAAGCTGCGCGCGCGTCGCATTGGCGACCGCGATATTGCCCTGGTTGTGGTCGAAGATCGGCAGGCCGAGCGTGACATTGGGTCCGCCGTTGATGACCTTGGAATTGTCGCTCGCGACGCTGCCGCCCAGGACCATGTCGGGAAATTGCGCGAGGATCGCCTGCCGTACGGATTCGTCGGCAGCCGCATAGCCAAGCCGCAATGCCAGAAGGTCCGGGCGCCTGTCCGGCAGGGTCGCCAGGCCGGCCCGGATGGCCGCGGGATCGAACGGCGGCAGGTCGGGCGCGGCGGTAAGCGGAACGACGACATCGGGACGGAGCCCGAGCAGGGCGTTCAACTGGTGTATCAGCGAGAGCTGGTTCTGGTCGAAGCTGTTGAGCGCGGTTCGCGCTGTCTGCAAGGCCACGCGATCCGGCGCCACGATGGTCAGGGTCGTATTGCGGGCGGCGAGGGCCTGTTCGAGCTTGGCGTTGCGCTCGGTGAGCAACTCATAGGCAGCGACATAATAGGGACGGCTGCGCGCGCCGATGATAAGGTCGGTCGCAAGCTGGCGCGCCTTTCCGGCGACTTGCCATTCCTGCCAGACGACGTCCGCCGCGACCTGCTGCTCGCTGTCGCGCGCCGCGCGGCGGCGGGACTTGTAGGTGATGATCGATTTGATGTCCTGCGACAGGCCGATATTCCACGCCGGCACCGTTCCTGCGCCCGAGATCAGCGGGAGGA
Source organism: Novosphingobium sp. EMRT-2 (assembly GCF_005145025.1). Classification (NCBI taxonomy): domain Bacteria; kingdom Pseudomonadati; phylum Pseudomonadota; class Alphaproteobacteria; order Sphingomonadales; family Sphingomonadaceae; genus Novosphingobium; species Novosphingobium sp. EMRT-2. The sequence goes on along the minus strand of NZ_CP039695.1, from coordinate 961,861 downwards.
TCGCGCCGGCGAGCGAGGGATTGGGCAGGATCCCGGACTGTTTCGTCTGTCCCGCCGCCACCGCGCGCTTGAGGCGCGCTGCCTTGAGATCGGGATTGTTGGCGAGGGCGAGCGTGACCACTTGTTCTATGGACAACGGTCCACCTGTCGGTGGAGCAACGGAAAGTTCGCCCACCGTCTCCGCCAGGGGCGGTGCAGTGGCGAGGGACAGGGGCATATAATGCGCGCAGCCCGATAGAAGTGTCGCGAGGGCGATCGAACTGATCCCTGATCTCGGTATAGCACGCAAGAATGTCATGACTATCCTTGGTGTTGGGTCAGCAAGACACGGCCGGCCCGAAGACCGGCTGTCTAGGAGCGAGGCTGGCCACAGCCGCTCCGGTATCAATCCGGGTTCTTGCCCTCGGCGACATTCTCGAGGATCGTTCCCGTGATGGCATCGACGCCAACCTCGAAGGGCTTCCCATGGCTGGTGATGTCGAAAGAATAGCGTAAACCGCTCCCGCCGGGCTCCCGTTCGAGTTCCTGATCGGTGATGGTGCCAGGACGTGCCCTGAGGGCAAGCACGCGCGCGTGCTGCATGGTAATCTTCGCCTGATGGGCGGGATCGGGATGCGAAGGGGCTGGTTGGGCAGCATGCGCAACGCTCGCGGCGAACGCAACAATCGAGAGAATGGCGGGGATCATGGGCAGTTTCATGGGAACCTCCAAAGGGGCTTTCCTTGACGAACGACGCGGGCATTTGCGTGCCTGCATCAGTCCGGCTTCACGACCAGGATGTGGAAGGAGCCTGGCACGGGCGTTGGCCGACCGCCGGGCAGTGCCGGAGCGGTGAATCGGGCGGTCGGGAGGAAGATTGTCCCGGTTGACGGATCGAGGGCGCCGGTGCGGGCGCCGATCTCTGTCGTCACCCGACCTGCAGCGGTGACTTGGCTGGACGACGCCAGGGAGAGAATATCCAGAACGCCGTCCCGTCCACAAGGGATGAAGGCGAGGCCGCGCCCTTCGTCGATGATGACCGCGTCGGCCCCGCGGCCGATGTCGAGGAGTGGCGAGAGCCTATGTGTTCTCGTGTCGATGATTGCGGCTTTGCCGTTGGCGCAGGCGCTTATCAGACGGGCGTGGCTCGCATCATAGCCAAGCCCGGTTGGTCCTTCGCAGCCGGGAAGGGCGATAGCCTTGCCGGGTTTCCCGCGCGCGATATCGACGACTTCGATCTCGTTCAGATCCTCGTTGTTGACGAATAGCGTGTTCCCCGCGAGCGCGGCATATTCGAGGCCAGGCTTGGCGCGAAACGTCCGCGTGACCCGCATCGAGGCCGTATCGAGCACCGAAATCGTGCCGCTTTCCGCGTTCATGATGAAGGCGCGGTCGCCCTTTTCATCCAGGATGGCCGCATCGGGCTTTTTGCCGACTGCGACGCTGGCGATCTGGTTGCCATTGGCCGCGTTCAGAAAACGGACGGTGCCATCCGTGCCGCTTGTGACCAGGAGACGGCCATCCGCCAGCGGCATGACAGCGTGCCCGCGCTGAACGTGTCCAACGGATGTTACCGCGTCCGACGCGAGGTCGACGGCCGTTACGGCATCGCCGCGGGCCACATAGAGACGATGCGCGCTGGGATCGACCCGAGCATAATCCCAGCTCCCATCCGGTCCCGGAATGGAACTTGCCACCGAATATGTCGGTGCCGCAGGCGCTGCGGCGATCGTCAGGAAGGCGGCTGTCAGGGCGGGGATCAAGTGGAGTCGCATGATGTGCCTCGGGCTTTCTTTGCCATCGATGCCTTCATCTTGCCGCTATTGCCAGCGCGCAGCCCAACATTGGGAAAATACAATCCTGTTAACGAAGATTGGGAAATCCTAATGCTCTTCCGACGGGGTTTATGACTAGAAGAGATCGGGCGTGAACCAGGCGATGCCGCACTCCAGGAATGCTGTTGTGCTTGGCCCGTCCGGCGCCACGCACATATGATGACCGGCGGAGCCGTCGAAGGACCCTTTCGCATCCGGTCCGAAGGATTTGAGGCCTATGCATATCCTCCTTGCCGAAGACGATATCGACACAGCCGTCTTCGTCCAACGCGGGTTGATTCAGCTCGGCCACGTCGTGACCCAGGTCACAAATGGCGAGGATGCGTTGAGGCTTGCCGCAAAGGACGGGTTCGAAGCAATCGTGCTGGACCGCATGATGCCGGGCATGGAGGGGCTGGACGTCCTTCGTCAGTTGCGGGCGGCCTCGATATCGGTGCCGGTCATCGTCCTGACGGCCAAGGGCGGCATTTCCGACCGGGTATCCGGACTCGATGCCGGCGCGGACGACTATCTGGTGAAGCCCTTCGCCATGGCCGAGCTCGTCGCAAGGCTCAACGCCGTTACGCGCCGATCGCCGATGCCGGAAGTTTCGACGCGGCTGGAAGTCGGGGATGTGGTGCTGGACGCCATGCGGCGTTCGGTCACGCGGGCCGGCAGGGTCATTCACCTCCAGCCTCGTGAATTCGCTCTTCTCGAAGTGCTGATGCGCAATGCGGGGCGCGTCGTGACGCGCACCATGTTTCTCGAACAGGTCTGGGGCTTTCATTTCGATCCCCAGACCAATATCGTCGAGAGCCATTTGAGCCGCATGCGCGCCAAGCTGCGGGCGGATTTCCCGGACGATCCCATCGAAACGATCAGGGGCACGGGCTACCGGATGCGCTCGAATGACTAGCCTTCGGTCCAGCGCGGCCTATCGCATCGCCTTCACCTATGCCGCCGCCTTTGCCGTGGCGGTTCTTCTTCTCGGCGTGGCCGTCTATTTCGCGGCGGACCTGGAGTTTCGCCGGCAGCGCGACCAGTCCATCGCCGAAGAGCTCGCCGATCTGGCGCGCGAACGGAACCCGGCCGAGCTGCTGGACGAGATCAACCGGCGCGAAGCGACGGATACGTTCGGCTATGCACTGTTCGACAAAGAAGGACGCCGCATCGCCGGTGGGCTTGATACGCGGCGTCCCGATATCGGGTTCAGCAGGATCCTGTTCCAGGATCCAGTGGAAGGTCCGGATGTTGCCCGCGCCAAGGCCGTCGATCTTCCCGGTGGCGGCCGGCTGGTGGTCGGCATCGATTCCGAGGCGATTGAGAAGATCGACAGGACGATACTGACCATGTTCGGGCTCGCCTTTGCGGGCGTCCTCGTCATTGGCGTGGTCAGCGCTCTGCTTCTTGGCCGATATCTGCAGCGCCGGCTCTCCGGGATCAGCGGCACAGCCCATGCGATCGTTGCAGGGGATACCGGGCAGCGAATGCCGGTCGGTCCGCGCCGCGATGAGTTCGACACGGTCGCAATGGCGCTCAATGCCATGCTGGATCGCATCGCGGGTCTCATGGAGAATTTGAGGCAGGTGTCGAGCGATGTCGCGCATGATCTGCGGACGCCGCTGCTTCGTTTGCGCAGTGAGCTTGAGCAAGTCGGCAAGGTCGAGGGTGCCGAAGAGCGCGCCATTGAACTGGGCGACGAGCTCCTGAAGCTCTTTTCCGCGATCCTCCGGATTGCCGAGGTGGAGGGTGGCGGACTGGTGCAGGATTTCGCACCGGTCGATCTCACGGCTCTCGCCGAAACCGTCTGCGACGGGTTTCTGCCGGCGGTGTGCGACAGTGGGCGAACGCTGGGCTGGCGTATCGAGCCTGGCATCACGGTGCTTGGAGATCGCGAGCTGCTCGCACAGGCGATGGCGAATTTGCTCGACAATGCCATCGTGCACACACCGCAAGGCACAGCCGTAACGCTCAGCCTCGAACGGACGAACAGTTCGGTGCAACTGGCGGTCTCCGACGACGGACCGGGAGTATCGTCCGTCGATGGTCCTCGACTGACGCGCCGCTTCTATCGCGGCGAGGCCAGCCGGACGACGCCCGGCCATGGCCTTGGATTGAGCCTGGTAGCGGCAGTTGCCAATGCGCATGGCGGAGAGGTGTCGATCGAGGGGGCCAAGGGCCTTCGGGTAGCGATCACCTTGCCGCTGAACCGGTAGGCCCAGTCAAGCGCGAGCTTCAGGCCGACCTTGCCGGCGTAGCTCGCGCTTCCGATGCGAGCTCTACCAACTCCGCTTGTAATGATCGTCATTGTCGCGCCATTGGCCGGGACGCGGCTCGAGTTGGTGCTGTTGCGCATGAGCTGGCTGTAGACGGGCAGATACTGCTTGTTGGGCAGGTTCTCGATGCCCACCGTCACGCTGTCCTTGTCCGTCACGCGGTAGCTGCCGATCAGGTCGAAGACGGCATAGCTATTCACCTCGCGGCGGCCGAACCCGGTGACCCCGTTGAGGCGATAATCGCGGTCGCCCGAGACAAGGCCCTGCAGGCGGACGTTCAGCCGCTCAGTATACGGACCGGACAAACGTCGCGCGATCATCGATGCGCTTGCCTCGCTCGGAATCGACCGGGGCCGCGTTCACGTGCGTTTCTATTCCGACGATCATCCCGATCATCATACCCTCACTTGGCGCGATGAACCCATTGCCGTCAATCCGAGCCGCAAGCTGCGCAGGCTGGCCACAGAGCGGGGCTGGGCGATCCTGAACTGGCAAGGCTGAGGCCGGTTCGGTTCCGGCACCATCGATGCTCTCGAATCCGGTTGGGAAGTGATCGCTCATTGATGCCGAGCGCCGCGTCTTCTTTGCGTCGACCGGACTGCGGTGAGCTCCATCGGTGACGTCACACACCCATGGGCCGGGGCGGCCATGGGAGCAGCAACAGGATGAAACGGATCGGGCTGAGCGCGGCACTGGCGCTATCGGTTTTCGCAAGCGAAACGCCAGCTCTCGCGAATGATCGTAACGGCTGGAGTACGGCAAGCGACGTCGGTGCGATCGGTCTTGGCGCGATTGCGTTCGGCCTCCCGCTTGCCAAGGGCGATGAGACGGGCGCCTTGCAGGCTGGCGCCAGCCTCGGCGTCGGATATGGCATCGCCGAGGGCCTCAAGCATGTCACGCACGAGCAGCGGCCGGACGGCAGCGATTTCAAGAGCTTTCCCTCGGCCCATACATCCTTGTCATTTGCCGCTGCCGCGACGCTCAATCGGCGCTATGGGTGGCAGGTCGGGTTGCCCGCCACGTTGGTCGCGACCTTCGTTGGCATCTCGCGCGTCGAAGCGAAACGGCATCATTGGTACGACGCGGTTGCCGGCGCCGCGATCGGGGAAGCGAGCGGATTGTTGATCACCAAACCTTATTCGTCGAACGTGAGGCTGGTGCCATGGGGAGATTCCCATGGCGGCGGAGCGGTCGTGGCTGTCCGCTTCTGACTCGATGCCGCGGCGTTGCGATCTGTGGCGTATCGGCATTGTGCACGCTGGCGTGGCAACGCTCGCCGGTCACGGGCTGCCGGCCGATGTCGCGATCACCTGGCTCGATGTAGGAAGACCCTTCACCTTCGATGCGGATCCCTTCGGTTGGTGGCACGAGGATCGGCTTCATCTGTTCGTCGAGCATTATGACTATCGCTCCCGCCACGGTGTGATCGATTGCATTGTGCTGGACGCCGGTTTTCGGCAGCTCGAGCGTCGGCGCGTGCTCGAGGAGCCCTGGCATCTCTCCTATCCCGCGATCTTCGAGTCCGAAGGGTCGCTCTGGATGCTGCCGGAGGCCTATCGGTCGGGCAGGCTTACCCTCTATCGCTGCCGGGCCTTCCCGTTTGACTGGGAACCGGCTTGCACGCTGCCCCTCGGCCGCGAGGCGATCGACGCGACGCCGTTTCATCATGACGGGCGTTGGTGGCTGTTTTTCAGCTCATCGATCGACCGGCTGCACCGGATGGGAAGTCTGCACATCATGCATGCAGACCGGATTGAAGGGCCGTGGTCGTCTGTCCAGCCTGATCCCGTGCGCTTGGATTTGAGCGGTGCCAGGCCAGCGGGACGCCCGTTCCTGTTCGACGGCCGGCCGGTGCTGCCGGTCCAGGATTGCAGCCGGACCTACGGCGGCGCGATCCGGTTGCTCCATTTCGACCGTCTCGCACCGGCGGGCGTATCGATCGAACCCGGCGCGAAGATCGAGCCGTTCGTCCGCTGGAAACCCTTCCACGAGGGGCTGCATACGATCAACGACTGCGGGTCTGTCACGCTGATCGACGCGAAACGGATCGATCGGAGTGGGTGCGGCTGGTTGTTGGACGCAGGGCGGATGATCCGGAAGGCAGGAGCGCGGCGACCCGCTTGAAGACGGCCCGGCCGGTAGCCTCGAAAGCCTGGCGGCTGAGCTTCTGATGGACATGGCCGCGCGCGGCGGCGCCGATCGCGCCGAGTTTCTCTGGCAGGCGAAGATAGTGGGCCAGCGCGAATGAGAGGGCCTCCTCATCGTCGGGGGGCACGACCAGGCCTGTCTGTCCGTGCTGGATCGAATAGGGCATTTCGCCCACCGCGCTCCCGATGCAAGGCAAGCCTGCCTGCATAGCTTCATGGACCGCTATGCACAGGCCTTCGGAGCGAGAGGGCTGCACGTAGAGGTGGAGCGTCGCCAGAAATTGCCTGGGCTGCGCGGTGAAGCCCGCAAGCTTGACGATGCCGGCAAGGCCATGGTGGGCGATCAGGCTCTCCAGCCGGCCCCGCTCGTTGCCGTCGCCGGCGATATGCAGTTCGAACGGCGTTGCCGGATGGAAGGAAGAGCGGCGAAGCCGTGCCAGCGCGTTGAGGAGGATGTCGAAGCCCTTGACGGGGTGTAGGCGGCCGAGGCTGCCGATCCGTAGCACCTCCCCTGGCCGCCAGGGAAGGGCTTGGGGTGCATCGGGGTCAACCGCGAACAGCGGCCAGGTCATGAGGCGACCCTCCGGAACGGCTAACCGCTGCCGGGTGAGGGTGGCGACACATTCGGAATCGGCAAGCCACAAGCTTGAGGCGCGCTGCCTCATCCGAAGCAAGACGCGGTTCGCGGGCTTGAGATAGGCGGCGTGCTGCCAACTGACGGTAGGCACGCGGAGGCGTTCCGCTGCGATCTGGCCGAGCAATGTCGCGCGGGTCAGGGACGTCCAGACGATATCGGGCCGCCATGCCGCGAATTCCTGGTCGAGCCAGCGCAGCGCCCGCCTATGGTCTCTTTCTCCATCCTCGCGGATATCAACGTCCAGCCCGGCCGCGTGCATTGCCGGCAAGCCTCTGCGGTCGCGGCCGGTGAGCGCGAACACCTTGATTTCCGCCCCCTGCCGGCGAAGGACATCGCAGACCATCGGCACCGGGGCCGCGGCGCCGCCACCTTCGACCGAGTTGATCACATAGGCGATGCGCATCAGCCGGCGAGCCTTGTGATGCGAACCCCCTCGTGGCTCTCCCGAAAGACGAAGAGAAGCAGCAGAAGGGAACTGACTCCGGCTTGCAGCACGGCATGCCACCCCGCCGCGGGGAGGCCGAACCAGCCGAGCAAGAGGGGAAGCAGCGGGAGCAGTCCCAGGCTGGCGATCAAATTCGCGCCCACGGACATGGACGGCCGCCCCATCGCGATCAGGGCGGAACTTGCCGGTGGGCCTGCGAGCAGCAAGGCGCGAGCAACTGTCAGCCAGAGCATGATCGGTGCCGCATCGGCGAAGGCTTTCCCGCCGATCAGGATCGCGACCTCGCGCCCGAAGAAGGCCAGGACCAGAATGACCGGCACGGCGGCCGCCATCGCGATCAGGATGCAATGGAGGACGGCCCGGCGGAGACGGCGCCCGTCATCACCGGCGGCGACCAGACGTGCGAGTTCGGCATAAGCTGCCTGCCCGAGGATCTGCGCCGGTTGGGCGATGACGACGGTCGCACGCTGCGCGATGGCATAGAAGCCGACCGCTTCAGCTCCCAGCATCCAGCCGATGATCAGTGGCGAGATCCGGCCCGCGAGTTCGCCGAAAGTGATGTCGGCATTGGCGATCAGCATGAAGCGCCAGATCCCGGGATTATCGGTCGTGACGCCCCGCATCGGACCCAGGATGTGGGCTTCTTCGATATTTTGCCGTGCGACCCAAAGCGCGAACGCCCATAGCGACGCCCATTCGAGCAAGGCAGCGACCAGCCATGCGATCAGGAAACCGCTGAGGCCGGCATGCATCCACCATGCGAGGATCGCGCCGGCGAGCCGGACGGCGGGCGCGACGGCATTATGGAGGCCAAGGAGATCGAAGCGGCCCATGAGCTGGAGATAGCCCGCGGCAGTGGAGCGCACCGATCCCAACAGGGCGAAGCTGTAAGGCAGGGCGAGAGCCAGTGCCGTCGCCGACCATCCGAGCCGGGGTCCGAGTATCGGCGCAAGGCAGGCGGCAGCGGCGATGGCGGCGATGCCGCCCGCGATCTCGATCCCACCGACAAAGCGTAACAGCTTGATGAGGGCTGTCTTATCGTGGCGCGCGAGGGCAGCGGCGCCATAGCGGACGACGGCATGCCATCCCTGGAACTCGATGAGTCCGCCGACGGTGGTGACGAAGCCATGAACGAGTACGAGGACGCCATAATCGGTGGGGCCGAGCGCATGCGCGGCGATGATCATGTAGATCAGGCTGATGAGGCCCGCGGCCGCCTTGCCGGACAGAAGCTTTCCGAGATTTCCGTATATCCGCCGTACCAGGCCGCCCGGTACGTCTTCAACCATATGCCACGCTCTTCATCGGATCGGATGATGGACGGTCCAAGCCGGCGAGTTCGGCGATCGCGCGCGCGGCGCGATCCGAAGAACGCTCGTCGGTTAGATCGAAACTGTAGCGAAACAGCTTCTCCTGGATGGGTCGGAAATGCCCGGCGTGGTCGGCGCTTGCTTGAGCCAGCGCCTGACCGAGATCGGCGACGTTGCCGATGACGGGGCCAGCCGACCAATGGGCGAAATTGGGATCATTTTCCCAGGCGGTGCGATGCGCGTCCACAAAAACGCAGGGGCGCGGCTGGCGCAGGAACTCATAGACCTGGCTGCTGACGTCGCCGAGATAGATATCGGCCCGGTTGGTATAGGCCATGGTCGTCGAGGCCCTGCTGCCGAGGTCGATGTGGATGTTCGGCGCGCGCAGATACCGCTCCTCGATGCGGCGCGGGCGATCGATCCTGAGCTTGTCGATCGTCATGACGAAGGGGCGCTCATAGAGCATCACATGAGGCGCGAAGATGAGGTGATATTCCTCATGGTCGATGAACCAGTCGAGAATGGCGCGGCCCATCCTGTACCAGGATGAGAGGTGCGGCGAGACATGGGGGTTATAGAGAACGACCGGCTTTCCGTCGTTGAGGAGACCGTGCGTCGTCATGCCATCGTGGATGTCGAATTTGGGATAACCGACGATGCTGATCCTGCCGGGATCGACGCCGGCGTCGTCGATCAGGCGGTCCCGGATCTTCGGCCCGGAAACCAGGACATGATCGAATTTCGCGCTTTCGGGGTTGAAACCGATCGCCCGATCCCCGGCGCCGTGGCGCGTGTGAATGATCTTGAGATGGTCGAGGCCATATCGGTCCTTGAGGATCAGCGAGGTCTTTTCGGCCACGACCAGGATATCGAGGGACCGGAAGAAATCGAGATTGTCCCTGTAGATAAGAAGCTTGGTCGTGGGCACGATCGAACTGCCAGCGGCGGCGAGCCAGCGGCTCGTATGTCGCTGGAGTTCGAGCGGCTGAAGCGTGACGCGGCCACCGATCGCAGCGCCGCCAAGGCGGATGACTTCGGCCTGAAGACGCGCGCTGGTCGTTGCGAGGATGATCTCCGCCTTCGCCCCCAGGCGCGCCAGTGCGAGCGCGATGGGCAGGCTATGCGCGACCTGATGAACCTGATCATGGTTGAAGAGAAAGCCGATGCGCATCGTTGTGCGACGTCACGCCCGCGGTCCACCGCAGTCGCTCGCGGAAAAAATTCTTATGCTGTGCGGAAATGGGTCTGGAAACGTGCGATGCGGGCGGCGATCGGCCTCGCCAGGCGCGTGGCCAGCCATGTCTCCACGGAGCCTGGCCCATGCCGGCATTCGGCACGCCAGATCATGGCAATCGCCGATCCGTATCCGCCGACAAGGAAGCCGAAGCCGGCAATCGGGTGCGTCGCCGCCGCGGTTTCGACATAGGCGACCAGCCGAATATACCCAACGATTGCCAGGATGCCGGCGCCGATGCCGTAAGGGGATCGCCCGCGTACAGGCAGTGCGCCCAAAGCCAGTGCAAGAAACGGGAGCAAGAGGGCAATCGCCGCATAGGCGCATCGCGATGCGAAGGAGGCGAGCGCCTTCCGCGTTCCCATATCCGCTTCGCGCTCAAGACCGATGTGGCGCATCAGTTCGCGGTAGGCCAGTCTGTCGAATGCCGTATCCGGCCTATGTCCTGGATCGGGCTCCGTTCGCGCGAGACGAATTCGCAGCCGTCCGAAGCTCACAGCATCGAAATGATCGCTGCGCCGGGGCACGATGCTTTGTCCCTGCTCGAGCAAAAGGTAGATATCCCCGTTGCCATCAAGAGAAATAAAAGCGCTGCGCGCGGTGTAGACCGTTCCCCGCTGGGCGATAAAGATGTGTGCCAGCCTGCCAGTAGATCGTTCAAAGCCATCGGCGGTCATGACCGTTGTGTCGTCGAGCTGGATGATTTCGCCAAAATTCCCGCCGAAACCGTACAGGCCGCGGCGGACATCGGAAAACAGGCTGTCCAGTCGATATTCGGCCGCGGGCCGGAATTGAAAGTGAATGCCGAGTTCGATGGTCGCGCAGGCCATGCCCAGCAGGAATGGGATGAGGCAAAGGCGAACGGGCGTTATACCGGCCGCGGCGAATATCTGCCATTCACCGTGAAGCGAGAGCGTGCGAATGGCGAGAGCAATGGAGAGGAAAAGCGCGACGAGCAGACCGATCCCGAGATATTCCGGAAGCAGGTAGAAGGAGGATTTCGCGAGAAGGGTGAGCGGATCTCGTACATGCTGGAGCAGTTCCATGAGCCGCGCTAGATTCTCCAGAAGGAGAATCGCGACCGTGCAGACAAGCACGGCCACAAAGGGCCGCAGGATTCGGCGGAGGAGATAACGGTCGAGTAGCACCCGGCGTCAGTCGCGGTTGTGGCGCATTACCCACCAGAGGATCCGGACGATCAGTGGCCAACCTGGGCAGGCGCCATGCCATATCAGTCCGCACGGGTGGCGGACATCGGCACGGAGATCATCGGTTGCCGGTTCGGGAAGGTCTGCGCGCGCGATGGGCCGCGATTGATGGGCAGGTTTCGGATCGCTGCCGTTGGACGATGGCATGGCCCGTCGCAGTGTGAGATCTTCAGGCGGCATCGGCGAAGCGGTGCGAACCGCGCGCATAGATGTCGAACAATTGCCTGAAATGGTCGTCCATGCTCGTAACGTCACCGGCCGCCAGGCTGGCGAGCCGCCTATGACCGTGCGGATCGGAAGTCATGAACCTGCGGATGGCGTCCGCCAGTCCCAGCGGGGATCGGGCGGCGTAGATCTCCCCCTGGCCGGGAACGAACTGGTCGCTGGCGCCACCCTCGTCAGGCACGATGAGCGGCAGGCCGCTCGCTTTTGCCTCTGCCGCGACCATGCAGAAGGTCTCGGCCTCGCAGCCGTGGATCAATGCGTCCGCGCTTGCCAGGAGGGTCGCGATTTCCCGCCGATCCGCGATCGGCGCGGCCAGATGCACATGGGGATTGTTGGCCGCTGCGCGAACGACCGTTGCCTTCTGGCGGCCGTTGCCGAGCAGGACCAGGCCGACTGGATGGTCATAGCCCGCGGCGGTGACGGCTTCGATCACCATCGGCCAGCGCTTCTCGGCGGCAAGGCGGCCAAGGCCGATGAGAAGCGTTGCTGTTTCCGGCAGATCGCAGCGGGCGAGCAGGCGCGCCCGCAGGCTCTCGTCGCGCAGCGCGGGCGAGAAGAGGCCGGGCGTGACGCCCATTGGAATGGTCGCGAGCTTGCGAAGGCCGCCGGCGTATAACCTCGCGGAGAGACTGGCGCTGGCGCTCACCACCATGTCGAACTGATCGTCGAGCCGCCGCAGGTGGCGCCAGAACCAGTCGAAGCCCCGATCGATGCTGGCGCGCGAGGCCAGTCCTCCGAACCACCGGTACGCATAGGCGGACAGGGGGTCGGCGTGCATCACCAGCGATCGGCGGGCGGATCCCTGCCAGCGCGCGACCATGGCCGGGCTTGCCCAGGGCGACGACGCTTCCACGACATCGGGGGCGAGGCGATCGAGGAGCCTATGGAGGGTGCGTTCGTCGTCGAAATAGCGGTAACGGCGATCGAGGGGAAAGCGCGGGGCCGCGACGGTCATGATGCAGCCGCCCGCCGTCCGCTCGATCACGGCATCGTTCGCGCCCGGCGCAATGACGATCACTTCCTCCCGTTCCGCGCGGGCGGCCTTCAGCTTGTGCTCGACATAGGTTTTCACGCCGCCCCCTTGCGGGGCATAAAAGGCGCAGACATCGACGATGCGCATAGGATGCTATCTTTCCAGGGGGCCGAAGGAGATCAGGCCCTTGCGATAATTCATCACGATCCGAACGCGTGTCGGTCCTTCTCCGACCAGCACGCTTGCTGCGGCGGCTTTGGGTTTCGACATGCCGAGCCTCGGATTGCCGCCGAACCCGATCCCGTCGATCGAGAGAGAGAATTTGCGGTCGGCGTTGCGGTCATGTAGCAGGCTGAGCGAATAGCGGCCCGCCGCCGGCGCGCGAATGCACAGTTCGACCGGACCAGAACTCGGCACATTGACCTCTACGCGCCGGAAGGTCTTTCCCGCATTGATGAGGATATTGTCGTCCTGGAGGAAATCATCGTCGTTCGCGGGGTAGAGTTCGAGCTTCAGCCGCCCGCGCCGATCCTTGAGGCCGGCCACGTCGACCAGCAGCGAAGGACCTGTTTCGTGCGGACGGCATTGCCCTTCCGCCTTGCCGAGATCGGGCGTGGAGGGCAGCGCCGCGCCAAGCAGGAGCATGAGGGCGGCGGAGATCATCCGGCCCGTTCCCCATGGGCGAGAGCCGACAAGGCGAGAAGCGCGCCAACGACCAGGTGTGCGGCCAGGATCAGCGTTGCCATCAAGGTCATTGCCGCGACGATCTGCTGATCTGAGCCCACGAGGAAAACGGCAAGGCCCACGAAGACGACGTCCTTGTTGGGCATGAACGGGAGACGGGACAGAAGCTGGCGCGCGGTTGACAGGATCAGCCACCAGCTCAACGCGACCGATGGCAGCAGCAAATGCCACATCACGGCCGCGAGGAATGCGGAAAGAATAATCCGAACCGTATGGGCGCCCGCCACGAACCAGAGCTCGCGCCGGGGAAGCGTGAAGAGACGCTTGCGCAGGAAGAGGGCTGCGCCCGACGATATCAGAATGAAGAGCGCCGAGGCGATAAAAGCGGTGTTGTCGATGCCGAGGTGAAGCGACCCCAGAAAGGGCGCCGACACCAGCACCATCAGCAAGGTGAACAGGTTTCCGGTAAGCGCGCTCAGGATCGTCACATCCTTGATCGCACCGAACGGGGCCGCCGAGACCTGGGCGTTTCGGCGCGCCCAGCTGTAGAAATAGACTTCACCCAGATAGCCGAGAAGGATTTCATTGCTGACGAGCTTGCGGACAAGAGCAGAAAAACCGCTCGCCGGCAGCGCCCATAAGCGCCGAAAGATCACCCATTCGCAGGCTGGGCTAATCAGGTAGCCGGCCGCGAACACGGTCCAGAACAGGGGACTGGACGGCAGCAGGTCCGCCACGCTGCGATAGTCGAACTGTCGCAGCTGCCAGGCGACGGCGACGAGAATCAGGAAAGAGATGAGCGGGCCTGCCCATCGCGTCCAGTTCTTGCCGCTTTCGACGAGCGGAGCCGGATCGATGAAGTGGCCAATCCTCGTTACGGTGTCGATATTCTCCACGGATGTTTGAGCAGTGGTTCCAACGGCAACGTAACGAGTCATGAAATGCGCTCTCCGGGTTGGTTGCTCTGACGGCGCGGGACTGTTCGCACCTCAGCCGGAAGAGGCGGGATTTCATGAGCGCTCGCGTTTGCTTCGATGCGCGACATGACCCGGAGATAGGTTTCGGCCGCATGTTCGAGCGTGAAGCGCTGGGCCTGAGCGAGGCTGAGGCTTGCGTCCTGCGAAGCGGGTTGCGCGCGCGCGATGGCATCCGCAAGCAATCGGTCGTCGCCCACCGGAACCAGCTCGCCCAGCGCGCCGTGGCGGAGCAGCGTGGCCATGCTTCGGCTGCAGTCGGTGGCGATGATCGAGAGGCCGGCGGCCAGCCCTTCGAGAATGACTGCCGGCACTCCTTCAAAGTTCGAGGACAGAAGCAGAATGTCGAATTTGGGCAGGATCAGCGCCGGTTCCGGCACATAGCCCAGGAACGTCACCTGATCCGCGAGACCAAGGCGGCGGGCGAGGATTTCCAGCTTCGGCCGCTCGGGGCCATCGCCGATAATCGTCAGCGTATCGCTGCGTCGTGCCCCGCGTCCAAAGGCCCTTAACATCAGCGCGATGTTCTTTTGCGGTGCGAGCCGGCCGATCGAAACGAAGCGTCGGCCCGCGTAGATATCCTGAATTGTCCTTCGGTTCGTCCGCAATTTCTCGATCAATGGCCTGGACAGAGCGGGGTCCGGGATGATCGTGATCCGGTTTGCCGGCACACCGAGACCTTCGCCGATCTCGTCGGCCATCGGCGCTTCCATGCCGATGAGATGGTCGAGATAGCGGCCCTGAACCTTGAGCCACAGGCGATAGGGGAAGCGGCGCCACGACGGTTTGTCGTTGCGATCGAGGTCATTGCTGATCTTGGCCAGCACGGGAGGGCAGTTGCGGCCGAGCAGAAGCTTCAGGGCGACGGCGACCACCGCGTAGGTATTGCCGGCGCAGAACAGGACGTCGGGGCGCAGCTTCCGCACGGCTTTGGGAAGCGTCCAGATCATCCAGAGCGTTTCCATCTTTGCGGCGAGCCAACCCGCGCCGGGCGGAGAAATGAATTCGAGGCCGGCGCCCACGTCATGGAGCATCTCGCCGCCGGTCCGGCCGAGAAACAGGGGCGCATCGACGCCGAGAGCGCGCCATTGCCGCACCAGCCTTAGCGCGATGCGCTCGACGCCGCCTGGCTCGAAACTGTGCAGAAACGTCAGGACGCGCATAGGGTGTTGAGTTGCACTGAGAAGTGACCCGGGAGGGTTATAAGTTTTCACTGAGAATTGACCCATGTTTTCCTCGCCCCTGGCTGACAGTCAGGAGGCATCGGAGTGATCGACATGGACCTACTCAGTGTGATCCGCCGCTGGCATTTTCGGCAAGGCATCCCCATTCGCGAGATCCGGCGGCGGACTGGATTATCGCGCAACACGATCCGCAAATATCTGCGCGATGACGCGGTGGAGCCGACGTTCAAGGTTCCCAAACGGCCGAGCAAGCTTGATCAGTTTGCAGAAAAACTGACGACGTGGCTGCGGGTGGAATCTGGCAAGTCGCGCAAACAGAAGCGAACAGCCAAGCAGCTACATGCAGATCTGGTTAAGCTGGGCTACGAGGGATCATACAGCCGTGTTGCCGCTGCGTGGCGACAACTACGATGGCCGGTTGAGCGGCAACTATGATGGCCGGTAGGATCGGTTGTCTGGGCTGATCGTAGGGAGGGGCGTAGCCCCGACCGGAGAGCGGACCAGACAACCGGTGGCGATCTTTTTCCCCTTCTTTCGGGGGGGCTGATCGGGGCTGTGGCGGGCGGTGGTATCGGAACACTCATCGAACAACGAGCGATGGGTTTGCGATGCCGGGCCACCACATTTCCGATCAGCAGGTATTTCTCTTCATGACCCATCGTCGCCAACACACCCAGGCCGTCGCGGCTGCCAAGGCCGGTATCAGCGAGCGCAGCGCACGCCGGATCGAGAACGATCCGCAGCTTCCGTCCCAGAAGAAGAAGGAGCGCCACTGGCGCACCCGCGCCGATCCGCTCGAGCCATTCTGGCCACGCGTCGAGGAGTTGCTCCAGATCGACGGTATCATTGCCGTCACGGTCTTCGAGACGCTCCAGGACGAGTTCGGCGAGGATGCTGTTCCCGATGCGATACGACGAACACTTGAACGCCGGATCGCCCGCTGGCGGGCACTGCACGGCGGCGAGAAGGAGATCTTCTTCCCGCAGCATCATGAGCCCGGTCGGCAGGGCCTGTCGGATTTCACGGTATGCGACAGTCTCAAGGTCACCGTTGCCGGCGAGACCCTGGCCTATCGCCTTTACCACTTCCGCTTGGCGGCGAGTGGCTGGGAGCATGCGGCTGTCGTGCTGGGCGGGGAGAGCTTTGCCGCCCTTTCGGAGCACCTGCAGGATGCCTTGTGGAAGCTGGGCGGCGCGCCGGCCGAACACCGCAGCGATTCCCTGTCAGCCGCCTACAAAAACCTCGACGCCGATGCGCAGCGGGATTTTACCCGAAGCTATGACGAGCTGTGCCGTCATTACGGCATGCTCGCTACCCGCAACAACCGCGGCGAGGCGCACGAGAACGGATCGATCGAAGGTCCCCATGCCCATCTCAAGCGACGGCTCGATCAGGCCTTACGCCGGCGGGGAAGCCGCGATTTCGTCAGCATCGAGGCCTGGCGCGAGTTCGTTGAGGCGCAGGTCGCCAGACAGAACCGGCGGCATGCTGCGCACATCGATGCAGAACGCAGGGTACTCAAGGCGCTGCCCGCAAGGCGAACCACCGATTTCGCCATGGTCACCGTCGATGTCACCCGCAACGGCACCGTCGCCATCGATCGGGTTACCTATTCGGTGCCTTCCCGCCTCGTCGGACGGCGCCTCAACGCGCATCTCTTTGACGATCGCATTGAGCTCTTCCTCGGTCCGGACAGGGTAATGTCCACGCCGCGTGTGCGGATCAGCCATCCCCACCGGGGGCACAGCATCGATTTCCGGCACATGATCGGTAACCTGCGCCGCAAGCCTGGTGCGCTGCGCAACCTCGTCTACCGCGAAGCCCTGTTCCCCGATCACGCCTACCGGCGGGCCTGGCAAGCCTTCGATGCCCAACTCGATGGACGGCAGGCCTGCCGCGATGCCGTCGCGCTGCTCGATATCGCCGCCAGGGGCGACTGTGTCGACGTGCTGGCCCGGCGGATCGATGAGGCACTCGACAGAGGGCGCTTGCCCGATGTCGATGCGCTCAGGGACGAGTTCCTGCCAACCGCAAGATCGCAGCGCGATGTCACTATCCCGCCTCCCGATCTGCACAGCTACAACAGCTTGATCGCCAGCGGGGAGGTGTACTGATGACCCGCACCAAGGACCAGGCCGCCGCCGTGCTGCCTACCCTGCTCAAGGCCTTGCGCCTGCCGAGTATCAACCGCAACTGGAAGCGCCTCACCGACACCGCCGATCGCGATGGCTGGCCGGCCGCCAACCTGCTGGCCTCGCTTCTCGAGATCGAGATGGCCGATCGCTCCTCCCGGCGCATCCAGCGCCATCGCGACCAGTCCGGCTTGCCCGCAGGCAAGACCTTCGCCACCTTCGATTTCGACGCAGCCCCCGGCATCCGCAAACCGCACCTCTTGTCCCTCGCCGCCGGTGACGACTGGATCGAGAGCGGCGGCAACCTGCTGCTGTTCGGCCAGAGCGGGACCGGCAAGACGCACGCAGTTGCTGCCATTGGTCATGCCCTCATCGACACGGGGCGGCGCGTCCTGTTCTGCTCCACCACCGACATGGTCCAGAAGCTCCAGTCCGCGCGCCGCGACCTCAGCCTACCCGCCATGCTCGACAAGCTCGACAAGTTCGATCTCATCGTGCTCGACGATCTGTCCTACGTCCGCAAGGACCAGGTCGAGACCAGCGCCTTGTTCGAGCTCATCGCCCACCGCTACGAACGCCACTCGCTCGCCATTACCGCCAACCAGCCATTTTCGGCATGGGACAACGTCTTCCCTGATCCCGCTATGACTGTCGCCGCGATCGACCGCCTCGTGCACCACTCGATCATCATCGAGATGAACGGCGAAAGCTACCGCAAACGTTCCGCCGTCGCCCGTATCAACGCCGGCGATTACGACCCGCCGAATGGCGCCCCGGACCGGCCATCATAATTGTCGCTGGCTTCGCGCTCGGGAGCACCCTTGCTGAGGCAACGGGTAATTGTCGCCAGCGGCAATTACATGCCAACCATCCCATGCGCTTCAGACCCTCGCTTCCGGCCAGCGTCAGCGACAATTACCCAGCGTCGTAATTGTCGCTCGACGGTTGCTCCCCGCAACAGCAAATGGTAGCCAGAATTCACCAACCGGCGCGGCCACCTATCGGCCATCATAATTGACGCCGACCGGACTCCGTAATCGTCGCGCTACATGCCGCCTTCGCCCGCTCGTGGAAGACCGAACGCCAATATGAAAAGCAAACCAGTGGGCGCGGCACATTCGTACCGCTGATCTTCCAGCCCGGTGAGGCCTTTCAGTTCGATTGGAGTGAAGATTACGCCCTTCTGAATGGCCGGCCTACCAAGCTGCAGGTGGCCCATACCAAGCTCTCCCACAGTCGGGCGTTCATCACGCGAGCCTATCTGCTGCAAACGCACGAGATGTTGTTCGACGCACTGACGCAGGCCTTCCGGGTGCTGGGCGGCGTGCCTCAGCGTGGAATATTCGACAATATGAAGACGGCTGTAGACCGGATCGGCCAGGGCAAAGTCCGACAGGTCAATGCGCGGTTCGCTGCCATGGCCAGCCACTACCTGTTCGAAACGGATTTTTGCAATCCGGCCTCAGGCTGGGAGAAAGGTCAGGTCGAGAAAAACGTTCAGGATGCGCGTCGACGGTTATGGCAGCCAATGCCCAACTTCCCAGATCTTGATGCCCTCAATGCCTGGTTGGAAGAGCGGTGCATCGCACAATGGGGAGAAATCCAGCATGGCGTCCTCCCCGGCACAGTTGCCGATGTGCACGCCGTTGAGATTATCAGCCTGATGCCGATGGGGCGGGCCTTCGATGGCTTTGTCGAACATACCAAGCGCGTGTCGCCGACCTGCCTGATCGCGTTCGAGCGCAATCGCTATAGCGTTCCTGCATCCTTTGCGAACCGGCCAGTGAGCCTGCGGGTCTATCCTGATCGGTTGGTCATCGCGGCCGAGGGGCAAATCTTGTGCGAGCACAACCGGATTATCGACCGTTCTCACCAGAAGCCGGGGCAGACGATCTATGACTGGCGGCACTATCTGGCAGTTGTTCAGCGCAAGCCTGGCGCTTTGCGCAATGGGGCGCCATTCCTCGAAATGCCCGAAGCCTTCCGGCAACTGCAGGGGCATCTGCTCAAGCGGCTCGGTGGTGACAGGGAGATGGTCGAAATCCTCGCCCTTGTTCTACAGCATAACGAACAGGCTGTGCTCAGCGCCGTCGAACTGGCCCTCGAAGCTGGGGTGCCGACCAAAACCCACATCCTCAATGTTCTGCACCGCCTGATCGATGGCAAGGCTCCACCGGCATCCCCAATCGATGCCCCGCAGGCCCTGCGCCTCGCCCAGGAGCCTGTTGCCGATGTCGAACGCTACGACACGCTGAGGGCGTTACGCCATGCGTCATGATCCGGCCAGCGCCGCTGTGGTTGTCATGCTACGTGGCCTCAAAATGTATGGCATGGCGCAAGCCGCTGGTGATCTGATCGAGCAGGGCGCGCCAGCCTTTGATGCTGCCGTTCCGATCCTCTCACAGCTTCTCAAGGCGGAGATGTCCGAGCGGGAGGTCAGGTCCATTGCTTACCAGATCAAGGCAGCCCGGTTCCCGGCCTACAAGGATCTGGCAGGCTTCGACTTTGCCGTCAGTGAGGTCAACGAGGCGCTCGTGCGTCAACTTCACCGTGGTGACTTTATGGATAGCGCCGACAACGTCGTACTGATCGGCGGACCAGGCACCGGCAAAAGCCACATCGCGACGGCTTTGGGCGTCCAGGCGGTTGAGCATCACCGCAAAAAGATCCGCTTCTTCTCCACCGTCGATCTGGTCAATGCGTTGGAGCAGGAAAAGGCCGCAAACAGAGCGGGCCAGTTGGCCGAGCGTCTGTTGCGCCTCGACCTCGTCATCCTTGATGAGCTGGGATATCTACCCTTCAGCCCTTCAGGCGGGGCCATGCTGTTCCATCTGCTCAGCAAACTCTATGAGCGGACCAGCGTTGTTATCACCACCAACCTGAGCTTCAGCGAGTGGTCCAGTATCTTTGGCGATGCCAAAATGACCACCGCCCTGCTGGATCGCCTCACGCATCATTGCCATATCCTTGAAACCGGCAATGACAGCTTCCGCTTCAGAGCCAGTTCCGCCGCCCCAAAATCCAGAAAGGACAAATCACCCGCTTGACCCTGCTCGTCGCAGGCAGCACATCATCCACGCCCACCCGGGTCACTTCTCAATGAAAATCCCGGGTCACTTCTCAGTGCAACTCAACAGGCCACCAGCGCGGAGGTATCGGCGATCACTTTGGCAGCCCGTTCTCATCATAGAGTTCGTCACCGTGCTCGGCATAGGGCTTGACGACCAGGCGGGCAGCGCGGCCGGCGATGCTCAGAAGCTCGGCGACACTGGCGCGTTCGCGCTGGCGCTCGATCCTGGACAACCGGTCGCGAAGTGCCTCGACCACGACGCGCGTCATCGGTTCGCCAGTTTCCTGTGCGATTGCCTGCGCCAAGCGATGAGCTTCGGGGTCCTTGATGTTGAGCGTCGCACCCATAGGTTCTACCTATCCATCCAGTCTTCCTCCATTCTGCCATATTGGGGCGGCATGTTCCAGAATAATCTCAGACAATCTGACGCTATCTACCGGTCCGTCGAAGCTGACCACGCCGACCTTTCGGCGTTCAATCCAGGCGGCTTTGATGGTAAGAGGAAACCGAAAGGATTTACGGTGGAACCGCCCATCGATGATCAGGGCAATGTGACCGGACCAGCGGCGCCGAAGCTGTCGGCGTGGCTCTGGTCGCCTTGGTATGCCAAGCTCTGGTGGACCGCGATCCCTGTCTGGTGGTTGGGGATGGCGGCATCTTCACGGCTTAATGCCCTGGAGATTTTTTATCGCGGAGCACTCGCGGGCTATCTGAATATCCTGTTTTTCCCGATGACGGCGCTCATGGTTCTGGGTGTTGGCTATGTCCGGGAGCGTCTGGACGGATTCGCAGGACCCGGCGATGGAACGCGGCTGTCAGATGAAGAAGCTTTGGCTGTGACAACACGTGTCTGGGAAGAGCATGATCGGGCGATGGAAGACCTTGCGGCCACGACAGACATGTTCGACCCTCGGTCAGGGGTACTCTGGATCGGCAACCCTTTGAACCCACTCAACCCAGGCTACATCGACCCCCATAAGCGCCACCAGCTCATCGGTGTCGGCGATCACGGAATCGACGACGCCCTGGCGTACTCCCCATTCGAGCATGCGATAGACGGGAAGCGTCCGGACATTGGCCACGAACTGCCGCTCGTCCGCCGACAGGGCGGCGCGCGTCCGGATCTTGACGGCGATCGACTGCATCCGCTCGCGGGCGAGCACAAGCGCACCGCGCCCACTGCCGTCCTGCGAACAGTCGGCACCCGTCGGCGGAATATTCAGAGAGCGGCGCTGGACCTGACCAGTCAGGAAGTCCTGCGCGCTTTCGGTATCCTGTGCCGGGCACTGCGGAATGGCGGTGAACAGCGGCACACGGTCACCATCGTCCCACCGCATATAGACGTCTCCGACCCTGGCACGCATCACGCTCGCCCAGTCGCCCGCGCCGACCCGCGATGCGGCATGGGAAAGCAGCGAGCCGGTGCGGAAAATGTCAGTTACCTCCGCCGGGCAGTTGGCGAGCGCGTCCTTCAGGTCTTCGGTCGGATTGTTGTTGTTGGCCTCGATCCTCTCGCGGCTCTGCTGGTAGCTCTTGGCGAAGCCTTGCTTGACCGAACGATAGCCTGTCATCTCTTCGATGATGCCGCTCATGTTATCGTCGCCCTTGGCAATCTGGACCATGCGGTTGGCGAGGCGGCAGTCGTTGACCTGGATCGAATTGAGGAAGTTGGTCGCCGCCTCCATCTTCGAGATGATGTTCCCCATCTTTTCGTCCAACGTCTCGAGCAGATACTGGAACGCGACCGCCGGCGCCGCCTGGAGGATGCTCTCCAGCTTCTGAACCAGATAGTCGGGGTCGAGGAACGACATGCCGCCCAGGAACATGTCGATGCCACCGCAGCCGGCCCGCACTTTCGGCAGGCTCACCGACATGAGATAGTCATTGTGGACGTCCACCCGGCCGGACATGCCACCAGCGGTCACATAACCGCGGGTCTGATCCTCGAAGCTGCCCGGCGAGGTGTAGGTGACATTGTCGAACCAGCTCTCCGCCCAACTCTGCGCATGGGCGGGCGCGGCAGAGATAACTGTTGCCAGGGCGAGGATAATCAGCGCCTGGACGGCGGCGCGACGGCAAGCGAACATGGCGGACTCCGAACGATGTGGGATGAAGGAGGAAGGACCAAGCCCGCCATCGCTCAGCGCCTTCCCGGGCGGGTCGCCGGCAGCCCCACGATGCCGGTGAACTTGGACATGGCCCGGACGCCGACATTGGGACGCACACCCGTCAACATCTTCGCGGCCAGATAAAGGTTTCGGGCCAGATTGGGCGCATGGTCCGTGCCGATCGCCACCGGCACAATGCGCGCATCGTCGGCGACAGGGCGCACCCAGGCAACCGGATGCCCGACCCATGGCAGTCCGAGGCGTCCCGAACGGATCATCGCCTCCTGGCTGCCGATCGTGTGGATCTGCCAGCCATAGCGCGCGCCGAGCGCTGTCAGCTTGGTCCACAGGTCTCCGCAGGGGACGCAGCCGGGGCTTGTCGTCATCTCGATGACGAAGGCGGCCCCATGTCCGCGAAGCGTCGTGGTGAAGTCGTCGGGAAAGTCACGCGTGACGGGTACGCGCGAGAGCCACGCCTGCATGGTCTTCGCATCGCTGACCGGGTGGATCGCGGCTCGCATCGCGTCTTCCCGGCTGACGGTCTGCGCGGATGCCGAACCCATGCCGATGACGAGCCCCGGAATGCCGAGGAGGATGAGCCCGCGCATCACTGCCTCGGCTCGTGGGAGATTTCGACGAGATCGCCACCGAGTGCTCTCGGATCAGTCGCCGAAACCGGGCCGTTGCCCAGCGCGTCGAAGAACCCTGCGTCCTCACCCGGACCAGTCATGAACTGCTCGGGCCGGATGTCGCCACGCAACAGGCGGACCGCTTGATAGGCCATCTGCGCAAGGTTGGGATAAGCCTCGACGCCCGAGGCTATGATCATGCGCTGCTGACTTCCTCGACGAATGACCATCGTCGTCGGTGTGATCTGGACGCCGAACCGCTCCGCGAGCTCCGGTCGCCTGTCGATATCCATGAGCGTGACCTGCCAGCCCATCTCTTCCTGAAAGCGCTGGATGATGGGCCACTGCACACGACAATAGCCGCAGGTCGAACGCGAGAACATCACAAGAGCGAACTCGCCGGCATGGGCGCGCAGATAGGCACGCCGGATGCCATCCTTCTCGGCGGTCAGCTCCGAGCGGGCGTCGCCGACCATCGGGTTCGCGGACTTCGAGTTGAGTTCGGGATATTGCAGCATTGCGATCTGGGTGACGCCGGCGAAGGCCCGTGCCTTGCGCCGCGCGAAATCCTGAAGCCTCCAGAAATCCGCGACAGCATCGACCGTCAGCACCGTCGCTGCATAGTCTCGCTGCTCCTCGATGAGCTTGCGGATCTTCGGCGGGGTCCAGGTCGCCAGTTCCGCCATGGGCGGTATAACGGGCTTCACCAACGCGTCCGGCTCGGCCTTGTCTTCGGCTTTTGGCTTTGGCGCTTCATACCACCAATAGCCTTGCCTGGATGGAATGGCGGTCGGAGCCCCTTGCGCACTGACCGATGGCGGAAACGCGAAAAGCGTTGCGAGGCAGAGGACAGTAAGCCGACGCCGCGGCCGGCCGGTTTGTATTGACAATGTCGTGGCAAATCGCCAGATGTTTGCGAGGAGTTTAGCGACATGGCACAGCACGCCCGTACCGACCGAAGCGCCTCGGCGCGTAAGGACGATGTCATCCAGATCAGGGCCGCGGCTGAGCTCAAGGCGATGCTCAGCCGTGCTGCTTCCCTGCGCGGGCAGAAGCTGTCCGAGTTCATGCTTGCGAGCGCGCGACGGGAAGCCGAGGCCGCCATCCTCGATCAGCGGACCTTCTTTCTGGACGCCGAGCAGCACGAGCAGTTTCTGAGCCTTCTCGATGCGCCGCCCGTGCCGTCGCCGAAGCTCGAGAAGCTGATGAAGCGCGAACCGCTCTGGAATCGATGATCGGACGCGTCGTTCGTTTCCATGTCCAAGCGCCAGGTTACGCGGCCTGAACGATTGAACGCTGACCATGACGTCAAGGCGTTTCATAATGGACGGCACGCCTCGCTCGATCATTGGCTCGATGAGCGCGCCGTCGCCAGTGAAGGCGCCTCGGCTCGCACCTATGTCGTCTGCGACGCCGGCCGACCCGGTCGGGTTGTGGGATACTACACCATCACCACCGCAATGGAGGAGCGGGCCGCGCTCCCCACGGCGAAGCTGCGAAAGGGCATGCCCGACAAGGTGCCTCTGCTTCTCATCGCCAGGCTGGCCGTCGATACCACATTCCAGGGGATCGGCCTGGGCGCCGACCTGCTCGCCGACGCTCTCCGCCGCTGCGCGGCCGCCTCGGAAATCGCCGGTGTCCGCGCCGTCATCGTGCATGCGATCGACGACGAAGCGATAGCCTTTTACGAACGGCATGGCTTCATCGCCTCGCCGCTGGGAGAGCGCGTTCTCCTGATGCCCATCGAGGCAGTTCGA
The DNA here is from genome assembly GCF_005145025.1 of Novosphingobium sp. EMRT-2. Classification (NCBI taxonomy): domain Bacteria; kingdom Pseudomonadati; phylum Pseudomonadota; class Alphaproteobacteria; order Sphingomonadales; family Sphingomonadaceae; genus Novosphingobium; species Novosphingobium sp. EMRT-2. Next base: position 937,075 of record NZ_CP039695.1, on the reverse strand, counting down.
GCCCTGCTTGACTGACGACTCCCCGCGTGGCCGTGGAGCGATCGCAACCGGCTGAGGATCGCCGAAAGCACTCGACTGGGCCATGTATCTGGCGAAGGTCGATTGATCGCGCGCGCTCACAGGATTCGCTCCATGCGCGTGAGACGCGCAATCGGGAGGAGCCCGAAATAACGGCTGTCGAACCCGCGCGGATGCGTCGAACCGACATAGACCATTCCGGCGGGAATGACCCCGCTCCACCGCATGTGATCGAGCTTCATGCCGTTATGGGCCCGCGGAAGGCTCACGCCGAGGAACAGGCCATTGCAATAATAGTGCCCGTCTCGACTGCGCGGGAGGAGGGGCGACGGGGTCTCGAACATCGTCAGCCGATCGCCAGACATGCAAAGCGCACGCTTTGTCACGGACACCGGATCCGGCCCGGCGATGGGGTGACGAAGCGTGAACATCACATAGTCACCGCGTGCGATCGGCCCAGGGCTCTTGCGCACCGCGAAGGCATCGATCGACGGCGACATGACCAACGCGACCTGCGGGACGACGAGCGCCGCGCCCGCGGCGATCGGCAGCACGACGAGCATGGCGCGGGCGAGCCGCTCGGGCCGTGCCGGCTGATCCGGTCCCGGCGCGCCGAGCGCGATCGCCGCCTTGCGAGGCAATCGCCGCAGACGCGGCCACAGGCCGGCGATCGCCCTAGCGAGCGCCCAGAAGAGCCTGAGCATGGCTTACCTCCTTCTTCCCGCCGAGGCGGGCATATTCCTCGAGCATCCCGGAAAGCGCGCTGTCCCCGAAGACGATGTGGGCGGCGCGGGGGCTTTCAATGTCGCGCTCGCAATAGGCCTGGGTCGGATCGCCCGGGATCATGGCAAGCGCCGGAACCTGGGATATTCCGTGCTGGCGAAAGACGATCGGATCGATGATGAGCTGGACGTCGCGCATCGCGCAGTTCGGCCCTTCGCAGCCCGGATCGAGCCGGAGGATCTGGGCTGTCAGCTTCGCCATAGGACCCATTTTCCTGAGTCCACCTGGCACGCCGCGAAACGCCATGACGCCGCGAACCTTCTCGAGCTGGACCGCATAGTTGCGCAGGGTCGAGATCGGCATCGACGAGGACACGAACAGGACCGGGACCCAACCCTTGACCGTCGTGACGGGGATCGCCTTGGCGAGAGCCTGCTCTTCCGCAGGCTCAAGGCCGAGAGCCTGGCGCAGCGCCTTGGCCTGCCGCTCGCGCTCGGCTGCAAGGCTCGTTTCGCCGCGAGCCTGCGCGGCACGCGCGCGCGCTTCCATGTCCGGCGCCGGAAGTCGCTTGCGCAGGCCATCGAATGCGTGCCGTCGGTCCGCTGGGTTGTCGGTGCGTGGAAGCTGGGGATCGGGAAGCTGGGCCGCATCGGCCTTGCCGCGCGAGACCGCGCTCTCGAGCCGGTTCATGCTGTCTTGGCCCTGGTCTGCGGCTGACTGGCGCGCGTCGCCGCGAGGGACGTCACTTGCGGCGACCTGTGCGAGTGCGGCGGTTGCCGCGCCCAGCACCGCGAGAAGGACGGCGCTATGGATTGACCGCTTTGAGATACGCATCGATGCGCTCCCCCATGTCTATCTGGATGTCGGATTGGGCGCGGGCCTCGATGTCCGCATAATATTCGGAGAGATCCATCTTGCTGAAATCGAGCGCCTGAAACTCCTCGGGCGTGAACCCGCGGCACATCGGCTTTTTGGCCGTGCCCCAGAGGTTGCCGTTGAAGGCCTTGAGTTGGGGGCGACCCTGCTCCTGGATGATGCGGCCGAGCTTGGTGTTGAAGCAGCAGTGCCCGCGTGCCTTTTGCAGGCAGATGCCGAGAAAGCTCGACGTGCAGTAGCTGCCGATCTCGTGGCACATGCCGGACGAGCGCAGCATCGCCGTCTCCATGTCCTGCTGGTCACAGCCGGCGAACAGGAATTCCATCATGAAATTGATCGCTAGGCTCACCGCAAGCGAGGTCGGGTCAAGACCCACGATCAGCGCATTGGCGCCGGCACTCGCGGCCTGACTGGCGGTCGCGCCGGCCTTGAAGGCCGTGTAGGCGGCGCTCATGCCGGTGAATACGCCCTTGGCCACCGCGATCTTGGTGCCGATCGACGAGATGGAAGAGCCCATCCCGTCCTTCACGATCTTTCCCTTGTCCTTGCAGCAATTCGCGAAGGTAGTCGAAAGCCCGGCGGGCCGGCACCGCACCCCGCGGCCTGAGAATATCTCGATATTCCCGAGGCAATTGCCGTCGGCATCGATGCCGCCATCCGGCTCCGTGCCGGGATCGTCCATCGGCGGCTCATCCACGATCGGATTGGTCGCGAGATCGGCGCATTGGTTGGGCGAGCAAGCCGGTGGGCCGCCCTCGCTCTTCACCAGGCAGGCATATTGCGGGCCGGCTGGGCAGCTATATTGCCCCATCGCGTCCGCGACGCAGTCGACCTCCTGGATCGGGCAGAGCCATGCCCCGCTGGTCGTGGAAAGGCAGCTTGCCTGCTCGCCTTCGTCGGCCGCATCGCCATTGTTGTTGAGATCGGCCGCGCAGATATGTTGCGCGTGGGCGGCGCTCGGGCAGCCGAGCGCGACGCCCGCTCCGAGCACCAACGCGAGTGCCGCTCCGCGCGGATCGAGATACCAGTATCGCGTTGTCGCAAAACCCGTCATGGCACGTTCCCCGTGCAGACCATGTCGGCCCCGGCGAGGCGCACCGTCTGCATCATCACCACCGCTTCGGGGAAATCGTCGAGACATCCGCAGGCGGAAACGACTTCCTCGCCGGGCCCTGCCGGGCATCGATTGTCCGACGTGCAGGCGTGGAAGAAGCTGTCGTAGCCTGTCGGCACATTCTGTTTCGCGCCTACCACGCCATCGGGCGCGGCCTCGCTATTGGCCTTGGGCGCACGCGTTTTGCAGACAGGCTCGCAGGCCGGCACACTGCCCCCGTCGGGGAGATTGAAGGCGCGCGTCGACGTCGCGTAGCTGCCGTCGCTCTGGAGCGTCCGGTCGGCGAGCATCGTCTCGGTCGAATGGTCGATGATGTAAGCGCCGCGGCTCGTATCGGGCTTTGCAATATCGTCGACCGCGCAGCGATAGGTGCGATCCTTCAGGAAGAAATCGCGGGTGAGTTGTGTTGGGCAGCTCGGCCCGCCCAATATGCGGGTCTGGGGCAGGGGCCTCAGGCCGGTCGCGACGCCGTTGATCCATGTCTGGACGCCATCGACCAGCTCGCTGTCGAGCTTGCACTGTGGATCGGACGCGATCGTTCCGCAACCGTCGACGACCTGCTCCAGCGTCTTGCAGCTATTGTCGACATCGACATGAACCTGCGCAAAAGCTTCGCCCCCCTCCGCAACCGCGACGCGAAGCCAGATCTCGTGGTCGCCGGCCGTGAGATAGGGACGCAGATCGAGATGGGGGTAGGAGTAGAAGGTCTTCTTCTGCTCGCATTTCCCCGGTGGAAGCCCGAGCGTGGTCCAGGACGAGGGGCCGGAACCCACCAGCAGACCGTCGACCCGCACCTGCGCCCAATCGTCTGCGAAGAACTGCGTGAGCCGCGCGTCGACGATCCGGTCGGGATCGCTCACATGCAGGGTCATGCGAAAATCGATGAGCGCGCAGCTTCCGCCGAGGCTGTTGTCCGCCGGCGAGCCCATCAGGAAGTCGAACGAGTTGCCGTTCTCGATCGTCGAGTAGCCGCCCGACGTTCGGCTGATGATATCCTCAGCGCCGGGCTTCAACACGGTCACCCGCCGCTCGATCGAGCAATGGCGATATTGGAGCGCCGTGCCAGTGCCGGTCGCCGATCCTTTGAGCGCCTGGAACACCGCATTGCCCGTCGATGCGGCATAGGCATCCGATGCGATGGTTGCGGGATTGGCGCGATAGGCGGTCTGCGCGAGGTCGGGATTGGCGGAGCAGGCGGTCGATTGTGCGCCCACATAGCGGATCGAGGGCCCGTCGATGACAGCCTCGGCAACGCCATAGCGCGGGTCGGCCGTGGTGAGCGCCCCGATCATCCCGCCGCCAAGGTCGCGCAGCACCGAGGCCATGTTGCCCCAGGCAAGGTTGGTGCCGCAGCTATTGTTGAGGCAATAGCATCCCGCGAGCTTGGGCATGTCGACCGAGGTCAGCTTGAGCGCCTGTCCCGCGTCGACATCCCAGCGGAAGAAGCTGCAACCGTTCCAGCTACCGGGCTGGCATGACACAACGCCGTTCGCGCAAATACCCGATACCGGCACTGGAAGGTTCGCCGTGCTGTCGACCGATCCGTCGAGATCGGTGTCGCGGGCGACCGTGACCCTGCCGAGATCGCCGGTTCCTGACGGCTGCACGAGCACTTCGAGCATCGTCGCGGTCTTCTGGCAGGCGATATTGGGCGCGAAGGTCCGGCTGTTGTCGACAGTCGAAATCTGCTGACCGGCGAGGCCTGGCGTCACATAATTCTGCTGGAGCGCGTCGCTGTCGCTGGTCTTTGCACGCGACGCCTCCGCGGCGGCACGGGCGCGCTCTTCCATCGTCTGCGCCGATGCGGGCGAAGCAAGAGGAAGGGCCAGCGCGGTCGCGACGATGGAACAGGCGGAGAGGAAGCGCCGATCCCATCGGGGGCGTATCGCGGCCGCGCTGGCCGGGGGTGGAGCGACGCCGCCAGGGGGGCATGGCGGCGCCGCTCCGGTCCCGCGCGGAAGCCATCGGCCGTAGGGGCCTTGGCGAACAGACCTCCGGAGTGGACGGCTTTCTCGCGCGGAACTGGGGGGAAGGGACCCGCTCACGGCACCGGTATCCCGGCGCAGCAGATCACCTTTTCGAAGAGCATGAACTGGGCATTGTCCTTGCCCGGCGCATGCTTGGCCGAGGACCAGAGCGCACCGGGGCGGCCGATGTTGACGCACTTGCCGCCCTTCACCGGCTCCATGATCTGGAGCTTGTATCGGGACTTGGTCCAGACGGGCTGGGGCACGAACGAGCAGCCGTCCGCCGAACTGATGGTAAGCGCGCCCAGCCGCCCCATCATGAAGACGCCGCGGGCCGCGAGGCCTGCCCAGGCTTCGACCGAGTCATCGAAATGGATGTCGCCAGCGATCGGATAAGTCGCGCCCCAGCTCCCCATGCACCAGAACAGGGGATCGATCACCTTGCCTGCCGCTGCCGCGGCGCTGTCGCCCATGCAGGCGAGGCCGGCAGCGGGGTTGCCGAACAATATGCCCTCAGGCTGGATGATCGCGCCGAGCGTGCCCGACTGCCAGGTCGGCAGAACCTCGGTTATCATGGCGACATCGAAGCCGTCATTCTCGAGGCACGGCAGGTCCGTGAACATGTCGAGCATCGCCCAGACCGGCGAGATGTAATAGTGCATCTGCGCGAACATCTTGCGCGTGTTCGTCCCGTCGGAGATCGACGATTGGCTGCCCTGCAGCTTGCCGCCGGTCGGCAGCAGATCCGCGCCCAGCGCCATCATGCAGCCGGGTTCAGTCACGACGTCGACCATCCGGTTGGGCGACCAGTAGGAGACCTTCACCCCGAACCAGAACTGGATGCCCTTGCGGCAGGCGCACAGAGGCTTGGACGCGGATTGCGCGTCGAGCGCCTTGTCGAGCTTGTCGAAGCTCCCCACCCGAATGCCGCCGACCGTGATCGGAAAGATGCAGGTCCAGCGCACCTTGGTGATGGGGTTGAACGCGGTGCCCGCCTCGCACTTGGAGGCGAGGGCCTGGCTCGGCCAGGCCAGTGTCGCGGCGAGCCCGAGCAGGATGCCGATCAAGAAGATCCGCCAGCGCTGGATCATGCCGAGCATCCTTCGATGGTCGCGCGTTGCGAACGACGAGAAAAGCAGGACCAGGGGACGCTAGCCGGGGAAAAGCGCCGATACCGGTTTCTCGCGACATCACACCGATCATGAAGGCCCTTCTGGCGCCTTGAAATGTGCGTCTTAGTGACGCACATATCTGCGCAACCACGCGTTTGATGGATCTTGCAATGAACGCACATCAAGATGTCGCCCCGGATGGTGATGGCACCGCCAGAGCGGAGGAGCGTGCTTCCGAGCGCATGGGCTTCCGCACTAAGCCGCACGTCAAGCGGGCGATCCAACGCGCTGCCGCCTATTCGGGTGTCGATGACTCTGTGTTTGTCATCAACGCCGCCTATCGGGCGGCGCTCGAGACGATCGACAGCCATGAGCGAACGACCGTCAGCCGGGCAGATTTTCAAAGAATAATGGACGCGATCGACAATCCGCCGCCTCCAACGGACGCGCTGCGCGAGGCGTTCGAACGCCATATACGAATGGTCGAAAGCCGGTAGGGACGGGGTATCATGTTCGAAGGGGGGACAATCGAGCCGCTCGATACGAAGCGGCACGATCGGACTAGCTTCGCGTCCGGAGTGGCGCAGGTCGACAACTATCTGCACAAGACGGCTAACAAGCTTGCGAAGGCCGACAATGTCCGGGTCTTCGTGCTCGTCTCGCCTCAAGGCGATTTGGTTGGCTACTATGCCCTCAATGCGCATGGCGTCGAGCATTCGGAGCTTCCGTCGGCCTTCGCCCGGGATCGTCCCGGCCACGGCGTCATCCCAGCCATGTTCATCGCAATGATGGGCGTCGATGCGCGTTGGCAGGGCCAAGGCCTTGGCGGATTGTTGCTCGCCGACGCCCTCAAGCGCGTCCGTCGCATCTCTGAAGATGCCGGTGTGGCACTTGTCCTGCTCGACGTTCTCGACTGCGGCAATCCTACGAACGTCGAACGGAGAGCGGCAGTTTACAAGCGCTTCGGCTTCCAGGCCCTGCCTGGCAAGGCGCGGCGTCTCTTCCTTCCCGTGTCGATGCTGAGGCAACTTCCCGTCGATCGCTGACATTGCTGCCGCTTCCATGTGTCGAGTCATCTCGCGTCTCCCGCAGAAAGCGCTCGGCTCCTGGGGCCGACTTCGGTGAGGACGAGCCGCTGCCCAGCTTGGGCCACGATGACGGGTGCGACCGTCAGCCCCAGCCGCTGCTTGACGCGTTCTTCGAGGATGTAGATCGGCCGCCCGGTCTTCTCGCTCATCTCGATGGCATCGCCATTCTGTCCCTTGAACGCAGAGAGCAGGATGAAATCGCTCGCGCGAGCATTACGAAGCGCCCAGCCGAGATCGCGTGGATGCACGACGACGAGGCGCTGTGGCAGCTTCACATAGGTCAACGGGTTGAACGTGAAGCCCTTGGGGTAGAGCGTCTTGCCCCCTGGCAGCGTGATGTCGAAGTCGAGCGTGTAGAAGGGGACGACGCTGCGCACACGGTCAGCGGTAGCGACCCCGAGCGGCGCGGCCTTGAGCGCGCTCCATTTGTCGCGCGGGCCGAACGCCTTGCTCATGTCGCTGGGCAGCGTCGCGACCTTGGCCTCGATCTCGGCGAGCGCGTCGGGCTCCGCGATCGGCCACGTCCGGCCGATCGTGCTGCGCGATGGGGCGCTGCCGGCGACAGGCCCAGCTGCGGCGAGCGCGGCAGCCACAGCCAGCGCATTGCCCGTCAGAAGCACGAGGACGATGGGCCCGCGGCGGACCCGGCGCAGCAGATCAGCGGCCATGACGACGCCTCCAATGCTGTTCGGGCGGCTCGGGAATGCCGATAAGGGCGGCAACGAACGCGCAGGAGGCGAGAGGGGTCAGGGTCCAGATGAGAACGCCTGCCCCAGCGCCAAGCGAGGGCGACATGAGCAAGAGCATGCTTTGGACCAGCATGAGCAGGAAGCCGCTGACCGTAAGCCGGATCGCCGATTGCGACGGCGCGGAAGAAATGAGGCCGTTCATCTGCCTCTTCTCCGGCGCAGGCGGCTCAACAGCTTTGCTGTACCTGCTGAGAGACTGAGCAGCAGAAGTCCGGTCGCGAAGCAGGAGGCGGCAACGAGGAGTGAGGCGCGCAGCACCATCATCGTCGGCTGCTTGAGGAGGATCCCGGCGACGAGCACGAGCAGGCCCATCATCAGGGTCTCGATCATGACGAGCCGGAAGCGCCACTGAAAGGACTCCGCTTCGAACCGCTCGGCAAGACGCTGCTCGACGATCACTTCGATGGCCTCGTTATCGGACCAGTTGAGCGGCAATTGATCGGGGTGCGGACGATAGCGTGCCATGGCCGTCATGCTCCCGTGAAGGCTGGCGCGGGGCGCGCGCCAAGGATTTGCGAGGGTTCGACACCTGCCAGTCGGCACACTGCTTCGAGCGGCGAAAGGCCCTGGCGCATCAGCGCCTCGAACGCGGCGACCTCATCCGGGGCGGAGGTATTGATCCAATAAGAGAAGGGATCGACGACCAGCCGCGCAATGCCGAGGCCGAGCGGAGAGTCGATGAACACCTCGGAATAGTGAGGCTTCGAATTGCGGACCGACTTCAGCAGGTCGAGGACGAAGCCCGAATAATCGAGAATCTTGTTGTCGACCGCGCGATCGTAGGTTGATCCCTGCAGGAGGAACCGGGTCGCGGCATTTTCGAGGATGACCTGGCCAGTTCCGCCGAACAGCATGAGGTCGTTCATGCTCTGTAGGACGACGCCGAAACTGCCGCGATACTTGCGCGCGCGTCGATAGCCCTGGCTGATCGCTTCGGCCAGACGACTGAGATCCTGCCCCTCAGTCGGCGTGATGAACTGGGCGGCTTCCTCGCACAGCACAAAGCGCGGGCGATCGCGCGCGGAGAGATAGAGTTCCTGGGTGACTGCGTTGACCACGACCATGACGATGACGTTGAACAGGTCAGGCATCGCCTTGAGACGCTCGAGCTCGAGCACGACGAATTCGTCGTTGCGGATGTCGAGGGTCGAAGGGCCGTTGAAATAATGGCCATAGGCGCCGCCCGACCCGAAATCGCGCAGGTTGAAGGCGAGCTCACGCGCGGTCGGCACGAGATGGTCGACGCGGTCGAGATCGGTCTCTACCAGCGAGGGATAGGTGCCGAGCCATTCGCGCACGGCGTCGATGCCATGATCGGCCCGCCCCGTGTCGATGGTCCATTGGACAGCGGACTTGAGCAGGTTCCACTCCGACGTCGTGACGCCCTTGCGGGTCGACGCATTCGCCATTTCCGCGACGATCGCCACGGCCATGGTGATCGCCGACTGCTTGTCGTCGCCATCGAGCGCGAGCCCCATGTCGAAGGGGTTCAGAACCAGATGCTCTTCACCGATATCGATGTACCGGCCCGAGCAGAGCGTGCAGAGCTTCCGGTAGCTTCCGCCGATGTCGATGATTCGAATGAGCGCGCCGCAGGCAAAATATTGCTGGCAGAGGTTGTTGAGCAGGAAGCTCTTGCCCGCCCCGCTCTCGGCCGAGACGATGAAGTTGTAGTTGTTGATCCTCGGATCGAACAGATCGAGCGTGACGAGCTGGCCCTTGCGGCCCGTGTAGAGCAACGCCGGACGCCCGCCGCCGCGAAAGTCGGTCTGGATCGGCGCCATCAGCACCGCCGCCTTCACCGGCATCCGGAAGTCCCGCTCGAGCAGGCGCAACGTCGTGCGGTCGGGATAGAGCCCGAACGGCAGGCTCATCACCAGCAGCGTCGGATTGAGATAGCTCTCCTCCTGCATCGAGAAGGGTTGGGGCTCGCCCTCCCACAGCCGCTTGGCGCGCGCTGCGAGATCGCGGGCATGGGCACGGTCGCGGCCGAACACCCAGATGGTCGGGATCACCCGGACGAACTTACTGTTGCCCGCCTCGTCGAGGATCCAGCCGATCTCCTCGATCTGCTTGCCGACTTCGACCGCGAAGCTGCCGGCCGCCTTCTGCGCCGAGAGGATCTGCGCGCGCTTGTGGATCTCGAACTGCGAATGATCGAACAGGATGTTGAGCGTGTAGAGGAACGGGCCCCCGATCTGATCGCTGTCCTCGGACGCGCCGCGCATGCCGCCCATCAGGCGATTGGCGCGTTCGGCGGTGATCCTGCGCGCCGGCGCCTTGGGCGTCAGGCAGCGCGCGACCTGGTTACCGAGGAACACCTCCGCGCCCTCGAACACGAGATCGGGTCCCGCATCGATGATCTGCTTGGCGATCGGCGGTGCGCCGATGGTCGATCCGTCAACGAAGACCCCCGGGGCCGGATCGGCGACGCCGTTGAAGATACGCCGATAAAAGGCGACCATTTCCTGCGGAGGCAGACGGCGGATTCCGAGCTTCGAGAGCTGCTCCTCGACCTGCCGCCGCAAATCCTCTCCGAGCGGCCGCCGGGTCTTGATCGAGAGCAAAGTGCGGAAGTTGCGCACCGGAATGCCGTGCAGCGCCTTCAGGCCATGACGACCCTCGCTCAGATAGGCATGGGTGCGCCGCGCCGAGGCCTGGATCAGCGGATCATCGCGGGTCTTGAGGTCTAGGAAGGCATCGAGTGCGTCGTCGATCAACGGATCGGCAAAGGTGTGGAGCTGGAGGACCGTCCCGTCCGGGAAGTGGATATTGAGGAGACCCTGGAGAGCGCTCTGAACATGGGCGAACATGTAGGCGGTCGGAACCAGCTCCCAGGCATGACCCCAGGTGTCATCGATGCAGAGGAAGGCCTCGGTCTCATCGTCCCAGGCGACGAGCGGCAGATAGTCCGAGAAGCTGTCACGCCGGACGGCATTGCGAAGGCGGGCATAGGAGAGGCCGCTGCTCGATGCGGGCGGGCTCACGGCTTTGGCTCCGGTGCCGGGGCGACGATTGCGGGCGCGGGCGTGGTGGTCTCGCTCGACGCAGGTTCGCCATCCGGCGCGGCAGGTTCACGGACCTGCCCGAGGATAGGCGCTTGCGATGCGCGATCGGGCGCGCCGACGAGTGCGCCGCCCACGACCCAGACGGGCTTGTCGACCACCGAATAGACGTACCGGGGCATATAGAGACGGTCCGGGCGCTGGCGATCGGCGTAGGGCAGGATCAGCGTGCGAACGGTCTGCGCCGGCTTGAGCATCGGCGTGACCGGCGCTTCGACCAGGCCTTTCAATTCGCGATAGACGCTGTCGCGATAGCTGCCATAGGCATTGCCTGCGCGCTCGTTCCGCGACCGCGCACTCGGGCGGGCAGTGTCCTGGCCGCGCAGCATGGCGCGGTCGTTGGTCACCTTCGGGTCGGACTTTGACGCGACGCCCGCGACCGCGTCCTCATAGGCCCGATCGGGATGAATGCACTGGCCGTGGTCGCTGTTCTTGCAGTCGAACTTCTCCGAATAGGGCGACATCATCGCGCCGACCGTCGCGCAGCCGCTCAAGGTTGCGAGCAGGCTGAACGAGAGCAAGGTTCGATCGAGAGATTTGAGGGCCAGCATGCGCATGGCGGAACCTCCTGAAGATTGGGGAAGGCGTCGCATCAGAACTTGCTTCCAACCGATGGTTTGATCTCGAGCGCGAGACCTTCCTGAATGACGACCACGACGTCCTTGGCGGCGCCGACTTCGACGACCGGGCCCGCCTGACGGGCGAGGTCGAGATAGAAATCGGTGAGCTTGTCCGATGATTTGGAGAGGCCGCCGGCAATGCCCGACTTGGCGGCATCGCCCGCGTCGAGACTGCGCACGCTGCCAAGCGCCGAGGTCGACAGGCTCCCGAACGACCCCTCGACCGACTGCGAGATGCCTGCGATCGTGCCGGCAATGAACGATCGCGCCAGCGTCGCGCCAGCTCGCGTCACCACCTTGCCGGACAGACCTTTCTTGCCGTCGGCATCGACGAAGAAGCCCTTGATCGACTGGTCGACCACCGCATGTTCGTCGAAGTCGACGCAGCTTATGGAGACGAGCTGGACCTCGACCCGCTCCTTGGCGAGGCTTCCCGTCGCGTTGCCGATGACGAAGCAGCCGGAGAGATTGGCCTTGACCTCGTTCGGGAGGATCGCAGGCGCCTGGACGCGGGCAATGATCGGTTCCGGGTTACTTGTGGCGTCCCGACTCGCCAGAGCGTCGATCCCGGTCAAGAGCCGTGCCCGCATAAAACCAGGTGGCAAATAGATCGTCCGCTTGGCTTTTTTTGACGCGGCCCCGCCGCCAGCGCCTCCCTCCGGTGCTTGCGAGGCGGTCGCCGCACCGATAGCGCCGACCTGTCTTTCCGTGGGTGGCGCAGGTGGTGCCGACGGCGCGGTCGGCGCACTCGGCGGAGCCGGGATTTCATCGGCAGATCCCCTGGCCTCGGGCGGCGCGGGCGGATAGGCCGGTGCATTGTCGGGAAGGGCGGGGGGCAGATCGCCGTCTCCCCCGACGCTCGGGGAATGCCCACCGCCGGCCCCACCAGGAACCACCTTCCCTTCCTCGATTGCGGTCACCCGGTCTCCGAGCAGGCTCTGCCCGTCGAGAATCTTCTGGAGATCGCCGCGCAGCTTGACTTCCAGGCTGTCGCCACGAAGGCCGGCGCCCATATCGAGGTTGGACGCCTGCGGTGCCTTGGGCGCTTCCTCATGACCGCTTCGGCTTGCCGTGTAGAGGCCAAGACCGAGCAGCGCGATCGAGAACACCACGCCCAACTGCTTGGCGCGCAGCTTCTGGTCGGATGTCAGCTTCGCCCATTGCGCGCGGAGGTCGAGCAACGCGGGCCGCGCGATCGGCCCATTTTCACTGCCTTCCGGGCTGGTGTGGGAGCTGGCGGTCGCGGACAGCCCCTCGAGGTTCTCTTCGGGCGTACTCATTGCTGGGCACTCCGGCGGACGACGATCAACCGTGCGGTCTCGTTAGGCCGCAACGTCAGCCGGTCGATCGTGATGGCGAAAATGTCGGTGCCGAGCGTCGCGTCGAGAAAATCGCGTTCGTCGAGCGTCATCGCCGCGCTCGCGCGCACCAGATACTCGCTCACCGAAAGCCCCATGCCCTCAACCTCGAGGCGACGACGCTCATCGAGCGACGCACTAGGCAACCCCGCAAGAATCAGCCTATCCTTCGAGGGTGCCACTTCGGAAAAGGACGCCGGCACCCGATCCTGCAAGATCGCGAGCGCGATGCCTATCGCCCGCTCTTCTTCAACGAGCGGGCCAAGGAGCGCGTCATTGGCCCGCGCGCGCTGCGCGCCGCCCGGAACCAAGGTCACGGTTTGAGCCGGAATGTCGGCCGGCTCGGCATAGAGCGGGTAGATCGCGCCGTTGCAGGAAACGAAGAATTCCGAAGGCGTCGTCACATAGGTGCGCGTTTTCGTGCCCATGTCCTCGGTCTCGAGGACGAGGAACTTGATCCAGGCATCCGAGCCGCCACGCTCGACCGCAAGACCCTTCTCGGCCGAGAATTTCACGTCGTCGATGTCGCCGTCGACGCACACAACGTGATTGACGTCGCGGTTGGAGAGCCGGATCCGGCTCGTCTGGTCAGGCAGAGCTGCGATCGATTGCGCGAAGGCTGGGGCGGGAAGGGACGCGACAAGCGCCCCCGCGAGGCAGGCGAGCCTCGCGCGGTTACCGGGCATCGGCACTGAAATTCTCCTCCTGGAGGGCGGTCAGCCAGAAGCGGCCATTCTCGAGCGCGTAGCGGATGCGCAGATTTCCCCGGAACTTGCGGATCACTCCGCCGATCACGCGGACCTTCTCGACGGGGACGAGGATCTCGCTACCCGTCCAGGTGACGGGCTGGTCGCCGCGGATATAGGTGGCGATCGAAAGGGTCGGATTGTTGCCGAGTTCGTCGAGCAGCCGGTTCAGGCTGTCGCGCAGGCCATTATATGCGCTGGGATGCGCGATCCGCAGTAGCTCCTGGAACTGACGGTCCGCCGAATAGGCGGAATAGGTGCCGGCCAGGCCCACGATGTTGAAGGTGATCGAGCGAAGGTAGCTTTCCGAGGGCTTGTTGCCCGTCACATAGAGGTCGCCGTCGGCACCGAACGGCACGATTACCGTGCGCGTGTTCTGGTTCGAGGTGTAGATGAGCGTGCCGAGCACGGCGGTGATGCCGAACAAGCCGGCGATCGCGATCTTGAGCAGCCGGTTCTCCTCGAACAAATTCGCGGAGCCCTGCAAGTAACGGTGCAGATGCCAGCTCGGACGCGTGTCGCCGATCATGTCCGCCTGAGCCTTGCGTCGGAAAGGGTGTGCCATCACGCTCACTCGAAGAAGCGGGTCTGGGTCGGACCCGGATAGTTGCGGAAGCGGGCGAGGCCCCAGCGCCAGGCCAGGTGCGGGATGAAGCCTCTCGGCTTTGTCCGCTTCCAGGGAATGAAGAGGAGAAGAGCGCCGATGAGCGCCCAGCCGATCATCCCGCCAACGACGACCGCGACGAAGATCGTGGCCATGACGACGATGAACTCCTGACTGTCGAACCAGAGAATCTGGACCGGCCGATGCAGGAACTGTGGCAGACGTTCGTCCACGCCCTGTTGAGTAGCGCTGAGGATTGACCCGGGATTATCACTGAGAATTGACCCGGGTGGGTGTGGGTTATGTGCTGCCCAAGAGGGGCACGGTCAAGAGTCGGGTTTATCCCTTTCTGGATTTGGGTGCGGCGGAGCTGGCCCTGAAGCGGAAGCTGTCATTGCCTGTCTCGAGGATGTGGCAATGATGGGTGAGGCGATCGAGCAAAGCTGTGGTCATCTTGGCATCGCCGAAGACGCCAGACCATTCGCTGAAGCTGAGGTTGGTTGTGATCACGACGCTGGTGCGCTCGTAGAGTTTGCTGAGCAGATGGAATAGCAGGGCGCCGCCTGACGGGCTGAACGGCAGATATCCCAGTTCATCCAGGATGATGAGATCGAGCTTGAGCAGCCGCTCGGCAATCTGGCCAGCCCTGTTGGCCGCCTTTTCCTGTTCAAGCGCATTGACCAGATCGACAGTGGCAAAGAAGCGCACTTTCCTGCGATGGTGCTCGACGGCCTGGACGCCAAGAGCGGTGGCCATGTGGCTCTTGCCGGTGCCAGGGCCGCCAATCAGCACAACATTGTCGGCACTGTCCATGAAGTCGCCGCGGTGGAGCTGACGTACCAATGCCTCATTGACCTCGCTGGCGGCAAAATCGAATCCGGCCAGGTCCTTGTATGCCGGGAAGCGAGCAGCCTTGATCTGATAGGCGATCGAGCGGACCTCGCGCTCGGCCATTTCTGCCTTGAGCAACTGGGACAGTGTCGGCACGGTCGCCTCGAACGCCGGGGCCCCTTGCTCGATCAGGTCGCTAACGGCTTGGGCCATGCCATACATCTTGAGGCCGCGGAGCATTACGACCACAGCAGCGCTGGCAGGATCATGACGCATGGCGCAACTCCCTCAGCGTGTCGTAGCGGCCAACATCGGCTTTGGGCTCCTTGCCGAGGCGCAAGGCTTGTGGAGCATCGATCGGGGGAGCCGGTGGTGCCTTCCCATCGATCAGGCGATGCAGGATATTGAGAACATGGGTTTTGGTTGCGACCCCGTCCTCGAGGGCAAGTTCAACAGCGCGCAGGACAGCCTGTTCGTCATGGTGCAGGACAAGGGACAGGATCTCGACCATTTCCTTGTCTCCGCCAGGCCGCTTGAGCAGCCTTACCTGTAGTTGCCGGAAGGCTTCGGGCATCTCCAGGAATGGGGCGCCATTGCGCAAGGCCCCCGGCTTGCGCTGAACAACGGCCAGATAGTGCCGCCAGTCATAGATCGTACGCCCGGACCTATGATGGGACCGATCAATGATCCGCTCGTGTTCACACAGGACCTGCCCTTCCGCGACAATGACGAGCCGTTCGGGGTACACACGCAGACTGACGGGCCGATTGGCGAAGGAGGCTGGCACGCTGTAACGATTGCGTTCGAAGGCAATCAGGCAAGTGGGTGACACACGCTTGGTTTGCTCGACGAAGCCATCAAAGGGTCGCCCCATGGGCATCAGGCTGGCCACCTCCTCGGCGTGTACATCTGCGATGGTGCCGGGCAGGCCGCCGTGATGGATGTTGGCCCACTGTGCGATGCATTGCTCTTCAAGCCAGACATTGAGTGTTGCGAGATCCGGGAAGTGAGGCATTGGCTGCCACAAGCGGTGGCGAGCGTCCTGGACGTTCTTCTCGACCTGCCCCTTCTCCCAGCCTGAGGCTGGATTGCAGAAATCCGTCTCGAACAGATAGTGGCTGGCAAGCGCGGCAAAGCGTGCGTTCACCTGTCGGGCCTTGCCGCGGCCAATCTTGTCGACTGCGGTTTTCATGTTGTCGAAGATCCCGCGCTGCGGCACGCCACCCAAAACTCGGAACGCCTGCGTCAGCGCATCGAACAACATCTCGTGGGTCTGCAGCAGATAAGCCCGAACGATGTACGCTCGGCTATGCGACAGCTTGGTATGAGCCACTTGCAGCTTGACCTGCTTGCCACCCAGAACCGCATAGTCCTCGCTCCAGTCGAACTGGAAGGCCTCACCGGGCTGAAATACCAGCGGCACGAATGTCCCGCGTCCGCTGGTCTGTTGCTCATATTGGCGCCCACGCTTCCATTCCCGCGCAAACGCCGCCACTCGAGTATATGAGCCGTCAAAGCCGAGTGCGACGAGATCGGCGTAAAGCTGCTTGGCCGTCCGCTTCTGTTTGCGCGACTTGCCAGCCTCCACCCGCAGCCACCCCGTCAACTTCTCAGCAAAGGGGTCCAGCTTGCTCGGTCTATCAGGAACCCTGAATACCGGCTCCACCGCCTCGGCGCGAAGATATTTGCGGATCGTGTTGCGCGATAACCCCGTTCGCCGCTTGATCTCGCGAATGGATATGCCTTGCCGAAAGTGCCAGCGGCGGATCACACTGAGTAGGTCCATGTCGATCACTCCGATGCCTCCCGACTGTCAGCCGGAGGCGAGGAAAGCATGGGTCAATTCTCAGTGATAATTTCTGGCCCTCCCGGGTCAATTCTCAGCGCTACTCAACACTCCGGCATACAATCGAGCCTCTATGACCTGTTCAACCCGGAGAAGGGCCACCGCGTCCCGACCCATGTTTTCATGCGAACCGATCAGGAACCCGATGTGCCGATTAAACGCAAGCGCCGCGTCATAGCGGCCTGACCGGACCACCAGCCCAAGAAGGGACCGGCGCGGGACACCGCCGCCGGTCCCTTGTCGTGCTTGTCGCACGAGCGGGGGAAACCCGAGCGGTTTCCCCCGCGCCGCTCCTTTTGGCGGGCGTCCCGCCCGCCAACGTCGCTCCCCTTTCCGCTAAGGATGCACCGTCCCCTGGCTTCCGTCTCCGGCATCCGAACCGGGAGGCGGCGTAGCGCCGGACTTCATCCCACCAGCAGCGCGGGCCTTCGTCGGTGCGCGCCGTTCGGGCGGATCATCGGTCGCGGCCGGAAGCGCCTTCAGTGCAGCCAGCGCCGCGCCGCCGCCGATCCTGATCGCTTGGCCGAGCACATCGCGAAACTCGCGCTCGCTCAGTCTCTCGACCGCAAGCTCCGACGCGAGCCTGCCATAATGCGCGCGCAATCCACGCCGCACCGTCTCGGCTTCCTGCGCGAGATTGCGCTGGTCGGCCTCGATCTTCGCGAGCCGTTCCCGTTCCGTCATCTTGGGCATTCTTGGACTCCTTCTTGGAAAGGAGGTCTGCCCGCCAACCCCGACTATCTTCCAAGGAGCATCCGCTTGCAACGCATTCCTGACGACGGAGCGCAACCGATCGAACGCGGCTCCCCTGACGGGGAAACCCGCGTCGATCGGGATCGACAGGGCGCAGCGGGCGAGCGCTGCGGAAGAGGGACGCACGCCGCAGGCGAGGAGAATGCACCCCACGCACGGGTGCTGCGGGCGTGAATCGCGCGGATATCCGCCATTTTTAGCCGGCACAGAATGGCTGTCGATCTGGCACCGATCGGCTGCCGGCGGCAGCCAGGCCGCATTGTTTCCGCGCTTAAGCGATTGATCTGCCTTGGCACTTAATGGCTGCCGGCGGCAGTTTCGATAAATTGTTGAGATCACGTCGTAATTCGGCTATAAGAGGGTTGCTTCACCACGTTGCTGGCGTGCCGGACAAGGAGTCCGCCGCTTGGCACGCATCACAATTCGCATAGACGATGACCTCTATGCGCGCCTTTCTGTCCAGGCGCGCAATGCGGGTCTCGGCGCCGCGACCTATTGTCGCGACATACTCGAACGCTTCGAAGGTACCGATCCTTCGGGCTATCATGCCCGCTTCGACGAGCTCCATGCGACGGCCATCCAGGCCTTCGCGATTCTCGCCACGTCGGTCGGCGAGCGCTCGCCTGACATCCTCCAGAAGGGATTGGGTGAAGCGCGCCGACTCCTCCGCGAAAGGGGGCTGCTCGATCCCGAGCAGGACCGGCCATGAGCATCTTTCGTCACGACACGCTCGGCTCCTGGACCCGCGGCGGCCAGGCCATCGTCCACAACGTCCGCATGACCACCCAGGTCTTCTACCAGACCTTTCTTGCGGGGCTGGTGATCTGGATCGGCGGCATCATCTGGTACGCGCTCGAAAAGTCGTCCGAGTACGAGCGCTTCGTTCTTGTGAAGCTCGGCCAGGCCGCTGTCATGGGGGATGCCGTTCCCGGCAACGTCACCCCGATCCTGTTCAGGACACCGGCAGGCAAGCAGTACTGGACCAGCCCGAAGGCGCTCCTCGATTCCGGTGTCGCCCACAAGACGCTCGCTGCCTTCGAGACCTATCTGCTCCATGGAGCGGCAATCTCCGGCCTGTTCGCCCTCGCCATGCTGGGGTGGGCCTGGTTCTACTTCACTCGCACCGGACGGGGACTCGGCTCGAACCAGTTCCTGCGCGGCGCGCGGTTCGGAACCGTGCGGCAGGTTCGTCGCGCCCTGTGGCGTCATGCCAAGGGGAGCTTCGACATTGGCGGTGTCAATGTCCCCGATGCGTTCGAGCCCGAGCACATCCTGATCTGCGGCGCCCCCGGCACCGGCAAGACCAACATCATCGTCAAGATGCTCGACGGAATCCGGAAGCGGAAACGGCGGGCCATCGTTTACGATACGGCTGGAACCTTCGTCGAAAAATTCTATCGGCCGGGGATCGACGTTCTGCTCAATCCGCTCGATGCGCGGGCGGATTGCTGGTCGCCCTGGGTCGATGTCCCGCGGGACTATCACTACGATCAGATCGCCGAGTCCACGATTCCCGACAAGGCCGGCGATCCCTTCTGGGCGAAGGCTGCGCGCGGCACGCTGGTTGCCGTCTTACGGAAGCTGGCCCGGCAGGAGCGCACCCTGGTCTCGATCCTGCTCGACACGTTATTGCGCTCCAAGCTGAAGGACCTCGCCGCGTTCGCTGTCGGTACAGACGCGGCGGCATTCATCTCGACGGAGGGGGAACGCACCAGCGCCGGCATCCAGGCCGAGCTCGCCTCAGTGATGCGCAGCTTCGCCTATCTCGATGACACCGCAGACGGTTTCTCGATCCGCGACTGGGTCGCCAATGAGAAGGACGACAGCTGGCTCTTCATCACTGTAAAGGCGGACCAGCTTCCTTCGCTCCGTCCCCTGATCACGGTGTGGCTTGATATCGCGATCAGCGCGATCATGAGCATGACGCCGGATCGCAACCGCCGCCTCTATTGCGTGATCGACGAGTTGCCGACGCTCCAGCGCCTGCCGTCGCTCGGCGACTTCCTTGCTCGCGCCCGGAAGTATGGCGGCTGCGGCATCCTGGGGTTCCAGAGCTACCCGCAATTGGAAGCAACCTATGGCATCCAGGATGCCGCCGCGATCACCGGCTACTGCTCGACCTGGGTGGCGCTGCGCGCCAACGACACGCCGACCGCAAAGCATGTCAGCGAGAATCTGGGGCAGGTCGAACAGGTCGAAGCCAACGAGGGCATGTCCTACGGCGTGAACGATATGCGCGATGGTGTGAACCTCTCGCGGATGCAGGTGACGCGACCTCTGGTAATGCACACCGAGGTCACCAATCTGCCCAACCTCATCGGCTATCTGCGCTTCGGACGCAGCCTGCCTGTGGTCCGGTTCGAGGACCGCTATAACAAGGTCGCCTCCGTCGCTGAGGCGTTCGAGGAGCGTGGAACACCGCCCGTTCGGCTCGCGGTCGCGGTCCCCCCTGCGTCCCCACCTTCGGTAACTCCGGCTACGCCGGCCAGGCCAAAAGCGGGGGCACCCAAACGACGCCGGACGGAGCCGAAGGCGCAAGAGGCCGAACTCCCGCTTCCTTCGCCATCAGACGAGATGGGAACATCGGGTGGCGTCCCAAGTGCAAAATCCACGCCATCGACGCAATCAAATGGGGCCGATGAACGGGCGCCCACTTCACCGCCACTCGAACTGTTCGGCAAGCCCGCCGGGTTCCGTCTTGCCGGCGCGCCCGATCTGTTCCTGCGTCTTTTCAAGGTTCCGGGTCGCGTCGCGCAGCGCCTTGAACTCGCGGCCCAAACCCTTTGACCCGGCGGAGAGTTGCTTGAGCGTGCCGCTCAACTTGTCGATGGCCTCGAAGGCGACGGCAAGTTTCAGCGTCGTGTCACTCATCGGGTTTGCTCCGTTCTCGGGCGATCCGTTGCCAGTCGAGCAATTCGCGAAGCGACATCGCCTCCATCACGGCGGGTTGCCAGTGAAAGACGATGGCGATGTCTGCCATCGCGTCCTCTATGCGTTCGGGGACGCTGCGGATTCCTTCGGAAGAAAAAAACCGGCGATCTCGGTGGACAGCTTGAACATGTCCGCCGGGGAAAGGTCATGCACTTCGGCCATGATTAGCGGCGGCACGGTGATGCGCGGCAACAGTTCGTGAACGGCATCAACCTTCAATTGCACCAGGTCGATCATGGAAAGGCCGCGCAGTTCGCCGCTCTTGGGGCGGCGCAGGCCAAGGGTGGAAATCTTCTGTTCGCCACGAACGATAGGTTCGTCGAGCGTCACGGTGGCATCGGTCATCTGCGGGGCTTCCCTTGCATGGCGGGGCAGGAAGGGCCGGGGGCGCGGTGTGGCTGCGCCCCCGGCCTCCGCTGACCGGCGCCCCGCAAAAGGACCGGCCAGCGAAGCATGTTCGCTGGCCGGATCAAACGCGCATCGCGCGCGCGCTTCCAGTGATGTGCCGGGTAACGGGGCGGGTTACCCGATCAATGCGGACTTCTGTTTTGCAAATTCTTCCTGGGTGAGCAGGCCGCGATCAAGAAGATCGGCCAGCTTTGAGAGTTGGTCCGCGATCGAAGAATTCGATTGGGTTACGGAAGGGGTGCGCGCCTTGCGAGCTGCCTCTTCAACGATCTCTCGCAACTTGGCGAATTGGGCTGTCTGATGCTTGCCTTTGAAGATGACGCTGTTTTCGTCCTTCGTTGCCGCAACGAGGCCGCCGCGACTTTCGTTGCCACCTATGATGGAAAACTGAATGTATCCAGATGTTAGCATGGACGCAGGTTTGAACTGAACGGCTGAAATACTGGAAAATGGAATGCGCTTCTCACCCTTTAGGCCGTGTAGGCTAAAGGCAACCAACCCGCGCCTTCGAATAATGATGCCATCATCGGTAACTTCGATGACCGCGCCATATCCTTCAAATAATTGTGCGCCTGCCATGATTCCCCCGTCAGATTCGCAGTCGAGGATCGTGGATTAAACGACAAAGATCAATCAGCAGGCGTCTCAAGCGCTTTGCCGACGAGACGGCGAATTGCCTCCGCACGGGCTGGAATGCCGGGTTGCTTCGCGCGCCATTCATCGATCCGCGCAACCTCTGCAACAGACATCATGATCGGGATGCGCTGATCTTTTTTTGCCGTGGTCATGGGTGCCTGTTACCCAACTTGTGCCTGTAGCACAATATCCATTGACAGGCACAAGTGGCACAACTAACACAAAACAGCCCGGAGCGAGGTTGCCGCCTCACTCCGGGCCTAACCACTGGATCAGTTGGAGTGATCGCCATGGCTACCAAGCCCGATACCACTGCCCCCGCGCGCCCGGCAAGCACGGCGCGCGTCATCGATCTGAACGAAGCCCGCCGCGTGGTGCTGCTGCGCCGCCTGTGGGCCGAACACGATGGCGAAGGGAGGCCGTGCTGATGGCAAAGCATCTGGCCCGCGAACACTTCCTTCCGCGCACGATCTATCTGGGCGTGATGCCCACGGATCGGGAGGCCATCGAACAGCAGATCGAAGCGCTGATCGAGATGCTCGACCACATCGACGGCGATCCCGACATGGAGCCGGACCACGAAGATTACGACGCCTGCGATGCCGGCGAACACATCCAGCTTCTTCCGATCCTGCCCCGCTATGGCGAGGACCAGAGCGAGGGGCCGATCAACGAACGCGAGGCGCACGATATCTATTACGCGGAGTTGTGCGGTTCGGATGAGTGATACGCTGCCCGCGAAGGGGACGATTCGATGAGCGATAACAGGTTTGCCTTGGTGGAGTTCCAAGGCTCCCAGCTTCTGACCATTTTCGATGGCGAAACCGTGCGGGTGGCGATGAAGCCGCTGGTGGACGCGCTGGGTATCGATTGGGTGAGCCAGTATAAGCGCATTCAGCGGGACCCGCTTCTTTCGGAAGGTATGGTCATTATGACCATGCCTTCCGAGCGTGGGATGCAGGAAACCGTGACCCTACCCATCGATTTGATGCATGGATGGCTATTCACGCTCACAGTTTCCAAGGTTCGCGAAGATGCCCGAGCAAGGGTGATCGCCTATCAGCGCGAATGCTATCAGGTGCTTCACGACTATTGGGTCAAGGGCGCGGCGATCAACCCGCGCCATGCCCAAGGCGGCACTACCAGCACGGGCGATCTGTTGAAGCTGGTGGACCGTCTGAAATCGGAATGGCAGCCAGACATCAAGGCCATGCTCCATGCGGTGCTGGCGCAGACTTGCGAGCGCATGAACGTGCCGCTGCCGCCGATCGAGGCGTTCGGCCAGCCCAGCCTTCCGGATCTGGAAATCGCGGGAACGTTCTTTGCCGGGCTGATGAGCCTGCGCGAAGCCGGGATCACCTTCGACCATCACCGCCAGGACGAAATGCTGGCGATATCGCTGCCGGAAATCGGCAAGCTGTTCGAAAAGCGCCGGATCGATTCGGCGCGCAACCATAAGCTGTGGCGCGCCCTGCGCGCGCACCCGGCGTTCATGGATGTGGGCGTGGTCAACAGCCGCGATGGCAAATCGCGCCATTGCTGGATGTTCAACCGCGCGAAGCTGCCGGGGCTGGAAACCGCCCCGGCGCGCTGATCAACTGGTGATGATCGACATGATTTCGGCGTAGCGATCGACGCCATCGACGATGAAGACGCCGGCGATCATGTCGATTTCCACCTCGACGCGGCCGTTCACCTCGCGGCGGTAATAGGCGAGCGCAGCCTTGTACTTGTGTTCGGTGTTGTCGCCGGGCTTGCCCTTGCCCATGTCGATTTCGGAAAACCGGCCGCCCAGGAAGATGTTCACCGCGTCGGGCGAACTGCCGTCATCAGCCTGATAGGCGGCCACCAGGCGGATGCGGGTGCCGTCCACCGCCGTCGTGCCGAACTTGCGCACCAGTGCGGCGACATGGCCGCCCATGGTGAGCGTGGCTTCCAGCTTTTCCAGCCCCATGTCGATCTGCACCGCGCCGATCGCGCCGCCGCCGCGCCAGTCTTCCAGCATCAGCGCCAGCTTGGGTTCTTCGTATTCGCCCACGATGCCGATGTAGCTGCCACCATCGACATAGGCGTTGCAGTTCTTGAGCTTGCTGGGGATGCCCATGGGCGTGTCCTTTCAGGTGGCTGGTGTCTCGCCTGCGCGCGACACGAACGGGTTGGGGCGATCAGCCGGGTGGGGCCGATCAGGTGATCTGGTCGGCGAAGCCGGTGTAGAATTCGTCCGTGATGGACAGGTCCACCGTGGGGTTTTCCATCGGGGCGACGGGCGTGAAGGCGATGCGGAAGGTGGGGCGGCCGGCCATGAGCTGGTCCGCCGAATTGGCGTCCTTGTCGAAATAGGCCTTCGCGCCGATCAGCCAGCCCCGGCGCACGAGATCGCGGAACGCGGCGTTCACGGTTTCCAGATTGTCGCGGATCAGCGCCACCGTCATCGGCTGATCGAAGAAGGGCAGGAACACCGAAACGATGATGTCCTGCAGCGCGTGCAGGGTCCGCACCGCGCTTTCGAACACGTACATCGGCTGATCCTCGCCCGCGCAGGTGCGGTTGCCCCAGAAGCGGAAGCCGGCGCCGGCATGGACGATGGTGGTCACGCCCGCATCGTTCAGCACGCCGGCATCGGTCGAAGGATCAAGCAGGTCGAAATGCACCGGGATGGATACGCCGGTCACGCCGTCGATCGGCACGTTGCTGATCGTCTTGTGCCAGCCAATCGTTTCATCGATCAGCGCGCGCAGGGCCAGCGCACGGGCCACGGCATCGCCCGCGAAATCGGACGAGGTGTTTGGCCAGATCAGCATGAGTTCGCGCGCGGAATAGGTAGCGCGGTACGTGGTGGCGGCCACGATCGTATCGCCGATCGCGCGGGCATAGGGGAAGGCGCGCAGCTTCTTGGCCGCGATCACCAGTTCGGCCGTCACGTCCGCCGTTTCCAGCCCCGGCGCGCCAAGGATGCGCGGGCGTTTGCCTACTACGCTTTCGGCGGTCCGCAGCGCCTGGATGCCAGCGATCACGTTGTCTTCCGTCGCGCCGGCGTCCGCGCCCTGCGCCACGCGGATCACCACCACCAGCGGGCTGGTGATATCGTCGATCGCTTCGAGCGCGGGCTTGAGCGTGCCGGTGGTGCCGGCCTTGGCGATGGCGTTGGCCACGCTGGTGACCAGCACCGGCGTGTTGAGCGGGAAGGCGGCGTTCAGCGCGGTGGTGGCCGCACCGGCAGCGGCCCCGGCGGTGGCGACCAGCCCGATCACGGCCAGGCTGGGCAGCTTGACCGTGCGGGCGCCGGAAGTGGATTCGGTGAGGGTAAGGCCGTGCGGCATGGTGCGGTCCTTCGGTTAGGCGGCGGCGCGCCGGAGCAGGAGGGGGATGGAGAGGGAGACGATATCGGTGGCGGTCGCGGGAACGGTTGACGCCCCGACCAGCTTGCCCTGGATGGCGATGGTGAGCTTGCCCGAGGCCGCTTCGCTGGCGTCCATCACCACACGGGTCAGCGCGATGCGCGGTTCCCAGCGCCGCAGCGCCGTGGCGGTGGCCGCGTGCAGCAGCATGGTAAGGCTGGCGTTGATGGGCCGGTCGATAAGATCGAACAGCAGCGATCCGAAATCGCGGGCCATGGGGACCGACCCGAGCGGCGTGGAGAGGATGCGCGCGATCGACTGCGCCAGGTGCGCGATGCCGGACAGCGGCTTTCCAGTGGTGGCGTCCATGCCGATCATGCGCGGCACCAAGCGCCGGGCGCGCGCGGAACGCCAGCGCGCCGCCGGGTAACGGGGCGCGTTACCCGGCGCGCGGCGAGAGCGGTACGGATGGCCCCGAGTTGCGTCATTGCGAGAGGCGCAGCCTCGCGGCAATCCAGAGTGGAACGCGGGGCACTGGATTGCTTCGCTGCGCTCGCAATGACGAAGGGGGTTAGACTGGCGTTCCGGTCTGCGCGCTGCCGGCCTGCACGTTGCCGTGCTTGTGGTTCTTCAGGCTGATGCCGGCGGCCTGCACATCGGCATCGCTGTCGATCTGGCCGCTGGCGTGCAGCGTGCCTTCGATCGTAACATCGCCCTTCAGCGTAATGCCGCCGGGCGCCTCGATCGATGCGGTGCCGCCGGCGGGCAGCACGGCGGTGAGCGCGTGGGCGGCGGGATCGTAAGCGATGCGCGCGCCATCGTCGTACACGTCCAGATCGATATCCTCGTCCGATGGCGCGGGGAAGTTATCGTTGAACAGGCCGCACAGGGCCACGCCGTTGCCGATCTGGCCATCGGGGCAGAGCAGGACCACTTCCTCGCCCTCGCTGGGCGGGGACCAGCGGCGCTTCTTCCCGGCGCGCACCGCCGCCCAGCGGACGGGCGGGCTTACCGCGTCATCCTCATCCGGATCGCCGATCCGCACGGTGCAGCGCGCCGCCGCCAGATCCACGGTGGCGATCGTGCCCAGGCGGATCAGCGTGGAAGCGTCCGCCGGGATGTCCTCATCCTGCCCGCTCATTTGGGAGAGGGGCAGGCCACGTCATAGGCGGCGTTGTGCTGCAGCACTTCGAACACGGTCTGATCGCTGTCCCACTTGTTGTCCGCATCGTCCGCGCCGGCGGCGGGGGCGGGTTCAATGCTGATCCGGCGGAAGATCAGGCAGGAATCGCTGGCAGTTCGCGGGCGTTCGGGCTGACCGCAGGCACTGGTCATAAGCAGCGCGATTGCGAGGATCGCGCACGTCTTCACGGGCGGCATTGGCGTTCTCCGTTCGGATGATGATGGCGGATTGATCGTCCGCGCGCTGGCTGTCGGCCCCGGCGGCTCGCTGGGCGGCATCGTGGCGGTTGACGGCGGAAACCACCGCCGCCGTGCCGCCCGCCAGCACGGCAATCGCCAGCAAGATCAGGATCAGGGTGGCGGCCCAGCGGGGCAGGCCGATCAGGGTGGCGATGCGGGCAAGCATGGCAGTTCCTACCTTTCCGGAAGGGGAGGGGGTGGAATGTCCTTCGGCGGGGCGGCATCTTCCCCGCCGTCAAAGCCCACTTCGGCCGAGCCGAGCTTGCCCCGGAAGCTGCGGCGGTTGATCGCCATGCCAAGGCCCACCAGCACCACGGCGATGGCGCCCACGGCGATCCACAGCACCCAGCGGATGGTGATGACCCGTTCGGCCTCGCTGGAAACGGACCAGCGCCCGGCGGGCAGCAGCGCGGCCACGGTCCACCAGACGAAGGCGGTGAGCACCACCGCGCCCAGGATGGAACCGACCAGCGCCACCAGCGCGCGCCAGTCTTTCGGCGGCCAGCTTTCGAACAGGCGGATCATGCGGCGCGCCGATAGAGATCGGCCTCCATCGCGCGGCGACGGTCGAGGCCGGAGAGGACCACGCCGTTGGCCTTGTTCCACTTGGCGAATTCGCGCGCCGCGCCTTCGTAATCGCCGGCGTTGTGCTTGCGCAGCAGCGTGCTGTCGCCCAGCCCTTCGGCGATGGTGTCGTCATCCTCGTCCAGCCCCACGTTGAAGGCGAAGCTGACCAACGCGGAAAACTGGTTGTCGGTGGTGACGGGGGCGAGGCGGGCGACGCCGGCTTCGAACCGGGCAAGGTCCGCCGCCAGCAGCGCATCCGCGCGGGCTTCGGTAATGACCAGGCCGGGCACGACATCGGGGCCGGTGTGGCCATAGCCGATCGTCCAGATTCCGGCAGGGCACTTGTAGGCCTTCAGCTTCAACCCTTCGAAATGCTTGATGATGGCCACGCCGGCGCCGTTGATGCGGCGCACGGCAGGCGCGGCGGGGCGGCCGACGCCGAAGGCATCGAGCAGGTTGTCGAGCGCCAGCACATGGCCGGGATCGTTGAACAGGCCGGGCCGCGCGGCGGCGCGCACCGCATCGAAGATCGGCTTTCTGGGATCGGTCTGGCGGGGATCGGGGGCGCTCATTCGACCGGTTCCTTTCGGCGTAGCAGGCGCTGGACCGTGGTGGTTTCGAAGATCCTGATCACAGTCCAGATGATGGTCAGAAGCGTGGCGATGGCCGGCAGCACGTCGATCACGCTCCCCAGCAAGGCGGTGAGTGAAATGGCATCGAACAGGTGCTTGAGGCCGTCCGGCATGTCTTCGAGGTGGGCGCGCACGGCGCGCAGCGCGGCGGCGGGCGTCACGGCGCGGGTTCTTCCGGCAGTTCGGGGGCGGGCGGGGGATTGGTGATCGCGCCGATCGCGATCTTGTGTCCCACGCCGGCCGCCACTTCGGCCACGCGGGCTTCGGTGGCTGCCTTGTCGTATTTGCCTTCGCTGGTGAGGCACGCGTTGACGGCGCGGCGGTGGGTGACGCCGGCGTGGACGAAGGTGACCGGAACGGTGTTGGTCTTGGCGTCGAACTTGCCGATGGTGGTCTTCATGACGGGTTCCTTTGCGGGGGTCGGGGATGAGCGGCGGGATCACGGCGCCTTGCCAACGGCGCGCCAGCGCACGGTGACGACGCGGTTGAAATACTGGTCCGCCTTCGCGCTGTCGGCGGTGATCCGCGAACCGAGCGTGGTGGGATCGTCGAAGCAGACCACGCACACGTTCCAGCCCGCGTTCGCGCCCTTGTTGCCGTTGCCCGAGATGTGGATGGGCGCGGCGGCGGAGAACGGGACCGGGAAGGTTACGTCCGCGTACTGGACGTTGAAGCCGGTGCCGAGGTCCACCGTGCCCCATTGTTCCAGCACGAAGCCGCCGGCCCCGTCCGGGTATTTGCGCCACTGCCCGTTCGCGTTGCTGCCGGACGTGTGATAGTCCGCGATGTGCTGCGCCGGCGTCTTGCCGCGCCACAGATCGGCATCGAGGCCGGAGCCCGCGCCGTCGTTACCGGCATGCCAGACGGTGTTGCCGCCCGCCAGAAAGCCCACGCGGGCGTTGACCAGGCCGTCAGCGCCGGTCCACGTTTGCCCGACGCCACCAACGACCGTGTACCAGATGTTCGCGGCTCTATCGTAAAGCACATAGTCGTTGCCGTCGCCGCTTAGGACCAAGTTGCCATCGACATGCGAAAGATAGCTGTTCGGCGCGCCACTGACGGAAAAGCTGGGTGAAAAGACCGCGCCGGTGAACGTATCGCCTGCCCTGTTCGCGGGCGTGTAGCCAAGGCGGGCCGGGATGTTGGTGTAGTAGCTGCCGTGCTGCCCATCGAGCAGATCGGCGTCGAGGCCGGAGCCGGAACCGTCGTTGCCAGAGTTCCAGACCAGCGAGTTCGTGACACCGGCATAGAGTTCCGCACCGTTGAGCACGTAGCGGTTGCCGTCGCAAAACAGGTAGCGGTTGCCGCTATCGCCCAGCAGTAGCACGCCGCTGCCGTTGCCCCGATCCGCGCCGATGTCGCCCGTGCTGAACAGGCCGGCGCGCGCCGCGCCGGCCTGGACAATGATGGACCCGGTTGCGGTATCGCCGGCCTTGTTCAGCGGGGTGTAGCCAAGCCGGGCGGGGATGTTGGTGTAGTACGTCCCGTGCTGCCCATCGAGCAGATCGGCGTCGAGGCCGCTGCCCGATCCGTCCTGCGCCAGCAGCCAGCCAAGAATGGCGGCCTTGGCGGCGGCGGGCGTCAGGGCGCGCAGGGCATCGATGCCGGCTTGCGCTTCGGCCACGGTGGCCAGCTCCACCACGCCCTGCCGTTCGGTGGTGGCGGGCGGGTTGATGAAGCTGGCATCGCCGAAGGTGATCGAGGCAGCATCGATATCCGCGAAGATCACGTCGATCGAAAGCAGCGCGATCGAGGCGGCAACCTTTTCGAGGATCGGCGCGGCCTGGCCATAGATGGCGAACAGGGTGCCATCCGCCAGATAGAGGCCGAAGGCGCGCAGCGAATAGACATCGGCGCTTTCGTCCATCGCGGTGACGTGGATGGTATCGTCCGCCACCACGTCCCCGGCGATGGAGCCGGTGCGCTTCAGTTCGCCGGCCAGCGCCGTCATCGTGGGCGCGGGCACGATCGCGGTGGCGGACAGGCCGATCTGCGCGATGGTGACCGGGGCGGTGCCGGTGTTTTGCGCGTTGACGATGGCGGCGCGCCCGGCGTTGGTGATCGTGATGGTGAAGGCCATGGGGGCGGCTCCGGATCAGGCGGCGATACAGGGCAGGCGGGCATAAGTGGCGGCGCGGCCCATGGCCCGCAGGCCGATGCGCCCGCGCGCCGAAAGGCCCACGGTGAAATCGAAATGGGATCGCGCCGGCTTGGTGCGGGCGACTTCGGAAATCACCGCCTCGATGAAATCCGGGCCGGGCACGGCATCGCTCTGCCCGCCCAGCGAGACGGTGAGGGAGAAGGTATGCGGCGTGGCCGGTGGCGTCTTTTCCCACCATTCGCGGATGGCGACGTTGCCGCCGAAGCTGTTGACCACATCGGTCACCGATTTCCGCGTGCCCTTGCGCCGCTGGATGGCGATGGCAGAGGCCACGCGGGCGCGGCGGATGTTGAGCGGCCAGGCGGAATCCCACTGGTCGATCGAAAGACCCCAAGCCAGCCACGGCAGCACGTTTTCGGGGCATTGCTGGGGCGACCAGATTTCGCGGAAGGGCGTGTCGATCGCGCCGATGCGGATCTGCGCCAGCAGATCGAGCGCGCGTTCCAGCGCGGTGACCACCGGGGGGACAAGCGGCGCGTTCATTCGCCCACGCCTCCATCGGTGATCGTCACGCCGGTGCAGTTGCCCGCCTGTTGGCGCGTGATCGGGATATCGGCGGGCGGGCTGGCCAGCTCCACGTTCTGCACGCCTTCGGGGCACAAGGCGGCGATGATGCCCGCGCGCGTCACGTCGCGGCCCAGGCGGCGCGCGTTGGCCTGATAGGTGGCGAGGCGCGATTGGGCGAGCGCCAGCACGATGGCGCGATCCGGGCCGGCGAAGAAGGTGAGCGTGGCCTCTACCGCGTAATCCACGATGTCCGCCGCCTGCACGGTGACGTGATCGGTCATCGGCCGCACGTTGTCATCGGTCAGCCGCGCTTCCACCGCCGCCAGCACGGCGGGCGCGGGCGTGCCGTCTCCACTGCGCGAAAGCACGGTGACCACCACTTCGCCGGGATCGGGGCTGGTGGCCGATGCGTCGATCACGTCCGCATCGGCGGAGAGGGCGTGGAAGATGTAGGCCCCTTCCGGCCCGGCCACCGAATAGCCTTCGGGCGCGAGAACGATGCGGCGGCGGAAATCGTCATCGCTTTCCAGCACATCGTCAGTGCCGGTCAGCGGATCGGCCGGGGTGATGATGAAGCGTTCGACGCCGAACAGCGCGCCCAGATTGTCCAGATCGGCGTCTTCGGCGTAGGCCACCATCACGGCGCGGGCCACATCGTTTGAACGTTGGCGCAGGATCATTTCGCGGTAGCTGAACAGGTGGATGGCCAGAACCACCGGATCGGATTTCACCGTGGCATCGAACGAACCGCCTTCGGCCTCGATCGCGGTGGTGAACCACGCGAGGTTGGCGGCAAGGATCGTTTCGAAGTCCAGCTCCTCCACCACGCTGGGCGCGGGCAGGCGGGAGAGGTCAACCCCGGTAAAGCTGTCTGATGCGATGGGCATGGGGCCGGCTTGCCCGGCCTCCCGCGCCCGATCGAGTGCGCGCGCGGGTAACGGGGCGCGTTACCCGGTGGCGGCGGCGTCAGCGGTCCGGATCGAGCATGTCCGCGGCGATATCGATAGCGAGCCGTTCATCGTCCGGCGCAAAGCCCAGCAGGTGGCGTTCGGGATACTTGGCGCGGATGCGGCGGCGGTTGCGCAGGCGGCCCACGGTGACCACTTCGCCGAACTGGTTGTTCGATGCGATCCGATCGATCAGTCCGTTGGCCGGGCGGATTTCCACGCCATCGGCGGTGGCGTCCACCTTCCAGTGTTCGCCCTTG
Organism: Novosphingobium sp. EMRT-2; assembly: GCF_005145025.1. Classification (NCBI taxonomy): domain Bacteria; kingdom Pseudomonadati; phylum Pseudomonadota; class Alphaproteobacteria; order Sphingomonadales; family Sphingomonadaceae; genus Novosphingobium; species Novosphingobium sp. EMRT-2. Next base: position 905,796 of record NZ_CP039695.1, on the reverse strand, counting down.
CGCAGCCCCCGGAACATCAGCGCGCCGGCCTTCTGGCGCAGCTTGCCAAGCCGGTCATAGCGGGCCTTGCGCCGCGCCATGGGATCGCCTTCCGGCTCCACGTTCTTCGCGATGCGGGCGGTGTTGGACTTGCGCAGCCCCATACCCAGCTTGCGCGCGGCGGCGATCCGTTCGGACGGGGACAGGCCACGCAGGATGCGGCCGAACCATTCATCCAGCTTTTGCAGGTCTTCGGCCATCGATCACATCTGGCCGTCGATGGCGGCCAGCCAGCCTTCGCCTTCCTGCCCCACGGCGGTAAGCGGCGGCGGAGGATCGGCGGGGCCGGCGCTGCCGAAATCATCGAACAGCGGATCAGGTTCGGGCAGGTAGGCCAGCGCGATAGAGCCATCTTCGTTGGGCGTGGCGGTGACGCTTTCCTTCAGGTCCACCTGAAGCAGCACGTCCACCACCTTGTTGGTCAGCACGTCCACTTCGAAGCTCAAGCCTTCGGTGCCGGGGATCAGCCGGTCGGGCTGTTCCACGCGCAGCCATGTGGTGAGCGCGTGGGTGACAACGGAGAGGTCGGCCGTCATCTCCATGATCAGCACGTTGGCGCGATAAGCGAAGGTCATACCCCCGCCGGTGGTGAGCGTGGCGGCCACGGTGCCGCGATCCACCCAGATGCGCAGGTTGGCCGGGTTCTGCGCCAGTTCGGGCACCGCCTGTTCGATGGCGGCGCGCAGGGAATTCAGCTTGCGCACGGGTCAGCTCCAAAGCTGCACGGTATCGCGCTGTTCGGGCGCGGCGGTGGCGGGATCGGGCAGGGTCAGTTGCGTGCCGGCGGGCAGGATCGGCCCGAGTTCGGCAAGGCCCCGGTTCATTTCCAGCACCTGTTCGGTGACCGCCGCCGTCCGCCCCAGCACGCGCCAGCAGACGGCGTCCACGGTTTCGCCCTGGCGGGAGGTGGCGACGGTCATGGGGTTTGCTCCGACAGGACCATCAGCAGGTCCGCGACATCGTTTTTCGCCAGTTCCCTTTGCCCGACCCGCCCGATGATGATGCGCTGCAGATCATGCATCTTGGCGCGAAATTCGGGAATGTCGTCGGTGTGCAGCAAAGGCAGCGCGATGAACCGATTCCAGACGGCGGCGGTCAAGGAAAGGATCACCAGTTCTTCGTTCGTGAAGCCGGTGGGCGCGCTCATAGCAGTTCCACCCGATTGCGCTGCACGGGCGGGCCGCCGATCGAGAGCAGATCGGCGCCGGCGGCCAGCGCCAGGCGGCGGAATTCGTCGCCGGCCACGGCGCGTTCGGCGGCGCGGTCAATGCCCTGATCGGTGGCGGCGATGTCCGGATGTTCGCCCGCCAGTTCGGCGGCAGCGAAGTAATAGACCATGCGGGTCCACAGGCGCACGGCGCGGTTCTGGCCATTGATGGTGTCCGTCGTCACGTCGGCCAGCGCGGCGGCGCCTTCCAGCACGCGCGCCGTTCGCCAGTCCGCCAGTTCGCGGAAGGCGTGGAGCATCCCGCCCTCGATCGCCATGACAAGGCGCGGGTTGGTGACCGTGTGGCCGCCCAGCGGCACCGCATCGCGGATGGCGGCCACGCCGATCGGGGGGAACCAGCCATCGGCCACAACCTGCGCGCCGTTCGGATCGGGCGCGGGGACGGGCGAGGAAATGAGGCCGCTCATGCTGGTTCCCTTGATGTTTTCGGGGGGTGAGGACGGGGCGGGAGCGAGGGCCGCAAGCGGCTTCGCTCCGAACCGTCCGCCCCCCGAGCGCCGTGGGGCGGAGCTTGTCGATTATTCCGTCGGCGCCTGATCGGGATCAGATGGCGCCGCCTTCTTCAGTTCGGTCTGCGCGCGTTCGATGTCCTTCTTGACGCCGGCGTTCTTGTCGAGCGCGAGGGCGCGGGCGAAGTGTTCGATCGCGGCGGAAAGGTAGGCCGCCTTGCCGCCCGATGGCGCGCTGTCCGCCGTGGGATCGAAGGCATCGGCCATGGCGCGGAAGCTGCGGCCGATGGCCTTGTGCAGCTTGGCCATGACGGGATCGGGCATGTCCCGGCCGGTCACCAGATCGAGCAGGGCCAGAAGCTGGGCATGGGTGACCGCTTCGGCGGTGGCAAGCGCGACGGTGGCGATGTCTTCGGCGAGGAAGCAAGCCACGGTGCGGGTGAAGGGCGCTGGCATCACCAGGTTGTGGCGCACCGCGTGCGCGCCGATCTTCAGCGCATAGTCGATGTCGCGATAGTCGATCGCCCAGATCATGTTCACCAGCAGGATTTCATCCTGCGCGGCCTGGCCGGCTTCACCCGCTTCCAGCACGCCTTCGATCCACGGCGTGAAAGCCGCCGCGAATTCCCGCTTCTTCGGCACGCGGGCTTCGTGGCTGGCGATGTCCTGCAACTGACGCAGGTTTTCGTGCAGCAGCACGCGCAGGGCGGCGTATTCCTGCCCCTGCGGCGTATCGGGCGCGGGTTCTTCCGGGGCGGCGGTGGTGGTGGCCGCGACGATGGTGCCGCTGATCAGCGCGTTGACGTGCATCTGGTGGCGGCGGAACGGGGAAAGGGCCATCTTCAGGGTTCCTTGGGGCGGGGCTTCCCAGATTTGGGGAACCTTTCCCCCGCCGGCTGACTGCACCAAGGGCAGGTTTCCGGCGGGGGCAGGAGAGGGGACACGGGACCATCCCCTTTTTCGCATTGGCTACGGGTTGCCACCGGTCCCGGCAGGTAGCCCGATCGTCGCCCTCGTGAATGTGTTAGGGCCGTTCGCCGAAGGTGATGTTTTCGGCCATCACGGCGAAGTCGGTGTCTTCGATGACGTAGCCTTCGTTGCAGCTGTTGTAGTCCACCAGGCTGGCCATGTTTTCCGGCTCATCGCGGATGTAACGGCGGCGCGATCCCTCCTGCATGTAAAGGGAAAGGTTGCTGGAATCGGATGCGTTGGCCTGACCAAGCGAGGTGATCAGCATCGTGCCTTCGGGGAACTTGGGCACGATCGCCGCCGGGCGGCCACCGATCTGCTTGGCGGACATCACGATATCGCTGACCTTCTGGTCGCTGGTGGCGCGGTCCCCGTCGATCACGTCCGAAACCGGGCGGTTGATCATCGGGAAGTACTTCTCATCCACCAGATCCTGACTGACGATGCAGACCAGATCGGTGGAACTGCGCGCCCAGCTTGGCATGCCCGCGATCAGGTCATAGGCCAGCGCATCGACGTTCTTGTAATCGCCATCGGCGGTGTCCGCGTTCGGGCCGATGTAGATCGGCTTGGCCGTGCCCGTGGCGGTGGTGACGCCGCCGGCGGTGACCGTGTTGCGACCCATGACGTGGTCGGCACGTTCAAGCCGCAGTTTCTGAAGCCAACCGATGTTGACATCCTGACCCAGCGGATTGGCGATCCGGTTGGTATCCGCCGCCGCGCTGGTGCCGTTCCAGCCCACCGAGATCCGGCTAAGGCCAACGGAGCGCGCGACGTGCGCGGCATAGCGCTGGGCGAAGTTCGGGAACTTCGACCAGGTGTCGATCAGTTGCCACTTGATCTTGCTGTCGAACAGCGTGGTGTAGAGCCGCCATTCGCGATCATCCATCTGGCCGATGTATGCCGGCTTGCGCGGCAGGTTGGCATCGGAAACGCGGCTCGCGATCATGTCTTCCGCGCCGAGCCCGATGACTTCGCCGATCAGATCGCGAACCGTGGGCATGTTGATGCGGGAGAGGAAGCCGATCTGTTCGCGCTGCATGTCCTCCAACCGCTGTTCGGCGGTGGGGGACAGCGAGAATTCCTCGCGCACGCCATGCGCGTTGTTGAGCCGGGCGATAGACGCATAAAGACCATTGAGAGCCGTGCGGCCACGATCGGAAACGGCGTAACGAACCTTCGCCATGTGTCTTGTCCTGTCGAAAAAGGGAATGCGGGGCAGGAGGGGAGATCAGAAGCCGTCGTACTGATCGGCGTTGCCGTCAGAGCGGGTGCGCTGGACGTTGAAGCGTCCGGGCCGAAGATCGCGGGCAGGGGTGCCTTCGAATTCTTCCTTCAGCTTGGCCAGATCGACGCCGAAGGTGTCCATCTCGGTGCGGAATTCGGTGCGCAGGGCGCCGATGTCGGTGCTGATGCCCTTGGCCAGTTCGGTGAACAGCGGCTTCAGATCGGCCACGTTGAACGCGGCGGGCTGGGCCGGATTGGCGGGGGTGGGCTGCTGCTGCTGCTGCTGCTGTTGCTGCTGTTCGGGGGCCGTGCCGCCGCCGAACTTGGCGGTGAGGCTATCGAAGAAGCGGCCCACCGACGACATCAGGCCTGCGCCGGCTTCTTCGGTGGTTTCGTCGGGGAATTCCAGCAGGGCGGCATCGGCGCTGGCAAAGGTATCGTTGCCGGGCCGGCTGCGGTTGAACTGCAACCGCTGGGTGGCGATCGAAGCGGGGCTGTCCGTCAGCGCGCAGCCGACCAGATAGGCGAAGTTCTTGCCGCAGAAGTTCGGCTCGATCTCGATCGAGGGGAACATTTTCTGGTTCGCCTCATTCAGCTTCTTCGCATCCGGCGTCACGTCCAGCACGCCGAACAGGCCGGTGCGCTTTTCCGCCTTGCCGTTGAAGTTGACTTCGACTTCGCGGGTGGAAAGCGAGAGGACATCGCCATAGGCGCGGAACGGGCCATCGCCGGAAATGCCCCGGATGTGTTCGATGTTCAGCCGCGCGCCATAGGTCTTCGGATCATAGCTGCTGGCCATTTCTTCCAGCATCTTCGGATCGATGGTGCGGCCATCGACGGTGGCACCGGACGTGGCGAGCAGGAATTCCTTGGTCTTCATCGGGGCAGCTCCGTTCGGGGAAGGGCGCTGCTTTCGCGCCCGTATCGCTGGCCCTTCACGCCACGCCAGGCGGCAACAGACAACGCGCGCGCCGGGTAACGGGGCGCGTTACCCGGAAGGGTGCAATTCCCGGTGCAGCGCGATCGATGCCGCAATGTCCGCCAGCGGGCAGTTCCACAGCGCAGCCAGAGCGGCGCATTCCTGCGGCGTGGGCGGCGCGCCGGCATCGAGCGCGCGGATTCGATCGGGGGCAATGCCCGTTTTGCGCTCGATCACGGGATAGGGGGTGCAGGCCTGGCGGAACCATGCGCTGAACCACCCGTCTCCGGACCGGATAGACCGTTGCACGGGATGGATCGGCCCCCAGGGCATCCATTGCCGTTCCCGCTTCCGTTCGCCCTTGCGCCGCATGGGGCAAGAAGAACGGAAGCGGAACGATTAGGCAAGTATGGAAGCAAAGTTGCAGCGCGGGGGCAGGCGCAAATCAAACTGAAAATCCAGGGCGCTATCCGGCCGCCAGTTCAACTGCCGGCCGAGCGCCGTCACCATTAGGCGGTGAAGGGAGGGCGTTCGATTTCGGCCCGAGCCACGTCCTCTTCCGAGGTTGAGAAGTCATGGTTGTGGAACGGTCCATGAAAATCGATGTTCATGCCGGTCCGCACAGCATCAAAGGATGCGAAGATACCGTTCTTGCGCTTCTCAAGTGTTGCCGTCTCACCACGCAGATTTTCTTGAGGACCAATATAAACGCCCCGAAAACGCTTGGTATCTTTCACGTTTGGCTCCTTTTCGTTCGGAGAACGATCATGGGATCAGGCTTGGTATCAACCTTCGGCGGTCAGCATAGCACAATCAGCTTTGATTCCCACGTTCCGGCTCCGTCGCTGCGTAGCGTCCCTTATCGACTCCGGCTTTCGTCATCCTAGATCAGATTGATCCGATAGAACGTAAGTGGAACGATTTGGCAAGGATCAGGTTACCGCAAGGCTCTTGCTGTCGAGTGCGGCGCCGGCAGCGGCGTTGGAAATGGCCGCCACGGTGCCGGCGGCGCGGGCGTCGTTGCACCAGATCCCGAAGTAGCGGAACCGCGTCGTTCCGGCAGTGCCGACCGCGCGGAAGGCGGATGAATTGTTGATACTTTGCGTGGCGGGATCGAACACGCGCACGCCGAAATTGACGGCTTCCAGATCGGTGCCACCATCGAGGCGCACCGGGTTTAGCTGCCCGCTGGCCAGTTGCCAGTAACCGCCGTTGAAGCGCCATTTGCCGAGCAGAACGGCGGTGCTGTTGTTGCCGTACCAGACGGTGCCGACCGAGCGGATTTCGGTGACGGCATTGCCTGGGGCCGCGCGGTTGTAGGCCTTGCGCATGTCCACCGAACCGCCTTCGAATTCGATCAGCGGATAGGAATAGCCCGCCTTGATCTCGAGTGGAGTAGGAAGCGCATAAGCGCTTCCCCTCCCCGAACCGTACGTGCACCTTTCAGCGCATACGGCTCTCTATTCAACCTTGGCCCAAGGCCATGGCGACATCATGATAGCGGGAGGTGACGGTGTTTCGAAGCTCGTCCCGATAGATGTAGGGATTTCGCTCCGGATTCCGCCACCGGAACTGCATCTTCTGGCTTGTGACCAGTCGTCGCAGTGCCTTGCCGACGGCATTGCCCTGATTGCTTCGACCGTAGACCAGCCACGTTTTCGATTGGCCGGTTTCCGGCATGCGGTACCATTTACGCATCAAAGGCTTGATACGGGACCGGTACTTCTGCGCCAACCAGTGCGCCATTTTCCAGAACACGACGGTGTCGATGCGCCGGAATGTGCGCGCCGTGAAGTCGGTGAACCTGTAGAACGCAGCCCACCCCGCCAGCTGGCGGTTCAGGCCGTCGATCATGTCCACCGCGGCAACCTCATGATTGCCGGAGAGTACCTCGACCAATCGGCGAGCAAAGGTCTTGGCCTTCTCCTTGGGTATCGTCGAGACCACGGACATGCGTCCGCTCGATCCCCGCCTGCGGATAATCCGGTGCCCGAGGAACACGAACCCGTCGTCGACGTGAGTGATATGGCTCTTGTCCATATTCAACGTCAGCTTCAGGTCGTCTTCCAGAAAGGCCCGGCATTCCTCGCGGATGGCCTCGGCATGTGCCTTGGTGCCCTTGACGATGACAACGAAGTCATCGGCGTAACGGCAGTAGGCGACAGCAGGTTTCCATTGCCGGTTCTCGCGAACCGTGATGGGGCGCCCCTGCTGGATGCCGAAGTTCCATGCCCAGCGATCCTTTCGCGCCTTGTCGCTCAGGTATTTCGCCTCCAGCCACGCATCAAACTCATGGAGCATGATGTTGGACAGGAGCGGCGATAGCACGCCGCCTTGCGGTACACCTTCGCTTGAGGCGACGAACAGGCCACGGTCGATGTGGCCAGCCTTCAGGAATCGCCAGAGCAGATCAACAAACCGATCATCCCGGATTCGCCGCCGAACGCAGCGAAGCAGAAGCCGGTGGTGGACCGTATCGAAGTAGCTCGCCAGATCACCTTCGATGATCCAGCGGCCCCGCGTTCCGGCACCACTATCCTGCAACTGTATCTTCACGGTCCGGACAGCGTGATGCACGCTGCGTTCCGGCCTGAAGCCGTAGGAGAGGCGATGGAAGTCGCTTTCCCAGATCGGCTCCATGGCCATCAGCATCGCGCGCTGGACGATGCGGTCCTGCAGGGTCGGGATACCCAGTGGTCGTTTCTTGCCATTGGCTTTCGGGATATAGATTCGCCTGACCGGCTGCGGGTGATAACTCCCCGTCAGCAAGTCCGTTCGCAGACTGGCCAGCTGTTCTGCCAATCCGGCCTGCATCCGTTGCTTGTCCATTCCGTCGATGCCCGGCGTATTGGCGCCACTCGACGCCAGCACGATCCGAGCCGCCTCGGCAAGCCACGCCCGATCGGCAATGAGCCGGAGAAGGCGATCGAACTTGCGGTTCTGGTCGCTCTCGGCCCACGTCGCGAGCTTGTGCTGCATTTCGCTGATTATCAAAGGTCTTCACCTCGTTTGGTCAGGTAGTTTGCACTTCAAGCTGATTGAACTGTCCCCCTTCGCCATGTGACAGGCTTTCCCTGTCGCGGACTACTACGGGGACTCCGCCAGCATGGTGGACATCGGGGCCAACTCCCTTGGCATTCCATCATGCCTTCCCTCGTTCATATGCTGGACTTTCGCGCGCTGGGGAGGCTGCCGGTCGCAGTCCTTGTCCTTGCGTCCCGCAAGTCGATGCCGATGCCATGGCCTGGCTGCATTCTCTCCATGGCTCCATGCGGGCGACCTACATATACGCCCGCATTCGGATGCCGCCGACATACGTCTCCGGCGCCATCATCAGCATTCCGCCTGTTAAGCCGTGTAGGCGAAGGCGACATTTCAGCCCTCGGATGCGGATTAACCGGTTCGTGTTCCTCAACCTTCCAGCGCTACAGCCTCGGGGACCATCTCGGCGTAACGGCTTCGCCTCAATCCCCTTTACCTGCGGGCTACGTCACCCTGCCAGTTGACGGCAGGTCACCGCCGCTTGGGCTCATGCCCCCTCACAGCAGAGGGCAAGGCATTCGTTCAATTCCTCCTTTCTCCTTTGCATTCCAGTCATATGCACCCCGGACCATCCGGGACGAGGCGCACCATAGGCGATATCGCTGCCCCGGATTTTCGTGCTGTAAGAGCCCGTACGGGCGACCGGGTTGTTGTTTCCGTCCGCCACCAGTTCATCGAAATAGATGGTCTTCATCTGTTCGGCCGAAGTGGCGGACTTGTCGAACCGGTTATCGAGATGCCGGATGTTGTTGAGCGTGGTCTGACTGTCGAACTGATGCCACTCTTTCATCCAGATCGCGGTTTCCAGATCGGTGGTGAGGCCGTTGACGGTAGCGTTGTGGCCGCGAAGCTGCAGCGCGGCGACGTTGCCCGAATTCGGCTGATAGGTATCCGAGTGGCCGCCAAGAACGGTGAGGTTGTGGAAGGTGACGCCATCGGAATCCATGTGCGTATCGAAGGCGTGGCCGGTGTTGCCCACGGCGCTGCCCGTGATGCCACCGCCCTTGGTGTGGCCGGACAGCATCCCTTCGCTGGAATACATCGAATCCGTCCATGCGTGATAGAGGTTCGTCGAATGGGCTTCGCAGCGCTGGCCGACGTTCGCGCCATAGGACGCGATCAGGTAGCCATAGCGGTTGTTCGGGGTATCGCGGCGCATATTGCGCCCGACCGCGCGGGCGACGGGCTGGAAATTGCTGACCAGCAACAGGCCCGAGCTGGACGCCATGCCGAAGGACAGGTCCAGCACAGGCTGGACATAGCCTTCCACCCAGATTGCCGACGCCGCGAGGAAATCCTGTGTGGTCGAGAACTTGCCGCTGATCCGGCAATGGGTGTCGGCCATCGCATAGACGGTGCCGGCATGCGCGCTGGTGAGGCGAGTAAAGCGCCCGTGCAGGTAGAGCTTGTTGCCTGCCTTGGCGAAGCACCAGAAGATTTCCGCGAAGCCCGATGAGCTTTCGCTGTATTCGTTCGTGGCCGCGCTTTTGAAATAGAGCGCACAAGGCGGAACGATGGCGCTGGCATCGTTGACAGTGATCGTCGAAACGTCGCGGCCGGTCGCGGCCGGATAAAGTTCGTGAGCGATGCCGCCGGCGATGAAGGACGCCACCGGCGTCGGCAGGCCCTGCGGGTTTGCGCCATAGGCCGGCACATAGTTGCGCGCCCGGATCGCTGCGCGCTGGTTCGCGCCAAGCCCCGTCAACGTGACCGCGCCTTCGCCCACGATCGCGATATCGCAAAAGCCCGCGATATCGACCTGCTGGCTGACCGCCATCGGTTCGTCGATCACCAGACGGCGTTTTTCCGCGTTGCAGGTAAGCAGGGCTTCGGAAAACCGCGCGTTCTGGGCGCCGGTTTTGAAATCCTGCATGGACAGCGCGCGGGCCGCGTGGATGTCATCCCCGCGTGCCCAGGTGCGCGCGGCATCGGGGGAAAAGCCCATGGAGCCGGACGGGCGCATGTCAGGCCTCCGCGATCAGGTCGGTGGCGGTGGTGCCGGTGGCGCGCACAAATTTGGCTCGCACGGCAATAAAGCTCGCCGATGGAAAGTTTTTATAGGTCACGTCTTCTTCGCTATCCACGCCGCGAAGTGTCACGTCGCCACCGGTGCCCACGTAGATGCCCTTGGGCAGAACGGGCAGTTCATCGTCGTCGCTCGGCGTGATGGGATACGGCGCGCGCGCGGGCAGGTCCGCCCCATCCCTTTGCCAGTTTGCCCTGTCCTTCATCGTGCCGCCTCCTTCGCAATTCGATGGGGCCTTTGAGGGACCGCCGCGCGGCGACTGACAACGCGCGCGCCGGGTAACGCGCCCCGTTACCCGGCCGCATGGGCGACACGCGCGCGCGAAGCGGGTGCATGGGCGGCCTATGCCCTGCGCGCCTGCCATTCCCGAAAATGACGAACCGGCGATCAGCCGGCAGGTGGGCCGTGCCCAGCGCCGACAGGCGCGCAGCCTCTATTTCCGGGGCTGGACGCTGACCCAGATCGCCGCGGAACTGGGCGTGAAGTATGGCACGCTGGCGGCGTGGAAAAGCCGCGAGGCGTGGGACGAGGCCGCGCCGATCGCAGTGGTGGACGATTGCCTTGAAGCCAAGATCGTCACCCTGCTGGAAAAGGAGCCGTTCACCGAAGGGGACATGAAGCGCGTCGATTTCCTGATGCGCCAGTTGGAGCGGTCCGCGCGGATCAAGAAGTACGAACAGACCGGCCGCGAAGGCGATCTGAACCCCAAGATCGGCAACCGCAACGACGACAAGGCCAAGGCCAAGCGGGCGGACAAGCGCAAGAATTTCCTGTCCCGCGAACAGTGGCAGGCGCTGCTGGACGATTTCGAGGCCTGGTGCTTCGAATATCAGCGTGAATGGTGGGATCAGCGCCACCAGCGCACGCGCAAGATCAGGAAGAGCCGCCAGATCGGCGCGACGGTCTATTTCAGCCGCGAGAGCGTGGCCAAGGTGGCCGAAGACGTGCTGGCGACGCTGGACGGCGAGGACGATCGCGCGCCGCGCAACCAGATTTTCCTGTCCGCCAGCCAGCGCCAGGCGAACAAGTTCCGCCGCGAAATCGTGAAATGGGTGCGGCGCGTGACCGGGGTGGAGCTGAAGGGCAACCCCATCATGCTCGACCTGGCGTTCCCGCCAGAAGTGGACGAAGACGGCGAGGCGCACGCGCTGCCGGCGATGGACGCGGTGGGGTTCTATCCGCTTTCCACCAACAGCGCGACGGCGCAGGGCGAAAGCGGCGACTTCTACTTCGACGAATTCGCGTGGGTGCACGGCTTCAAGGAACTGAACGGCGTGGCCAGCGGCATGGCCACGCACCAGATCTACCGCAAGACGTACTTTTCCACGCCCAGCACCAAGACGCACCAGTCCTATGCCTTCTGGTCCGGCGAGGACTGGAACGCCGGGCGGCCCAAGGGGCAGCAGAAGCCCTTCGACATTTCCCACCGCAACCTGCGCAACGGCGCGATCATGCCCGATGGAAGCTGGCAGCAGCTGGTGACCATCCACGATGCGGTGGCGAAGGGGCTGGGCAAGCTGGTCGACGTGGACAAGCTGCGCACCGAATATTCGCCGGAGCGGTTCGCCAACCTGTTCGAATGCGAGGACATCGACGATAGCGAGAGCAGCTTCCCCTATGCCCTTTGCGCGCCGGCGAGAGTGGACAGCTTCCAGAAGTGGCGGGATTTCCACCCGGCGCAGATCGAGATGCCCAGCGGGCGGCCGTTTGGCGACAAGCCGGTGTGGCTGGGGTACGATCCGAACAAGCAAGGGCGCGATGATGCCGCGCTGGTGATCGTGGCCCCACCCGATGTGCCGGGCAAGGGCAAGTTCCGCGTTCTGGAAAAGCTGCGCTTGAACGGCTTTGACTTCGCCGGGCAGGCCGAGAAAATCCGCGAGGTTTGCCGCCGGTACAACGTGGTCGATATCGCGATCGACACCACCGGGCACGGGCAGGCGGTGTGGGAGCTTGTTTCCAAGTGGTTCCCGGCGGCGCGGCGGATCAACTATTCCGTGTCTAGCAAGACGGCGCTGGTGATCAAGGGCCAGCATGTGTTCCGCAAGGGCCGCATCGAGTTCGATTCCGGTTGGACCGACGTGATGCAGGCCTTCATCGCGATCCGCCCGGCGCTGACCGGGAGCCAGAAGGGCGTGACCTATGTTGCGCGCCGCAATGGCGAGATTGGCCACGCAGACGTGGCGTGGGCGATCCTGCACGCCCTTTCCAACGAGCCGCTTGAGGCGGGGACATCCAGCGAAGGCGCCGGGGGCGGGTTCGTGAAGTTCTATGATTAGGAGCCAGACCATGACCAAATCCGCATCGACCGCGCTGGCCGCGCCGAAGAAGCAGAAGCCGCGCCGGATGTCCGCTGCCACGAATGGCGCGGGCAAGGGCGGGGATGCCCAGGTGTTCTCTTTCGGCGATCCGGAAAGCGTGCTCGATCGCTCCGAACTGTTCCAGTATTTCGAGATCTGGCAGAACGGGCGCTGGTATGAGCCGCCGATGCCGCTGGGCAAGCTGGCGCAGACGTTCAACATGAGCCCCTATCACCGGAGCGCGGTGGCGCTGAAGGTGAACCTGATGCTGGCGCAACTGCTGCCTTCGCGCTGGCTTTCGGCCGAAGTGTTCGAACGGTTCGCGCTGGATTTCGTGCAGATGGGCAACGGCTATCTGGAATGGGTGCCGAACCTTGGCGGGCGGCTCGCCATGGTGGCGCACCTGCCGGCGCTGCACATGCGCGCCGGGGTGAAGGGCGATCGGGGCGATCGGTTCTGGTTCGTCAACGGCGTGATGGGGCAGGAAATCGAATACGATGCGGGCACCGTGTTCCAGCTTCAGCAGCCGGACGTGGCACAGGAAATCTACGGCCTGCCCGAGTGGCTTTCGGCGCTACAATCGGGGCTGTTGAGCGAGAACGCCACGCTGTTTCGCCGGCGCTATTACCTGAACGGCGCGCACGCGGGGTTCGTGTTTTACGTCAACGAGACGCTGGCCGATCAGAAGACGGCCCAGATGATGCAGGAGAAGATCGGCCAGGCCAAGGGCGTGGGCAATTTCAAGAACCTGTTCGTCTATATTCCCGGCGGGAAGAAGGATGGCATCCAAATCATGCCAATCGCGGACGTGACCGCGAAGGACGAATTCCAGGGCGTGAAGAACATCAGCCGAGACGACATGCTGGCCGCGCACCGCACGCCGCCGCAAATTATCGGCATCATCCCGCAGAACAACGGTGGCTTCGGCAAGGTGAGCGAAACGCGCGACGCCTATTACGAGATGGAGATCGTGCCCATGCTGCGCCGGATGCTGCGCGTGAACGACTGGGCGCGCGTGCCGCTGCTGGCGTTCCGCGATTACGTCTGCGCCGATGGTACCCGCATCCAGCAGGACGGGACGAAGGTTCCGGCGGGGGCGCGCTAAGGCTTTCCCGCCGAGAGGCGGGGGAAGGGGCGTATTCAAAATCTAGGTATCGTAAGTTGTTGTGAGGTGACCCAGAATTCGTTTATCCAATGTAGTGTGTAATTGGTTTAAATAATGGTTGAATTCTAGTTCCCATAAAGTGACTTATTGATATGAAGTATAATAATAATGGAACTAAAAAGTAAAAAACAAAAGTAACGGCGCGCTCATATATATCGGACGCTATTCGTCTAAATCCGTTTAATTTCAAAGATTTATACAGTTCTCTATATTTTGGTGTGTATGACTCGAGGTTCTTTTTTGCCTCATCTATAGCCAGCACCAATTTATCAAAATCTTCGTGCTGAAAGAAATAGTCCTCAATTTTATTTGTATTCATTGCATCCACAAATAATCTTACAACATCATTTATTGCACTATTCCATTTGTTTTCATCAACACCAATAGGTGTTGGAATTGAAGTTACATCTGCAATATTGATTAGGCAATTTTTGTAGTGATTTCTTATATAATCTCCTGCTATAGATTTAGAGTGGTAGTTTACTTTAGATGTAATTCTTCCGACTAAATTAAATGTCTTGATATGATCGTTTTTTATATACTCAATCAATTTTTCAGATAGATTTATTATATTGCCCATATTTTTCTTGTAATTAAGCCATAATGAAAGTGGTTCTTCTTTCCACGCTATTAAATAGTAGAATATAGCAAACGTTGCCCATGTTAGAGCCATGGTTCTCGCGAAATTTCTATTCTCATCAATGTTCAAATCAATTGGAAGTATGCTTGAGTTTATAAGTTTTATGTGGGGAAGGCTCATCAATAGGAGCAGCGATGAAGCAATCAACGTATTTACGTGATTGGAGTGGAAGCCGCTGCTGAAGCGTCGGTCAATGCTGCTATCGGTATCCGCCATCTTGCCAAGGATGCATATCCGCCGAGAGTCTGCAAGACTCGGGCTGGCGATAGTGACAGGAGAATTGGCAAATGCCCTGCCGCACAGCAGCTATCACCGCATCCGCCGGACCTGCTTTCGCCAGACGCGATCGGGCGGGAAAGGCAGGCAGACGTCGCTATCGCTTTCCTGCACCAGATCGATACGCGCCGGCGCGACCTTGCGGCGGTGGTTTGATCGGCAGATGATGCACCAGAAGCGCTTGCGCACTTCGGGCAGGCGATCGTTCCAGCCCCGGCGCTCGAAATGCCACCACAGGCCGTGGGGGTTGAACACCTTGGAGTGACCGCATTTGCAGATCGGCCGCACGCCTTTGTGGAACGCGGCGCATTCCAGCAGGTTGGTGGGGATCAGGATGCCATCGGCAGACCATTTGCCCACGGCATTACAGGGCGACGATATCCGTGTCGTCCGGATCGACTTGCCATTTGCCCGCGACGACCTGGTAATCGCCATAGACCCGGTAGAGTGTGAACGGATCGGTGGCGATCGTTGCGTACCCTTGCGGGTTTTCCGCCTTCATGTCGTAGCCATCGGCCAGCGCGTCCGTGAACACGTAAGCGCGCATGATGATGGCTGTGGCGGCAACGTTCGCGGGTGACAGGCCTTCTTCCCGGGCGAAGCGGATCAGGCCATCTTCGCGTTCTTCCAGGGCAGATGCGGTGTAGACATCATAGCCGCGCTCGATCTGGTCCATGGTGAGGGGGACGGCGTTCAACGCCTCCACGAACTGCTTCCATTCGCTGACGGGGGCGTTTTCTTCCGGAAGGTCGAAATGCTGCATGGCCGGGGCCTCGATTGAATAAGGAACAATACAAGAACAAATAGGCGATTCGGTCAAGCGCATTGACGGGAAAGCCGGCGCGCGGAATCCTCCGGCTATGTGCAACCTCTATCGCCTGCGCAGCGCCGCCGCCGAAGTCGCGCATACCTTCGACGCCGAAGCGGACGAGGGCGCGAACTATGACGAGGAAGTCTATCCGGGGTACAATGGGCTGGTGGTGGTCAATGGCCGCGTGCGGGCAATGACGTGGGGCTTTCCACGGCCGATGAAGGGCCGGAACGGGCAGCCGATCAAGCCCAAGGCCGTTACCAACGCGCGCGAGGACAAGCTCCAGACATGGTTCTGGCGCGACAGCTTCGAGCGGCGGCGGTGCCTGATCCCGGTGACGGCCTGGGCGGAGCCGCAGGGGGAGGACCGGCGCATGACGCGCACATGGTACGCGCCGGCGGGCGAGAGCCTGTTCGCGATCGGCGGGATCTGGCGCCGGTCTGACGAATGGGGTGATGTCTATTCCATGGTGATGGTCAACAGCAGCCCGCAGATGGCGGACGTGCATGACCGCATGCCGGTGATCCTTCGCCGAGAGGACTGGACGCGCTGGACTGATGCGCCGGCGGACGAGGCGTTTGGCCTGTGCAGGACGTGGCCGGGGGAATTGGCGGTGGATGCCACCGATCAGCCGTGGGTGGCCCGGCGGGGCGCTGCAGCGCCCCGGCTGATCTGATCGCGGCCGGGCTAAAGCGCCAGGCGTTCCTGCCCTGATAGGCCCGGCAGGGGCGTTCGTTCAATCTGATCCGTAATGCAGCGCGCCAGCTCGCGCGCGGCATCCTCTCGCATGATGGACGTGGGGGCGGTGATCCCCACGCGCGCCCAGCCAGGCGCGTTGAGAATGGCCTCTGCGATGGTGGTGGTGTCGACTCTGTGCTCCATGGGGAGGATTGGAACATAATGCGAACATTGATGCAAGAGCCGCATCGATCGGTCGAGGGCCGGGGCAGGGCGCGCCTGGGCGGGACGTGCCCCCTGCAACCTCGCGCGCCGCGCTCGCCCCCACGCCTCGCTTCCCTCATTTTCAACGTGATGTTTGCAAGATGCCGGGAGCCCATGCGCGCCAAGGGATGCCCCCTATCGTCGCAAAGACATAATGTTCCTCACATGCCTCAAGTTATGGCGCAAAAATGGCGGAAATCTGCCGTTCTCGACATTACAAACTAGGCATAACGTTGGCCTAATATTTTTCAGCGCCAGACATCATGTCACTGAAATTAAAGGAAACCTTCAGGTCCGAACATTACCCTTGTGTATTATAATATCATTATGTTGAAATTATATAATTGTTATATCGCAAGTGTTTGAATTTGAAGAGATGTTATAAAGATTATGTCGTTGCGACGCATACCCCGCAAACTAGCTGATATCAGCCTACGTGACGAAAAATGCTCGCTTTCGCGATGCAATTTGCATCACGCGATCGAGGGGAGCGGTGTTGCGGAATTATGCGTGGAGACGATCAGCGATCAGGCAGCGATGCGCATGTTATGCCAACGCCCAAATCCTACCCCCGCAACCATTGATCGGACGTATTCCAGCCTCGCCTTGTGCGGGGCTTTTTTGCGTTCGGCTGCCCGCACGGTGTTGGCAAAGGTGGCGTTTCCGCGCGTGATGACGCTTGCGCAAATGCGGATTTCACGACACAACGCGCGCTCCGGAAGCGCCGGAGGCACCATCGTTTTGCCAAAAACGCCCTATTTTCGGCTCTTTCAGGCGGAAAACAGTGGATAGCTTGGTTGGAGCGATGGATTAGTGAGGCTTTGTCGCGTTAGCCGGTCCATCCCATTACCAATGAAAGCAAGACCATGAACAGCAATGATCTGGCCGATGTCCTCGTCGCGAGCCACGGCCTTACCAAGGCCGACGCGCGCAAGGCCGTGGACGGCGTTTTCGCTGCCATCGCCGATGCCGCCGGCAAGGGCGACGAAGTTTCCCTGAACGGCTTCGGCAAGTTCAAGGTGAAGAACACCCCCGCGCGTGAAGGCCGCAACCCCTCGACGGGCGCGACCATCCAGATCGCGGCGTCGAACAAGCTGACCTTCTCTCCGGCGAAGGCCGTGAAGGACAAGCTCAACGGCTGAGCCGTTGCAGCCGGCGCCTTGCCAGTGGCAGGGCGCCGGTTCTTCACTTCCCGCGTCAGGCGCACGCATTAACGGGGCCTTCTGGGCTCCCTAGCGCAACTGGCGTTTTTCGAGCTTCCGCGCCAGCGTTCGGCGATGCATGCCAAGGCGGCGCGCGGCTTCCGAAATATTGAAATCGCATTCCGCTAGCGTGGCGTGAATGTATTCCCATTCCACCGTCTTGATCGAGCTCTTGCGGCCTTCGAGCGGGGTGTCGGGATCACCATCGGCCTTGTGGAAGGCCTCCTCGATATCGTCGGTATTGGCGGGCTTCGCCAGATAGTGCGAAGCGCCGAGCTTGATCGCTTCGACAGCCGTGGCAATGCTGGCGAAACCGGTAAGGACGACGATGCGCGTATCGGCATCGCGCTGGTGAAGCATTTGCACGCAGCCCAGACCGGATGCGGTGCCCAGCTTGAGGTCGACGACGGCGTAGTCGAAGCGCGTGGCGGCAAGCAGGACTTCAAGATCTTCCGGCGAGGCGGCATGGCTGACGGTGTAGCCACGGCGCTCCAGCGATCGCTGCAAGGTCCGCGCGAAAGCGGGATCGTCCTCGACGATCACCAGCGAGTGCCGCGATGGCGCGGTATCGTCCTGCATCAGCGCCCCCCTTTTCCGGAAAAGATCAAGGCTTCGAGCGGGATGCTGATGCGCACCAGCGCGCCGCCGTCATTGGGATTGCCGACTTCCACCCGGCCGCCGAGCTTGCGGATCACGTTCACCACGAGAAACAGGCCCAGTCCACCGCCGGCGCGGCCCTTGGTGGAGGAATAGGGTTTGCCGAAAGCTTCGAGCATTTCCTCCGCGAAGCCCGGTCCGTTGTCGCGCACTTCGATGACCAGATCCCGGAGGGGCGTTCGCGCGTGGATGGTGACGCGCGCGGGGGAAACTTCGAGCGCGTTGTCGATCACGTTGCCGATAACCTGGCGCAAGGCAGGATCGGAGACGATGGCGACGTCCTGCGAGACTTCGTTGCGAAATTGCACGGCACCGGCGCTGCGATCACGCCAGTCGGCGGCGATTTCATCGAGAAACGCGCCGAGCCGGATGACCGATGGGCTTTCGCCCCGCGCTTCGCCGGCGGACATCAGGATGCCCGAGACGATCGTCTTGCAGCGCTTCAACTCGGTCTGCATTTCATCCACTTCGCCGGACAGTTCAGGCGTGGCCTTGACCACGGGGTGGTGCGCCCAGTCCCCCAGGATCACCGACATCGTGGACATTGGCGTGCCCAGTTCGTGCGCCGCGCCCGAAGCAAGCAGACCCATGCGGACGATGTGATGCTCCTCGGCCGCCTGCTGGCGCAGCGTGGCGAGTGCGGCATCGCTCTGCCGGCGGTTGCGGTCCATGCGGATCACGAAGAACACCAGCAGCGCGGCGATGAGAAGGAAGCAGAGCAGGCTGCCGAGCAGATAGAGGCGCAAGGGTTCCGCGGCGTACTGCGGTGGCAGCGCAAGCGGACGGTACAGGAACGTCAGCAGCGCCACGCCCAGCGCCGCGATCGCGGCGACGATCCAGCTCCAGTCCGGCGGCAGCAGGATCGCGCCGATCACGATCTGCAGCAGGAACAGGAAGGTGAACGGGTTGGTCGTCCCGCCGCTGAAATAGAGCTGCCAGCCCAGCGCCGCGACATCCAGCATCAGCGCGCCGAGCAGTTCCATGTAGCTGTACCCTTCGCGCTCCCGCCCCATCACCGAGGTGGCAAGATTCACGAAGCCGAGGAGGACCGGCACGGTTATCAACTGTGGTAACGGCAGGTTCACGCCCATCGCCGCCGCGGCAATCCAGATCGTCAGCAATTGTCCCGCCACAGCCATCCAGCGCAACTGGACAAGCAGCGCCATGTTGCGCGCGCTGGCGGGCGGATAGGAGAGCTGGGCGAGGCTTCTGGTCATGATTGCCTGCGCCATACCACGATTGCCCCGACGGCGCACAGCGCGGCGAGGGCGAACCAGGTCAGGGCATAGGCAAGGTGGTTATTGGGGAACGTCAGCACGGTGAGCCCGGCGACGGGTGTTTCTGAAGCGCGGGGGCTTTCCGACTGCGCGTCGATAAACAGCCGTGGGTCGATGGTCACGCCGCGCCTGGCGGCAATCGCGACGACATCGCGCGAATACCAGCGATCATCACCGGGCCGGTTGGCGCGCAGGAAGGCGCCGCCGGGTTCGGTCAGGCGGAGCAGGCCGGTGACGGTGACGCGGCCGGAGGGCGTCGCGCGGCGCACCGGATCAACTCGGGAACCGCTCGGGACGAAGCCGCGATTGACGAGGACGGGCGGACCGCGATCGGGCTGGAGCGGGGCGAGCACCCAGTAGCCGCTGCCGAGAATCGATGTGCCCGTGACGAGTGTTACGCCTTGTGCGTCATATGTGCCGCTCATGGTGAGGCGGCGGTATTCGAGCGGCTTGAGTGGGCCTTGCGGAAGCACCGCCACCGGGATCGGCGTGGCACGCGTGGCCTGTTCAACGCGCGCGATCAGGGCTTCCTTCCACGCCAGCCGGTGGACCTGCCACACGCCCAGCGCGATGAAGGCGGGCACAAGGAGAAGAAGGGCGAGCGCGAGCCAGTTGAACCCGCGCCGCGCCGCCCTGGTGTTCAAGGCGCTTGTTCCATGCCCTGCATGGTGCCCTGGGGCATCATGTTGTGGTTGAGGTGATACATCACCCACAGCGATCCGCTGAGCACGATTACCACCAGCACCACCGTGAACAGCAGCGCCAGAAGGTTCCAGCCGCCTTCCGCCTTGGCATTCATGTGCAGGAAGAAGATCATGTGGACGACGATCTGCACCGCGGCGAAGCCGGTGATGACCAGCGCGGTGGTGCCTTTATCGGGAATGGCGCCGCTCATCACCAGCCAGAACGGGACGGCGGTGAGGATGACGGAAAGACCGAAGCCCCAGACGTAATCGCGCAGCGAACCGTGGCCCTCGTCATGCCCGTGCCCATGAACATCGTGTGCAGCGCTCATCGCAGCATTCCCATCAGATAGACGAACGTGAAGACGCCGATCCAGACGACGTCGAGGAAGTGCCAGAACAGGCTGAGGCACATCAGGCGGCGCTTGTTGGCGGCGATCAGGCCGCGCTGACCGACCTGCACCATCAACACGGTCAGCCAGACCAGTCCGAACGTAACGTGCAGGCCGTGCGTGCCGACCAGCGTGAAGAACGAGGACAGGAAGGCGCTGCGCTGCGGCGTCGCCCCTTCGTGGACCAGGTGCGAGAACTCGTACAGCTCGATCCCTAGAAAGGCTGCGCCGAACAGGCCGGTGACCAGCAGCCAGAGCTGCGTCTGCCCTTTCTGCCCGCGCTGCATCGCCAGCATCGCGAACCCGTAGGTGATCGACGAGAACAGCAGCATCGAGGTGTTGAGCGCGACCAGGGGCAGGTCGAACAGGTCTTTTGGTCCTGGCCCCGCCGCGAGGTTGCCGCCGAGCACGCCGAAGGCGGCGAACAGCATCGCGAAGATGAGGCAGTCGCTCATCAGGTATATCCAGAAGCCCAGCATGGTGCTGCCGCCTTCGGGATGATCGTGTTCGTGCAGGTCGTAGTAGCGGCCCGTCAGGGTCGCCTGGGAAACGGACTGGCTCATGCTGCGGCTCCCTCAAGCGCGGCAAGCTGCCGGGTGCGGGTGGCTTCGGTTTCCGCCACGGTCTCGGCGGGAATGTGGAAATCGCGCCGGTAGTTGAAGGTATGTGCGATGGCGGTGATCAGCAGCGCGCCGAAGCTTGCCACGGCCAGCCACCAGATATGCCAGATCAGGGCGAAGCCGCAGACCGCGCTGATTCCGGCCAGGATCACGCCCGCGCCCGTGTTCTTGGGCATGTGGATCGGGCGGAAGCCATCGACGGGACGGGCCACGCCGGCACGCTTCATGTCCTCCCACGCGTCCAGATCATGCACGATCGGGGTGAAGGCGAAGTTGTAGGCGGGCGGCGGCGAACTCGTCGACCATTCCAGCGTGCGGGCGTTCCAGGGGTCGCCGGTCTCGTCGCGCAGTTCGTCGCGCCGCAGGATCGAGACGGTGTACTGGATCAGCATGGCCACGATGCCCAGCGCGATAAGGAAGGCGCCCGCCGCCGCGATCTGGAACCAGATCTGCAGCGAGGGATCGTCGAACACGCGCATCCGGCGCGTCACGCCCATAAGCCCCATGACGTAGAGCGGGGTGAACGCCATCCAGAAGCCGACGACCCAGCACCAGAAGCTGACCTTGCCCCAGAACGGCTCCAGCCGGAAGCCGAAGGCCTTGGGCCACCAGTAGTTGATCGCCGCAAACACGCCGAACACCACGCCGCCGATGATCACGTTGTGGAAGTGCGCGATCAGGAACAGCGAGTTGTGCAGCACGAAGTCCGCCGGCGGCACCGCCAGCATCACCCCGGTCATGCCGCCGATCACGAACGTCAGCATGAACGCCATCGTCCACATCATCGGCAGGTCGAAGCGGATGCGCGCGCGGTACATCGTGAACAGCCAGTTGAACATCTTCGCCCCGGTGGGGATCGAGATCACCATCGTGGTGATGCCGAAGAAGCTGTTCACGCTCGCGCCCGAACCCATCGTGAAGAAGTGGTGCAGCCACACGAGGTAGGACAGGATGGTGATGACGACGGTGGCATAGACCATCGACGAATAGCCGAAGAGCCGCTTGCCGGAGAACGTGGAGGTGATTTCGGAGAAGACGCCGAAGATCGGCAGGATCAGGATATAGACTTCCGGGTGGCCCCAGATCCAGATCAGGTTCACGTACATCATAGGGCTGCCGCCGAAATCGTTCGTGAAGAAGTTGGTGCCGACGTAGCGATCGAGGCTGAGCAGTACGAGCACGGCGGTCAGCACCGGGAAGGACGCCACGATCAGCACGTTGGTGCACAGCGAGGTCCAGGTGAACACCGGCATCCGCATCATCGTCATGCCGGGCGCGCGCATCTTCACGATTGTGGCGATCAGGTTGATCCCCGACAGCGTGGTGCCCACGCCCGCGATCTGCAGCGACCAGATGTAGTAATCGACACCGACATTGGGGCTGTAGGCAAGGCCGGAGAGCGGCGGATAGGCGAGCCACCCGGTCTGCGCGAATTCCCCGATGAACAGCGAGGCCATCACCAGCGCAGCGCCGCTGGCGGTCATCCAGAAGCTGAAGTTGTTGAGGAACGGGAACGAGACATCGCGCGCGCCGATCTGCAGCGGCACCACGTAGTTCATCAGCCCGGTCACGAACGGCATGGCCACGAAGAAGATCATGATCACGCCGTGCGCGGTGAAGATTTGATCGTAGTGGTGCGCGTTGAGATAGCCTTCCGATCCGTTGAACGCGATCGCCTGCTGGATGCGCATCATCAGCGCGTCGGCAAAGCCGCGCAGGAACATGACGAGGCCCAGCACCATGTACATGATGCCGATCTTCTTGTGATCCACGCTGGTGAACCACTCTTTCCAGAGATAGCCCCACAGGCGGAAATAGGTGAGCGCGGCCAGCAGCGCGACGCCGCCCAGCGCGACGACGGCGAACGTGGCGAGCACGATCGGCTCGGTCGGGATCGCATCGGGGCCGAGGCGCCCGAGCAGGAACGACCAGTGTGGTTCGGCAGGTGTCATGGATCAGTGTCCGCGATCAGGAAACGGGGGAGGATGCCGGAGCGGCGAGGGAGAGCGTGCGGCCGGCGGACTGTGGGGGCGGTGCCTCCTTCAGCGGTCCCTTGCCGGCGCAATAGGCATTGGCGTTGACGAACAGTTGCGCGCCGCTGGGCTGGCGACCGGGAAGCACGGGCACCACCTGTTCGCGGCCGAACTTGTCGTAGGTCAGCGCGGCGAGGTTGAACTGCCCGGCGCGGCCGGTGCCGCCTTCGGCGTCGATCGCCATCATCTGGTTGACGCACATCTTGCCGGGGCGGACGCAGAGATTGACGGCCGCATCGAACAGTGCCGGATCGATACTGGCGAAGTGGCGGACCGGCTCCTTCTCGCTCGGCTGTTCGAGCTTGAGATAGGCCGTGCGATCCAGCGCATCCGCGCCCTTGCGAATGCCGTTAGCCCAAGCGTCGAAATCGCTCGCGGACACGCCGCGAGTCACGAAACGCATCTTCGAGAAGCCGGCGCCGCTGTATTGCGCGGAAAAGCCCTGGAACGCGCCCGTCCGGTTGAGCACGGCGTGGAGCTTCGATTCCATGCCCGGCATCGCATAGATCTGGCCGGCGAGCGCGGGCACGTAGAACGAGTTCATCACCGACGATGCGGTCAGGCGGAATTGCACGGGGCGGTCCACCGGCAGGACCAGGTCGTTCACAGTGGCGATCTTCTGTTCGGGATAGATGAACAGCCATTTCCAGTCGAGCGCGACGACCTGCACTTCCAGCGGCTTGGTGCCTGCGGGCAATGGCCGGGCGGCGTCTATGCGCGAGAGCGGGCGGTAGGGATCGAGCGTATGAGTCGTGACCCAGGTGATCGACCCGAGCGCGATGATGATCATCAGCGGCGCCGACCAGATCACCAGTTCCAGCTTGGTGGAATGGTGCCAGTCTGGCGCGTAGGTAGCCGCGGTGTTGGACGAACGGTAGCGCCAGGCGAAAGCGACCGTCAGCACCATGACCGGCACGATGATCAACAGCATCAGCGCCGTGGCGACGATCACCAGATGCGCCTGCTGTCGCGCGATGTCGCCTGAGGGATTGAGAACGACCCAGTCGCAGCCGGAGAGGAGGGCAGCAAGCGGGAGGACGACGGCACCGCGCGCGAGGCGCCAGAGGGACGGGGGGATCGCTGGCATGGCGCGCGGACTAGGCGCGTCGGATGGTGCGTTCGATTGGACAATTTGTCCCACCCGCGCCTTGACGCGGATCAATGACAGTGAAACCTTGTCATCAACGGTCGGGACAGGCCGGGTGAAGCCCGCAACGGGCACGAGCGAGGTGCCTGACATGACTGCAGTTCCCTTCGATAACGGCATGGCGGGGCAAGGCTCGCGCGGGCATGCCGGTCACGCCGTTTCGCCGGGCGACATCGCCATCGGCGTGATCATTGGTCGCACGTCCGAATTCTTCGATTTCTTCGTCTATGCGATTGCTTCGGTGCTGGTGTTCCCGAAGGCCTTTTTCCCCTTCGCTCCCCCGCTGCAGGCGATGCTGTGGTCGTTTGCGCTGTTCGCGCTGGCCTTTATGGCCCGCCCCGTCGGCTCGGTGGCGTTCATGGCCGTCGACCGGATGCTGGGGCGCGAGGCGAAGCTGACCATCGCCCTGTTCCTGCTGGGCGGTTCGACCGCCGCGATTGCGTTCCTGCCCGGCTACGAGACGCTGGGCGCGCAAGCGATCTGGTTGCTGGCGCTGTTCCGGCTGGGGCAGGGCTTCGCGCTGGGCGGCACCTGGGACGGCCTCGCCTCGCTGCTCGCGCTCAACGCGCCCGAGAACCGGCGCGGCTGGTATGCGATGATCCCGCAGCTTGGCGCGCCGCTGGGCCTGATCGTGGCGAGCCTGCTGTTCGCTTTCTTCACCGCATCGCTGTCCACGGCCGATTTCCTCGAATGGGGCTGGCGCTATCCGTTCTTCGTGGCGTTCGCGATCAACGTCGTCGCGCTGTTCGCGCGGCTGCGCATGGTGGCGACGCCGGAGTTCCGGCGTCTGTACGAATCGCGCGATCTTCAGGCCGCGCCGGTGCTGGAGACGGTCTCGCGCGAATGGCGCACGGTCGTGATCGGGGTCTTCGCTCCACTGGCGAGCTTCGCGCTGTTTCACATGGTCACCGTGTTCCCGCTGTCGTGGGTACTGCTGTTCACGCCCGAGCAGCCGACCAGCTTCCTTCTGATCGAAGCGGGCGCGGCGGCGATTGGCGTGCTGGCGATCATCGCGTCTGGCCTGCTGGCCGACCGTATCGGACGCCGCCGCCTGCTGGTGGTTTTGGCCGCCGCGATCGCCGTGTTCAGCGGGTTCGCGCCGCAATTGCTGGGGCTG
Source organism: Novosphingobium sp. EMRT-2 (assembly GCF_005145025.1). NCBI lineage: Bacteria > Pseudomonadati > Pseudomonadota > Alphaproteobacteria > Sphingomonadales > Sphingomonadaceae > Novosphingobium > Novosphingobium sp. EMRT-2. The sequence goes on along the minus strand of NZ_CP039695.1, from coordinate 880,638 downwards.
GGCGAAGGCGGCGAGATCGCCTTCATGGTGCTGGGCTTCATCCTGCTGGGGCTGGCGTTCGGCCAATCGTCGGGCGCGGTGTCGTCCAACTTCGCCACGCGCCATCGCTATACCGGTTCGGCGCTGACGAGCGATCTGGCCTGGCTGTTCGGCGCGGGCTTCGCGCCGCTGGTGGCGTTGTGGCTGGCCGCGCAGGGCGGGCTGCTTGCTTCGGGCGCCTACCTCCTCTCCGGCGCGCTGGCGACACTGGTGGCGCTGTGGCTCAATGCGGAGCTGGCCAGCCGCCATTGACGTACCCGGTTCCCAGGGCGGCCATTGCCGCCTAGGGAAACGGCGTGACCGACCTGCCGATCCACGCTGTCCTGCCCGACCTGCTGGCCGCCCTGCGCGCGCGACCGTCGGCCGTGCTGATCGCGCCGCCGGGGGCGGGCAAGACCACCTCGGTTGCCCCGGCGCTGCTGGCCGAACCGTGGTGCAAGGGGACGGTGATCCTGCTTTCGCCCCGCCGCGTCGCGGCGCGCGCGGCCGCCGAGCGCATGGCGGAACTGCTGGGTGAGCAGCCCGGCGAAACGGTGGGGTATCTGACCCGCCTGGACAGCAAACGCTCGGCCCGGACGCGCATCCTCGTGATGACCGAGGCGATCTTCGTTGCCACGATCCTCGGCGATCCCGATCTGACGGGCGTTTCCGCCGTCCTGTTCGACGAAGCGCACGAACGCCACCTCGACAGCGATCTGGGGCTGGCGCTGGCGATCGAATCGCAGGCGGTGCTGCGCGAGGACCTGCGCCTGATCGTCATGTCCGCTACGATCGATGGCGCGCGCTTCGCCGGCCTGCTGGGCGATGCGCCGGTGATCGAAAGCGAAGGGAAGGCGTTCCCGCTGGCTATCCGCTGGCTGGGCGCGCGGCCAGACCTGCGGCTGGAACAGGCCATGGCCTCCGCCATTGGCGAGGCGTGGCGTGCCGAGACGGGCGACATCCTGGCCTTTCTGCCTGGCGTGCGCGACATCGAACGGACCGCCGAACTGCTGGCTGACCGCTTGCCACAGGCGTTGGTGCTGCCGCTCCACGGTCAGGTGGAGCCGGCGGGGCAGCGCACAGCGATCCGGCGCGATGCCGGCGGCCGCCGCAGGATCGTGCTCGCCACCGCCATCGCCGAAACCAGCCTGACGCTGGACAGGGTTTCGGTGGTGGTCGATGCCGGCCTTTCGCGCCGGGCCGAGTTCGACAGGACCGCCGGCGTCACGCGGCTGGTCACTCACCGGGCTAGCCAGGCTGCCGCGGCGCAGCGTGCGGGCCGCGCGGCGCGGCAGGTGCCGGGCGTGGCCTATCGCCTGTGGGAAGAAGCCGCCCACGCCGGCCGTCAGGCCTTCGATCCGCCCGAAATCCTCACCTCCGATCTGGCGCCGCTGGCGCTGACGCTGGCGCAATGGGGCGCGGGTGATCCGGCCGGCATGGCATGGATCGATCCGCCGCCGGCGCCGGCGATGGCCGCCGCGCAGGCGCAGTTGCGGGCGCTTGGCGCGCTGGATGCGGAGAACCGGATCACCGCGCATGGCCGCGCGCTGGCGAAGCTGCCGATGGAGCCGGCGCTGGCCCATATGCTCGTCTTTGCCGCCAGGCGCGGCGCGGCGCGGGAGGCGGCGCGGCTGGCGCTGCTGCTGCAGGAACGCGGCCTTGGCGGAAAGGGCGAGGATCTGGCGCGACGGCTCGATCGCTGGAACGGCGAACGCGGCGGCCGGGCGGAGGCATCGCGCAAACTGGCGGCGCGTTGGGCGGAGATGGTGGAGCGCGTCTCTTCGTCCTCCGGCTCCGAATCTGCCGATGGACGCGGGCAAGCTCCGCCCCCGGGCGTGCTTCTCGCCGAAGCCTTCCCCGATCGCATCGCCCGCCGCCGGTCCGCCAGCGGAGAGGAATGGCTGTCCTCCGGCGGGCGCGGCTATCGGCTCGATCCCGCGTCGCCGCTCGCCACCGCCGAATGGCTGGTGATCGGCGATGCGCAGGGCGAAGCCAAAGGCGCGCGGATCATGGCCGCGCTGGCGTTGGACGAGGCAGACATCACCCGCTGGCTGCCGCACCGGCTGGAAACGCGCCACGCCCTGACGTGGAACGAGGCCGAGGCGCGGGTCGAGGCCCGGCTGGAGCGGCGGCTCGGCGCGATCGTGCTGGCGCGGGTGCCTGATCCTTCGCCCGATCCGGAATCGGTCTCGGCGCTTCTGCTCGATCAGGTACGGCGTTCGGGGCTTGCCTTGCTGCCGCTGGGGGGAGCGTCCAGGGCGCTGCTCGAACGCGCGCGGTACGCTGGGCTGGAAGTGCTATCGGAAGAAGCGCTGCTGGAGACGCTGGACGAGTGGCTCAGGCCGTTGCTCGCGGGAAGGCGCGACTTTGCCCTATCGGCGGGCAAGCTGCACGATGCCCTGCTGAACCGGCTGGACTGGAACGAGCGGCAGACACTCGACCGGCTGGCTCCGGCGGAGTATCGCTCGCCGGCGGGGACCGGCCATGCCATCGATTACGCGCACGAAGGCGGCCCGACCGTGGAACTGCGGGTCCAGGCTTTGTTCGGGCTGGATCGGCATCCCGTGATCGGGCAGCCGGCAAGGCCGCTGCTGCTAAGCCTGACATCGCCGGCCGGCCGGCCGATCCAGACGACCGCCGATCTGCCCGCGTTCTGGCGGGGAAGCTGGCGCGACGTGGTGAAGGACATGAAGGGCCGTTATCCCCGGCACCGCTGGCCGGACGAGCCGTGGGCCGAAGACCCGAGCCTCAAGACCAAGAACGCGTTCGAGGCTTCGCGGCGATCCTGATGATGGCCCGATCCTGCGTTCGCAGCCACCTTTGACGGGGTGCACGGAAAGTCTCTCTTGATTCCGGCAACGATTCGACCGAAAGCGCGGGCCATGCCTGCACGCATCTATCAGCGCCCGAAAAACGCCATGCAGTCCGGCAAGGCCCGGACCGCCGACTGGCTTCTCGAATTCGAACCGGCCGAAGCCAAGCGCCCCGATCCGCTGATGGGCTGGGCCGGCTCGGGCGATACGCAGCAGCAGGTCGTGCTGCGCTTCGGTTCGGAAGCGGAAGCGAAGGCCTATGCCGATCGCTATGGTATCGACGCGCACGTCACGCCCACCCCGCCGCGCAAGCTCAAGCTGCAGAGCTACGCCGACAATTTCCGCTGATCCGCCCCGTCCCGCCGCAAGGCTGGACAAACGGCCGCCTTGTCTCCATATGCCCCACCGGGAGTCGGGTGGACGTTAGCGTTCGCCAACCTGGTCAGGTCCGGAAGGAAGCAGCCACAACGGATAGCGGCGGGTCGCCCGGCTCCTTCAATCTCGACATTTTAGTCTCCGGACATTGCCGCTTTCAGGCGCGAGCGCGCTTCGTTGCGCGATCCCGTGGCGGGAATCACGCCAGCCACCTTGCCCAGCCCGAACGGCGGCATGTTGGCATAGACCGTTTCATGGCCGCCTGCCGGAACGACGTAGGTTTCATGGAAAATGCCCACCGTGCCATCGGCGCCGACGGCCTTGTTGAAGGCGGTCCAGGCCGGCCAGTGCTTCCGGTCCCGATCGCGCGCATAGGCTTCCAGGCTGTCGAAATCGCGCCAGTACTGCAGCAGCATGACCGTGCGCGGACCGCGCAGCAGGTATTCCGTCCCCAGGAAGCCGCTGTCCGGATTCGCGGACAGTTCCGCGATCATCGGCCCCATCGCGCGGATGACGGGCAACCATTTCCCCAAGCGCCAGAAGCGGTTGATACGCATGCCGATGGCGAAAACGACCAGCGGGCCAGCGTGGTTGGCGGTGAAGCGACCGGGTTGAATGGCGTTCATGCGCAATTGGTTTCATGGTGAAACTTACGTGTCAATTCGCTGCATTCTGATGTGGTGCAAATCGACATTCCGCGCGGCAGCGCCTACCTAGGATCATCATGGTCGATTCCACCGACATCTTCGGCAACGATACGCCGTCCGAACGCGATCCCGATATGCCGGAGGATGCGCTCGGCCTGGGGCTGGACATGCCGCCGCAGCCGAAGCCCGCGCCGCCTTCGACAACGGGCGGCGATGTGCAGCCCTATCGCGTGCTGGCGCGCAAGTACCGGTCGCAGACGTTCGCCGAACTGATCGGGCAGGACGCGATGGTGCAGACGCTGGCCAACGCGATCAAGCGCGGCCGGCTGGCCCACGCCTTCCTGATGACGGGCGTGCGCGGGGTGGGCAAGACGTCCACCGCGCGCCTTATCGCCAAGGCGCTCAACTGCATCGGGCCGGACGGGCAGGGGGGGCCGACGATCGACCCCTGCGGCCAGTGCGAGCCTTGCGTGGCCATCGCCGAAGGGCGGCACATCGACGTGATCGAGATGGACGCCGCCAGCCATACCGGCGTGGACGACGTGCGCGAGATCATCGAGGCGGTGCGCTATGCCGCCGTTTCGGCTCGGTACAAGATCTATATCATCGACGAAGTCCACATGCTCTCGCGCAACGCGTTCAACGCGCTGCTCAAGACGCTGGAGGAACCGCCGGCGCATGTGAAGTTCCTGTTCGCCACGACCGAGGTGGACAAGCTGCCGGTCACCGTGCTGTCGCGCTGCCAGCGGTTCGATCTCAAGCGCATCCCGGCGCCGCTGCTGGCCAGCCATTTTGCGATGATCTGCGGCAAGGAAGGTGTCGAGGCCGAGGACGAGGCGCTGGCGATGATCGCCACGGCGGCCGAGGGTTCGGTGCGCGACGGGTTGTCGATTCTCGATCAGGCGATCAGCCATGCCGATCTGGCGGGCGGTGGCGCGGGTGGCGGCGAGGCTACCCTCGTTACCGCCGAACAGGTTCGCGAGATGCTGGGCCTGGCCGACAAGACTATGCAGCGGCGGCTGTTCGCCGCCGTGCTGGGGGGCGATGGCGGCGCGCTGCTGGAGGAAGTGGCGCAGCAATATGCGCTGGGCATCGAGCCGATCGCGATGATGCGCGCGCAGATGGACATCGTCCACAAGGTTACGGTGGCGCAGATCGGCGGTTCGGGGGCCGATACCCGTTCGCCCGAGGAGCGCGCCGCGATCGAGGGCTGGGCCAGGGATCTGGCGGCGGGCCAACTCCATCGACTGTGGCAACTGCTGCTCAAGGGCTACGAGGAAGTGAAGACCGCGCCGGACCCGCTGGTCGCGGCGCAGATGGCGCTGCTGCGCGTGCTCCACGCGGCCGATATGCCGGACCCCGGATCGCTGGTGAAGAAGCTGGAGGACATCGCCTCTCGCCCGGTGGTGATGGCGGCTGCTCCGGCAGGCGAAGGCGGCGGCGCTGCCCCGGTCCTGCACGCTCCCGCGCCCATGCCCGTTGCGCTGGACTGGGCGGAACTGGTCGAGCAGGTGGAGCATCACGCGCCGCTGGTCGGATCGTCGATGCGGCTGTCCGTGCGGGTGATCGAATTGCGCGCGGGCTATCTGCGCTATCAGTTGGCGCCGGGCCTGCCGGGCGATCCTTCGGCCGACATCCGCAAGGCGCTGCAGCACGCGACCGGCGAGCCGTGGCAGGTGGAGCGCGACGACGCCGTTTCCAGCGGCGAGGCGCAGCCCAGCCTTGAGGAAACGAAAGCCGCCCGCCAGCAGCAGGCGCATCAGGCCATGCTGGAAGACCCGCTGGTCAAGGCCGCCTTCGCCGCGTTTCCCGACGCGAAGATCATCGATGAAGACAGCTCGAGAGAGCATCAGGCACGGCCTTGGGGCCAGAGTCGGAGCAGACACGCATGAAGTCCATGGAAGAAATGATTCAGGCTGCACAGCAGGCGGCGCAGACCATCCAGAAGCAGATGGAAGATGCGCAGTCCAAGCTGGACGCGATCGAGGTGGAAGGCGCGGCCGGTGGCGGGCTGGTCAGGATCAAGGCGTCCGCGAAGGGCCGCGTGATCGGCGTATCGCTGGACGAAAGCCTGCTTGCCCCGTCGGAGAAGGGCATTCTCGAAGACCTGATCGCCGCCGCATTCAACGATGCGCGCGGCAAGGCGGATGCCGCCGCGGCGGAGGAAATGCAGAAAGTGCAGATGGCAGCGGGAATCCCCCCCGGCTTCAAGCTGCCGTTCTGATTTCGCGCGCCAACCCGTTGGCGCGGGCCGAACATGGAAAAGCCTCCCGATGCGCTGCGTCGGGAGGCTTTTCTGTATTTACCGTGGCGGAGTGGTGCGGCCGGTGCGCGGGGGGCAGACGGGAAATATCCGCCGGGAATGGTCGGGTGCCCGCGAACGTGCTTGGTCATCGGCAACGATCGCGGCATCATGGCTTCACGAATCCATGGAGAGAATGCGTGTTTCTGGATCTGGAAGACTACTGGCCGCCGCAGGAGCCGATCAGGCCAGGGCCTGAGCGCCGGCCGACGCTGAGCAAGCGGCGCGAAAGGGTATTGCTGGGCGTGGTGGGGGTGAACCTGCTGTTCGTGCTGGCGGCGCCCATAGCCGGGGTGACATTCATCGATGTCGTGCTCGCGCTTTTGAAATGAAGGACGTGGGTGCCGGAACGCACGCGGCAAGGCACGAAAGCCCCGCGACATGCGGAGGCAGGGAGAGAACGGGATATGGCGCAGGCAGAGGCCCTCACGACGGCAGCATCGACGGCAGCATCGACGGCGGAACGGACCGCCGCGCTTTTTACCTTCGATGAATTCATCGCGTTTTGGGCCGAAGACAGGCCGGACCGCGTCGCGTTCGATGGCCCCGATGGTGTCATCACGTATCGCGATTTGGATGAGGTAACGCGCCGCATCGTCAGCGGCTTGCTCGAGATGGGGCTGGCACCGGGGGATCGCATCGCGTGGTTCGGCAAGAATAGCGCGCTGTACTTTTCGCTGTTTTTCGCGGTGGCGCGGGCGGGCATCGTGATGGTCCCGGTCGGCTGGCGGCTCGCCGCGCCGGAGGCGGCGTGGATCGTGCAAAACGCGCAGGCGAAGGCCGTATTTCTGGGCGACGGCTTCGAGGCCATGTGCGACACGTTCGCGGCTCTCGATGGCGTCGCGCGGTGCGTTACCGCCGGCGAAGCGCGCGCATGGATCGCCGCGGCGGAACCCCGTCCCTTCCAGCCGGCCGGGCTGCACGATGCCGTGCTGCAGCTCTACACCTCGGGCACGACGGGCAATCCCAAGGGCGCGGTGCTGTCCAACCACAACCTGTTCGGCTTGCGCAAGCAGTCGCGCGGACAGGAACTGCCGCACAACGTGCTGGGCGAAGACGAGGCCATTCTCGTCGCGATGCCCTGCGCGCACATCGGCGGGACCGGCCTTGGCGTCATGGCGCTGGCGGCTGGCCTGCCCGCGATCATCCTTGCGGAATTCGAGCCGCGCGCGGTGTTCGACGCGGTGGAACACAAGGGCGTGACGCGCTTCTTCATCGTGCCCGCCGCCTTGCAGATGCTGCTCAACCATCCCGATTGCGCCAGCGTGGACTACAGCCGGCTGCGCTACATCATCTATGGCGCCTCGCCGATCCCGCTGGAGCTTCTGCGCCAGTGCATCGCGATGTTCGATGCGCAATTCATCCAGGCCTATGGCATGACCGAAACCACGGGCACGATCTGCATGCTGCCGCCGGAGGATCATTCGGTGGAAGGCAACCAGCGGATGCGCTCGGCGGGCAAGCCGCTGCCGGGCGTGGAAGTGCGCGTGGTCGATGGCGAAGGCCGGGAGGTGCCGCAGGGTAGCATCGGCGAAATCCAGACCCGCTCGTCGAACAACATGCTGGGCTACTGGAACCTGCCCGACGCCACGCGCTCGGCGGTCAGCGAGGATGGCTGGATCGCGACGGGGGACGCCGGCTACATCGATGCCGACGGCTATGTCTATATGCACGATCGCATCAAGGACATGATCATCTCGGGCGGCGAGAACGTCTATCCGGCGCAGGTCGAAAGTGCGATCTACGGGCATCCCGATGTGCTGGAAGTCGCCGTGATCGGCGTGCCCGACGAAACCTGGGGCGAGGCGGTAAAGGCGGTCTGCGCGCCCAAGCCGGGCCATGTGATCGATCCCGCCAGCGTGATCGCGTGGGCGCGCGAACGGCTCGCCGGCTTCAAGGTGCCCAAAAGCGTCGACGTGATCGAGGCGCTGCCGCGCAACCCATCGGGCAAGATCCTGCGCCGCCAGTTGCGCGAACCCTATTGGCAGGGGCGGGAACGGCAGGTGAACTGACGACGCTTGCCGGGCGCCTTTCGACGCCCGGCAAGGCCCCCTCCAGCCCTCAGGCGTATTCCCACATCGGGTTGCCGCGCTGGCCCGCCCGGCGGTTGGGCGGCATGCCGAGCTTGCGCAGCGTTTCGTCGACCGACTGGTACCAGCTGCCGATCTGGTAGATCCGCTTGGCGTCCGGCCCACTGGCCACATCGCGCCCGATTTCCTCGGAAATGCGCACCATCTGTTCGATCTGCTGCACCGACGTCATCCGTTCGCCCTTGCGGCGCCAGATGTTGTCCTCGATCCCCACGCGGACATGGAGGCCCAGCGCGATCGCGATCGTGTTGAACGGGATCACGTTGCGCATGATCGATTCGATCGTCAGCACCGCGCCATCGGGCACGCGGCGGGCGAATTCGATCAGGTCGGCCGGGTGCGTGCCCGATGCGCCGCCGCCAATGGCCACGTAGTTCAGGATCAGCGGCCCCATGTATTCGCCCTTGCGGATCAGCCGTTCCACGGTTTCGAACTGGGCGATGTGCGCCAGCATGAAGTGCGGCTGGATTTGCGCGTCGCGCAGGCGGCGGAGATGCTCGAGATAGAACTTCGGCCCGGATTCGAGGTACATATCGCGATAGGCGAGGGCATAGGCCGGGTTTTCCAGGATGGTGCCGTCGGCATCGCCGTCCATCATCAGTTCGGTTATGTTCATCTGGTTGGTGTTTATCGCGATCGTCACCTGATCCGGCTTGGGCGAGAGGTCCGCGAGCATGTGACGCGTGTCGTCGCTCAGCCACTTGGCTTCGGCGCCTTCGCCTTCGGGCGCGAAGGAGATCGATCCGCCGACCTGGATCAGCATGTCGGGGCAGGCGGTGCGGATGCGGTCGACCATCTCGTTGAACATCGAGACGCGCTTCGATCCCTGGCCGTCCGCCTCGCGGCAATGGAGGTGCAGCACCGAGGCGCCGGCGTTGTAACAGTCCACCGCCTTCTGCACCTGTTCCTGCATCGATACCGGGATGTCTTCGGGGAAATCGCCCGGCATCCACTGGGGGCCATAGGGCGCGACCTGGATAACCAGCTTTTCCTGGTTCTCGGGAAGCAGGCTGTCGTCGAGAAAATGCATGTCGGACCTCCTTATGCTGCGGCAGTCGCGGGTTCTGCCGCGAGGCTGCGCGCCTTCATTTCTTCGGCAAGCATCGGTGCGCCCAGCGCCACCGAATGAATGCCCAGCACGGCCACGCATTGCAGCACGGCCATGATTTCCGCCGGCGTGGCGCCCAGATCGAGCGCCTTGGCGATGTGGCGGCGGACGCCCGGCGCGTACATGTGCGTGCACGAGGCATCTACCGCGATGGCGATCAGTTCGTAGGTCTTGGGATCGAGCACGCCCTTGGCGATCGGGTGCGTGCCCATCGCCATGAAGCGCTCCATCCACTCTGCATCGATGGCGGCGGCTTCGTCCCAGGCGGTGTTCCATTGACCCTGCGCGCGCATGGCGTCGCAAACCGGTGTCTGGCTCATCCTTCTCCCCTTCGTCGTCTTGGGCTGGAATAGGCGGGGAGGGGTGTTCAATCTTTGCAATTTGCGCTATTAAATTACGAATATGAGCCAGATTGCCCGCCTGACCGTTCGCGCAGCCGCCGTTACCGGCATGACCGCGCTCTGCCGCAGCTATGGCGTGGACGCGGGGCGCGTGTTGCGCGCGGCGGGCTTGCCGGCGGACATTGAGGCTCAGCCGGACCGGCGGGTGCCGGTAACGGCCGTGAACGAAGCGCTGGAGCGGGCAGCCGCGGCATGCGGGCGCGATGATTTCGGGCTGCGCCTTTCCGAACTGAGGGGGTTTTCCAATCTCGGCCCGATCGGCCTGATCGCGCGCGATGAACCCAGCGTGGGATCGGCGATGGCCGCAATCGAGGCCTATTTGCCCCTGCATAACGATGCCTTGGCGGTAACCCGCGAACACTTCGGCGACGTCGTTGTCCTGCGCTCCGTCATCCTCGTGCCCGGCCCGAAGGTGCAGGCGCGCGATATTGCCGTCGCGATGCAGCACCGCATTCTCAAGCAGCTTGCCGGGCCGGCTTGGGAGGCGGAAGAGGTATGCCTGACCCGTTCACCGCCCGCGGATATGTCCCGCTTCCGGCGGGTGCTGGGGCCGCATATCCGCTTCAATGCCGAGTTCGACGGCATCGTCGTCCGGTCTGATCTGCTGGAGCGGCCCAATCCCATGGCGGAGGAAGGCCTGCGCTCCTACGCCAGCCGGCTGTTGCGGATCGGCGATCCGGGACAACCCGAAGCGATGGCCGACCGGGTCCGTCGTGTCCTGTCCCTGCTTCTTTCGAGCGGCCGTTGCACGGCGGAGCACGTTGCCGCGCAACTGGGTGTGTCGCGCCGGACGCTGACGCGCGCGCTGGAGGCGGAAGGAACCCGTTTCCTTGCGCTGCTGGACGAAGCGCGGATCGACGTGGCGCGGAGGCAGCTGGAGGCGCGGGCGCGAAGCCTTGCCGAGATCGCCGACCTGCTGGGCTTTTCCAGCGCATCGGCGTTCAGCACCTGGTTCCGGCATCATCATGGGATCACGCCGCGCGATTGGCGCAGCCGGGCATGAAGGATTGCGCCAATGCGGCTTGAGTTTTGCCGTCGCGATCCCTAGCCCGATCCGGCAACGGGACAAGGAAGGCGGGGCGTGGAGGCAGGCAAGCAGCACAGAGCGCTCGAAGGTGTCCGGGTGCTCGATCTTTCCCGCGTGCTGGCGGGTCCGTGGTCGACGCAGATTCTCGCGGATCTGGGCGCGGACGTGCTCAAAGTGGAACTGCCGGGAAAGGGAGACGATACCCGCGCCTGGGGGCCTCCGTTCCTGAAACTGCCGGATGGTTCCGACGATCCCCGTGAAAGCGCCTATTACCTCTGCGCCAACCGCAACAAGCGTTCGGCCGCGATCAACCTGGCCCATCCCGATGGCGCGGCGCTGATCCGACGGCTGGCCGAGCGGGCGGACATTCTGGTGGAGAACTTCAAGGTCGGTGGCCTGGCCAAGTATGGCCTCGATTATGAGAGCATGCGCACGATTAATCCCCGCCTCGTCTATTGCTCGATCACGGGCTTCGGCCAGACCGGTCCTTACGCCGATCGGCCCGGTTATGATTTCGTGGCGCAGGGCATGGGCGGTTTCATGTCGATCACCGGGGAGGAGCACGGCGGACCGCTGCGGGCCGGCGTGGCCATGGCTGATATTTCCACGGGCATGTATGCCACCGTTTCCATGCTGGCCGCGCTGCGCCACGCCGAACGGACGGGCGAGGGTCAGCATATCGACATCTCGCTGCTCGATACGCAGATCGCCACGCTGGCCAACCAGGCGTCGAACTGGCTTGTCGGCGGCGTCAATCCCGGAAGGATGGGCAACCGCCACCCCACGGTCGTGCCTTACAAGACCTTCCGCGTGAAGGACGGCGAAATCATCATCGCGGTGGGCAACGACGGCCAGTTCCGCAGTTTCTGCGTGGAGATGGGGCGGCCCGAACTGGCCGACGATCCCCGCTTCGTCACCGGTTCGCAGCGGTTGATCAACCGCGACGCGATCGAGGGCATCTTCCAGGATATCGTCGCCGATCTGGAAGGCGGCCCGCTGGTGGAACGCCTGGTCGCGATCAATGTGCCAGCGGGGCCGGTGAACACCATCCGCGATATTTTCGCCGATCCGTTCGTCGCCGCGCGGGAGACGGTGCACCGGTTCGTTCGCGAGGATGGCGTCGAAATTCCCGCCGTGGCCTTTCCGGCCAAGCTGTCCGCCACGCCCGCCGACTACCGCCATCGTCCGCCGTGCATCGGTGAAAACACGCGTGAACTGCTGCACGAATGGTTGGTGCTCGATGATGCGGAACTGGCCGCGCTCGAAACCAGCGGCGCGGTGGCGCAGCGCTGATCCGATCGTTGCCGCGTCCGCGCAAAGGGCGGGCGGTAAGCATTTGATGATGAAAATGTGCCAATAGCGGACCATGACGGATTCGCATGGCGGATGGGGGATTTGGCTGCGGCGCGCCATGCTGGCGCTGGCCGCGCTGTTCGCCATTGGCCCCGGGTACGCCGCGCAGGCCGCGCACTGGCCATTGCCGCACTCGCTTTGCCACGCCACCAGCGCGACGGTGCAACCGCCCCGTGCCGCGCCGCGTTCGCCCTATTCCTGCAACGGTACGCCAACCGGCTATCAACGCGGAACGCTGTGGCTCCGGGTCGATCTGGACACGATTCCGGTCCCGCGAAACGATCTGGTTCTCAGCATCCACAACACCCGGTTCGACGCCTTGTCGGTGGGCTTTGTCTATGCCGATGGCGTAACCGCATGGCAGGGCGTGCGCGGCGGTGATTTCGGCACGCACTGGCGCCCCGGCGCGCAGATCGCGTTCGCGGCGCCCGATCGCGAAGTGCCGTTGCGCTCGATCGTGCTGCAGTTCGACCGCCTGACCAGCTACGATCTGCTGCGAATGCGGCTGGCGACGCAAGGCGATGGTGCGCTGGAAGTGGTGGCGCTGGCCGCCTGTGTGGGCGCCGCGCTGATGCTGCTGTTCATCGCAGCCCTTTACAACATCTCGCTGTCGTTCGCGGTGCGCCGGCAGTTTCCGGCGTGGCAGGCGGCGTGGGCGGGTTGCATGGTGATCTGGGGGGCCGTCTGGTCGCAGCTCAACCTGTTCGTGCTGCCCGGCATGGCCGGCAGCTTTTCGGCCCAGCTGTGCACGGGGCTGTCGTGCCTTGCGGTGATGCTGGCGACCTTCGGGGCGATCACGGCGCTCGATCGGCGCGAGCTTCCCGTTGCCCTGCGCATCGCGACGCTGGCGCTGGGCATCGGCATCGGTGCGCTGGGTGTGCCCTTGAGCTTCATGCGCACGGGGCCGCTGGAATTCTGGGCCTCCGTGCTCGGCATGATGGTGCTGGCGGATCTGACGGCGATCACCCTGAGCCTGACCATCGCCTGGCGGCGCGGCAACGCGCTGGCGCGCGATTTCGCCGCTGCCTGGGCGGTGCCGATGATCACGCTGGGGGTGACGCAGTTCCTGCCGACGGATCGCCTGTTCTGGGGCGGGGGTTCGCAGATGCTGGTCCTGCTCGCGGCGACCTGGCAGACGATTTGGGTTTCCGTTTCGGCGACGCGCCGTCTGCGCCGTCTGCGCGTGGAGCGCGATCACGCCTTGCGGGCCGAAGCGATCGCGCACGATCTGGCGCGGCGCGATCCCCTGACCGGGCTGCGCAACCGGCGCGGCTTTACCGAGGCGGTCGAACCCATGATTGCGTGCGCGGTTGCGGGTGAAAGTCCGTTCGCGCTGCTGTTGATCGACGTTGATCGCTTCAAGGTGGTCAACGATACCCATGGCCACGATGCCGGCGATCAGGTGCTGTGCATCATCGCGCGGGAACTGGAACGGTGGGAGGGGGCGCTGTGCCTGCCCGCGCGTTTCGGCGGCGAGGAATTCGCCATGGCGCTGAGCGGGCTGCACACTTTCGCGGCCACGCAGTTCGCGGAACGCCTGCGCGAAGACATCGCCGCGGCCGATTATGCCGCGGTCATCGGCGGGGGGGATATCACCGTCAGCATCGGCATCGCCACCGCGACAGAGGACGCGGATTTCCAGAGTCTGTACCGGCAGGCAGACCGATCGCTGTACGAGGCCAAGCGGCGGGGGCGCGATTGCGTGGTTGCCAGCGATCCTCAGCCGGACGGTGATCTTGCGGTGGGCATGGTTGCCTGAAGCCCAGCGGGGCTGTGGCTCAGTTCCCTGCGTCGATCAGTGCCTGGATCTGCTTGTAGAAGGCTTCGCGCGCCGCCGGCTCCGGCCCCTTGCTCGCGCGCGTCCAGTCCGCGTTTGACGCGATCACCAGCTTTCGCTTCGGATCGATGAAAATGCCCTGTCCGAAAATGCCCTGCGCGGCGAACGAGCCATCGTCGTAGGTCCACCACTGGAAGCCATAGCCCTTGCCCTGGCGGCCGATGTCCTTCTGCCTGGTTGTGGCCTGCGCGAACCAGTCGGTGGGCACGATCTGCCGGTCGCCGGCCTTGCCGTTCGCCAGCACGAACAGCCCGAACCGCGCGAAATCGCGCGTGGCGGCCTGCAGGCAGCAGCCGGCGATTTCATGGCCGGTCTTGTCCTTGAGCCATGTTGCCTTGGCTTCCATGCCGGCGGGCTGCCAGACCTTTTCCTGCAGGTACTGCGCCAGCGGCTTCTTCACCGCCGACGAAACCAGCACGCCGATCAGGTTCGTCTCGCCGGTATTGTAGTGCCACACTTCTCCCGGCGGGTGCGCGCGGGGAAGCTTGCGCATGTAGCTGACGGTGGCGTCGACGCCGGCATCGGGCTTCGTGGTGTTGAAGCGCGCGACATCCGAATTGGGGTCCTCATAGTCCTCGTTCCAGCGCACGCCCGAACTCATCGTCAGCAACTGGCGGATGCTGACGTCGTCATAGGCGGAGCCGCGCAGATCGGGAATGTACTGGCTGACCTTGTCGTCCAGGCTTCGGATCGCGCCGTCCTGAATCGCCGCGCCGACCAGCGTCGAGGTGAACGATTTCGCGACCGAGAAACTGGTCCATCGTCCTTGGGCGTCGAAATCCAGTCCATAGCGCTCGAACCGGACCTTGCCATCCTGCAGGATCACGATCCCCGCTGCACGCTGCCTGGCGAGATAGGCGTCGATGCCCGGAATCGTCAGCGGCTTGCCCGCGGGCAGCGCCAGCGGGTGCGGGGATGGCGCGATCTCGCTGGCCTGCGCAAGCAATGGCAGGCGGTCCATCGCGCGGAACGCGGCATCGCGCTGGCTTTCCGACCACATCAGCACATCGGCATTGGTCGGCATCGCGGCAAGGATGCCACGCGTTTCCTTGTCGAGGCTGGCGTACCAGCCGCCGCCCGCCGTCAGTGCCACGATCGCAATGCCCAGCGCGATGGTTCTCTTGCGCATGCCTTCATCCTCCCGTTCGTTGCCCGGCCGCTGCGTCCGGGCCGATGCGATTATGGGGAGCAGCATAGCCGTTCAGGCGCGCGGGGAAAGAGGGTGATCCGCCCGCCCCGCTGTCAGGCCGGGATCGGGCCAGCCGCGTTGGAGTGCTGGACACGCTCCACGAAATTGCGGGCGGTGGGCGATAGCTGGACATGGTGTACCAGCCAGAGCCGGGTCTCCAGCGGCGGGGAAAACCGGCGATAGACCAGATTGTCCACGTGCAGCCGGACGAGCGATTCGGCGAGGATCGTCGCGCCGAAGCCGGCCGCGACGAGACCGAGCAGGGTAGCCAGCCCGTTCGCTTCGTGCGCCACCCTCGGCTGGACGGCGGCCTGTTCGCACATCCAGAAGAAATGTTCGTTGAACCCCGCTCCGGCCGCCGCGCTGTACAGAACCAGCGGCTCATCCCGCAGGTCGGCGATGGTGGGATCGAGATCCCGTTTCGCCAGCGGGTGATCCTCGCGTAGGGCCAGGACCATGCTTTCCTCGATCAGGCAGGTCGCAGTCAGATCGGATGACAGCAACGGCTTGCCGAACCCCCGGATGATCGCCACCTCGATCTCGTTGTGGGCCAGCGCGTCGAGCTGTTCGTCGCGGCCCAGTTCTTCCAGCTTCAGCTCCACTTCGGGGTGCGCCTGCCGGAAGTTGTAAAGCGCTTGCGAGATTTTCGGCACGAACGGCGCGGACGCGGTAAACCCAAGCGCCAGACGGCCGATTTCCCCCCGTTGAGCGCGGCGGGCGGTGTGCGCGGCGTATTCCGCCTGCGCCAGGGCCTGCCTTGCTTCCGGCGCGAAAAGCTCGCCTGCGCGGGTAAGTCGCACGCGGCGGCTTGTCCGGTCGAACAGCCGCACGCCCAGTTCGTCCTCCAGCGCGCGGATCTGCTGGCTCAGGGGAGGCTGCGAAATGCCCAGCCGCGCGGCGGCGCGGCCGAAATGCATTTCATCGGCCACGCACAGAAAATAGCGAAGGTGCCGCAGATCCATCAGTTTAGGTTGTCCAGCATATCAATCATGCCGTATTATATATTAGACGCAACATGACTCAAAGCGCATGGAGCGTCACCACCGCCGCCACGTCTCAGTTGGCGGTCGCATACTGTCGCGCAAGCCTTGGGGTCGGGCTTCCAGCGCAAGCAGTAATCAGGTGAATCCGGGGTGAGGAAGCGTGAACGGACTTTTCCGCGATGTGCGGAGAAGGCGTGGAGTCGTGAATGTTCAATATCGTCAAGATCGCGTTGCACCGTCCCCTGACCTTCATCGTTATGGCGATCCTCATCGCCATCGGCGGTGTGCTGGCGGCGCTGCGCACTCCGGTCGATATTTTTCCGGACATCCGCATCCCGGTCATCGCCGTGGCGTGGCAATATTCGGGCCTGCCACCCGACGATATGGCGGCGCGCATCATCACGCCTTACGAACGCACGCTGACAACCACCGTCAACGATATCGAGCACATCGAAAGCCAGTCCTTCCAGGGCATTGGCATCGTGAAGATCTATTTCCAGCCGGGGGCGGACATCCGCACGGCGACCGCGCAGGTCACTTCGATCTCGCAATCGGTGCTCAAGCAGATGCCGCCGGGGATCACCCCGCCGCTGATCCTGAACTACAACGCCTCCACCGTGCCGATCATCCAGCTTGCCATGTCGGGCAAGGGCCTGTCGGAACAGCAGTTATTCGATCTGGGCCAGAACCAGATCCGCCCGCAGCTGGTGACCGTGCCCGGCCTTGCCATGCCCTATCCTTCGGGCGGCAAGCAGCGGCAGATCCAGATCGATCTCAATCCGCTCGCGCTCCAGTCCAAGGGGCTGTCCGCGCAGGATGTGGGCAACGCGATCGCGGCGCAGAACCAGATCAACCCGGCCGGCTTCGTCAAGATCGGGCCGACGCAATACAGCGTGCGCCTGAACAACGCGCCGGATTCCGTCGCGGCGCTGAACGACCTGCCGGTCAAGGTCGTCAACGGGGCCACGATCACCATGCGCGACGTGGCCTTCGTGCGCGACGGCAGCGCGCCGCAGCAGAACGTGGTGCATGTCGATGGGCGCCGGTCGGTGCTGCTCACCGTGCTCAAGAACGGCGCAACCTCGACGCTGGCCATCATCGATGGCGTGAAGACCACCTTGCCCAAGATTGCCGCCGGTCTGCCCGATGCCTTGCGCATCGTGCCGGTGGGCGACCAATCGCTGTTCGTGAAGGCGGCGGTCAGCGGGGTGATTCGCGAAGGCGCCATCGCGGCGGCGCTGACCTCGCTGATGATCCTGCTGTTCCTTGGCTCGTGGCGCTCCACTGTCATCATCGCGTTGTCGATCCCGCTGGCCATCCTTGCCGCGGTCGCGGCGCTGGCGGCATTTGGTCAGACGATGAACGTGATGACGCTGGGCGGGCTGGCGCTCGCGGTCGGCATCCTCGTCGACGATGCGACGGTGACGATCGAGAACATCAACTGGCACCTGGAACAGGGCAAGGGCGTGATGGAGGCGATCCTCGACGGCGCCGCCCAGATCGTGACGCCGGCGTTCGTTTCGCTGCTGTGCATCTGCATCGTGTTCGTGCCGATGTTCTTCCTGCCGGGCGTGGCGGGCTTCCTGTTCGTGCCCATGGCCTTGTCGGTGGTCTTCGCGATGATCGCCTCGTTCATCCTCTCGCGCACGCTGGTGCCGACGATGGCCATGTACCTGCTGAAGCCGCATCAGCCGGAGGGCGAGAACCACCACCTTGCCGGCGCGCCGCGATCGCGCAATCCGCTGGTCCGCTTCCAGCGCGGGTTCGAACGGCGCTTCGAGAAAATCCGCGATAGCTATATCGGGCTGCTGAATCGCGCGCTGGAGGTCCGCAGGCCCTTCATCATCGGCTTTCTCGCGGTGGTGGTGATGTCGTTCGGCCTGTTGCCGTTCCTGGGCAGCAATTTCTTCCCCAGCGTCGATTCCGGCCAGATCGCGATGCATGTCCGCGTGCCGGTGGGCGCGCGGATCGAGGATACGGCGGCGCGCTTCGATCGGATCGGAACCGCGATCCGCCAGATCATCCCGGCGGAGCAGCTAGGATCGCTGACGGACAACATCGGCCTGCCGGTCAGCTCGATCAACACCGTGTACAACAACAGCGGCACGATCGGTCCGCAGGACGGGGACATCCTGATCGCGCTGAAGGAAGGGCACGAACCGACCGACCGCGTGGTGTCGCGTTTGCGCTCCGAACTGGCGCGCCGCTTTCCGGGCACGACGTTCTCGTTCCTGCCGGCCGACATCACCAGCCAGATCCTGAACTTCGGCGCGCCGGCCCCGATCGATGTGCAGATCACGGGCAGGGACGTGCAGGCGTCGCGGGCCTATGCCCAGAAGCTGCTGGCGCGGATGAAGCTGATCCCCGGCCTGGCCGACGCGCGCATCCAGCAACCGGCCAATGCGCCGCAGCTCAACGTGGACGTCAGCCGCGCCCGTATCGGGCAATATGGCCTGACCGAGCGCGACGTGACCAACAGCCTTGCCGCTTCGCTGGCCGGAACCTCGCAGACCGCACCGGTGTTCTTCGTGAATCCCGAAAACGGCGTGCAATATCCGGTCGTGGCGCAGGCGCCGGAATACCTGCTGGATTCCGTCAGCGCGCTTTCGAATGTGCCGGTCTCCGGGGCGGCCGGCAGCGCGATCCAGCCACTCGGGGGCCTGGCCGGTGTTTCGCGCGGGACTACGGTTCCCGTCATCTCGCACTACAATATTCAGCCCACGCTCGACATCTACGGCACGACCGAAGGGCGCGATCTGGGGGCGGTTTCGGGCGATATCCAGGCGGCGATCAAGGCGCTGGAGAAGGAGCAGCCCAAGGGCGTGAACGTGACGATCCGTGGCCAGTTCGCCACGATGAACACGGCGTTCTCGGGCCTTGGCTTCGGCCTGATCGGCGCGGTGGTGCTGATCTACCTGCTGATCGTCGTGAACTTCCAGAGCTGGATCGATCCCTTCGTCATCATCACCGCGCTGCCGGCGGCGCTGGCCGGGATCGTGTGGATGCTGTTTGGCACCGGCACCACCTTGTCCGTGCCGGCCCTGACCGGCGCGATCATGTGCATGGGCGTCGCCACCGCCAACTCGATCCTTGTCGTGAGCTTCGCGCGGGAAAAGCTGGCGGAATTCGGTGACGCCAGGCGGGCCGCGCTGAAAGCCGGTCTCGTCCGCTTCCGCCCGGTGCTGATGACGGCGCTGGCCATGATCATCGGCATGGCGCCGATGGCGCTGGGGCTGGGCGAGGGCGGCGAACAGAACGCCCCGCTCGGCCGCGCCGTGATCGGCGGCCTGGTCTGTGCCACCATCGCCACGCTGTTCTTCGTTCCCGTTGTTTTCAGCTTCGCCCACCGCAAGCGGAAGGTCGAAGCCACGTCCCCGGAGCTGCAACCCAGCCATGCATGACACCACTTCGCATACCGAACAGGAAACCCTGCCTCCGATCTCCACCGGCCCGGACAGCCGCGCGTTGAAGCGCGCCGGGATCGGTGCGGCGGTGGTGGCGCTGGCCGTCGTGGCCGTGGGCGTGGGCGTGCGCATCTATGCCACGGGCGCGCTGCGCCAGACCGCGGCTGAGGCGGCGATCCCCACCGTCAGCGTGGTCATGCCCAAGGCCGATGCCGATGGCGCGCCGCTGGTGCTGCCGGGCAACGTGCAGGCCTTCAACAGCGCGGCGATCTATGCGCGGACCAACGGCTATGTGCGGCAATGGCTGGCTGACATCGGCGACCGCGTGCGCGCGGGGCAGGTGCTGGCCGTGCTCGATGCGCCGGAAGTCGATCAGCAGTTCGCCGCCGCGCGCGCCGATTACCAGACGGCGCTGGCCAACCAGCGGCTGGCCGCCACCACGTCCGCGCGCTGGCACGCGATGCTGGCGCAGGATGCCGTTTCGCGGCAGTCGGCTGACGAGAAGGCGGGCGATCTGGCCGCGCGCACGGCGGTGTCGAACGCGGCCTTGGCCAATGTGAAGCGCTTGCAGGCGCTGCAGGGCTTCACCCGGCTTTCGGCGCCGTTCGCCGGCACCGTCACCAGCCGTTCGGCGCAGATCGGCGCGCTGGTGGTGGCGGGCAACGCCTCCTCGCAGCCGTTGTTCACGGTGTCGGACACGCACCGGATGCGCATCTATGTGAAAGTGCCGCAGAACTATTCCGCCGATGTCGCGCCCGGCATGGCGGCGGATCTGAGCCTGCCGGAATACCCCGGCCGCACGTTCCACGCGGTGCTGACGCGCAGCGCCGGCGCGGTGGACGCGCAGTCCGGCTCCGTGCTGGTCGAACTGCAGGCTGACAATCCCGATGGCGCGCTGAAGCCCGGCGCGTTCGCGCAAGTGAGCTTCAAGATCGGCGGCGGAGGCGGCAACGCGGTGTCCGTGCCGGGCAGCGCGATCCTCTACAGCAACAAGGGGCCAAGCGTGGTCGTGGTCGGGCAGGACAGCCGCGTGACCGTCCGTCCGGTGACGATCGCGCGCGACGAAGGCGCCACGGTGCTGCTCTCGTCCGGCGTCGCGCGGGGGGAACGTATTGTCGATACCCCGCCCGACGCGATCCAGACCGGCGACCGTGTGCACGTGCAGGCTTCGGAAAGCGGAAAGGCCGGCAAGTAATGCGCGCGGGCAAGGTGGTTTCCGCCGCGCTGATGCCGGCGTTGCTGGCGGGATGTTCGATGACGCCCGCCTACCATCCGCCCAGCGTGGCGGTGCCGGAGGCCTTCAAGGAAGTGAAGGGGTGGGCGGCGGCGACGCCGATGGATGGTGCGGCGCGCGGGACATGGTGGAAGGGTTTCAACGACCCGGTGCTCGACGATCTGGAAGACCGCGCCGAAAAGGCCAGCCCGACCCTCGCCGCCGCGCTCGCCCGCTACGAACAGGCGCAGGCCGTGGTCAAAGGCGAGCGGGCCTCGCTGGTGCCTGAAATCGACGCCAGCGGCAGCTTCGCGCGGACTCGCGTGTCTGCCGACCGTCCGCTGTCCAATGGCAGCGCGCAAACCTACAACAACGCCATCATCGGCGGCGGGTTGAGCTACGAAGTCGACCTGTGGGGGCGTATCCGCGCCTCGGTTTCCGCCGCGCGCGCGGAAGCGCAGGCGAGCGACGAGGACGTGATCTCGGCCCGGCTCAGCCTCCAGACCTCGGTAGCGGACGCTTATGCCCGGTTACGCGGGCTGGATGCGGAAGCCGAACTGCTGCGACAGACGGTGGCGGCGTTCGAGCGGGCCTATGACCTGACGCGGACGCGGCATGATGGCGGCATTGCCTCGGGCATCGACGTCAGCCGTGCGCTGACGGTGCTGGGCAATGCGCGCGCGCAGGTGGCGGCCGTGGCCAGCCAGCGGGCGGCGACCGAGCACGAGATCGCCGCACTGGTGGGGGCGGTCGCCTCGGACTTTTCCATTGCGCCACGCGCGCAGCCCTTGCTGCCGCTGGCGCTGGCAACCGGGGTTCCCTCCGAACTGCTCCAGCGCCGGCCCGACATCGCGGCGGCCGAGCGGCGCATGGCTGCCGCCAATGCGCGGATCGGCGTGGCGCGGGCCGCGTTCTTCCCCACAGTCACGCTTGGCCTTTCCGGCGGTTTCCAGACCACGGACGGTTCGTTGCTGATCGCGCCCAACACGTTCTGGGGGCTGGGGCCGATCTCGGCGGCGCTGGCGGTGTTCGATGGCGGGCGCCGCGCGGCCAAGGTGCGGCTGACCCGGGCGCAGTATACCGAACAGGCCGAAAAGTACCGCCAGACCGTGCTCATGGCGTTTCGCCAGACCGAGGACGCGCTTGCGGCCGGGCGGCTGCTCGGCCAGCAGGTGGTGGACCAGAAGACGGCGGCCGATGCGGCGGTGCGCAGCAGCACGCTGGCGCTGGCGAGCTACCGGGATGGCGGTGCGGACTATCTGGAAGTGGTGACGGCGCAGACGCAGGCGCTGGATGCCCAGCGTGCGCTGCTCAACGTGGAAACGCAGCAGATGCGCGCCAGCGTCGCGCTCGTGAACGCGCTCGGCGGCGCGTATTGATGGATTTGCCGGGCGGCGTTCAAATGTAACCTTCGTGACAATCCGGATCTCTCAGTCTGCTATGGTGTGGATGGGAGATCACGGAAAGCAGGCGGAGGTTCTGATGGGCAGGAAGCGGACCGGCAGGTTCTGGCGGTGCGCCGCCATTGCGCTGGCAGTGGCCACGGGCGGCCATGCCGCATGGGCGCAAAGCGAGCCGGTGGGCGGCGGAGTCGTGCAAGGACCGGGCACGCCCGGCCCGATCAAGCGCGGCAAGGCGCCTGGCTATGACTTCCAGGACCAGTACATCGGGATTCCCGGCAAGTCCGTTGCCGACAACATGGAACCGATGGTCGATCATCCGGACCAGACCGCGGAAGCCGGAAAGAAGCTGGCCGATCTGCAGCGCAAGACCGGAAAGAAGCCCAACATCATCGTGTTCCTGATGGATGACGTGGGCTGGATGGACTTCGGCTTCAACGGCGGCGGCGTGACGCTGGGCGCGCCGACGCCCGATGTCGACAAGGTGGCGGCGCAAGGGCTGGTGCTCACCTCCGCCTATTCGCAGCCAAGCTGCTCGCCCTCGCGCGCGACGATTCTCACCGGGCAATTGCCGATCCATCATGGTCTGCTGCGTCCGCCGATGTATGGCGAGGCCGGCGGGTTGAACGGCAAGCCGACGATCGCCTCGATGCTCTCGGCACAGGGTTACGTCACGCAGGCCATCGGCAAGTGGCACGTGGGCGAAAACGAAGGGTCGCAGCCGCAGAATGCCGGTTTCGACGATTTCCGGGGATTCCTCTCGGTGTCCGACATGTACACCGAATGGCGCGATCCCAATTTCAATCCCGAAGTGGCGCTCAGCCCCACGCGCAGCCGGCTGATCGAGGAAGCGCCGTTCAACAAGTACGACGTCCACGCCGCGAAGGGGGGCAAGATCGAGAACGTGGGCCTCATCACGGTGGACTACAGCCGCGATCTGGACCAGCGCTGGGCCGACTACGCCGTCGATTTCCTGAAGCGGCAGAAGGGCGGAAGCAAACCGTTCTTCCTCTACTACGGCACGCGCGGCTGCCATTTCGACAACTATCCGAACGCTTTCTACGCTGGCCGTTCGCCGGCGCGGAACGACTACACCGACTGCCTCGTCGAAATGAACGACATCTTCGCGCGTCTCTACAAGACGCTGGAGGAGACCGGCGAGATCGACAACACGATGATCGTGTTCACGTCGGACAACGGGCCGGAACAGGAAATCGATCCCCACGGCCGCACGCCGTTCCGGGGTGGCAAGGGATCGACCTGGGAAGGCGGGGTGCGCGTGCCGACCTTCGTGTACTGGAAGGGCATGATCGGGCCGCGCAAGTCCGACGGCCTGTTCGATTTCGCGGACATCCTGCCCACCAGCCTGAGCCTTGCCGGCGTGAAGGGGGCCGCGATCGGCGAGAAGATGGGCGCGGGTAACTATCTCGACGGGGTGGACCAGACCTCGTTCCTCCTCGCCGACAACGGCGCCTCGAACCGGCGCAGCATCCTGTATTTCTGGAACACCCAGTTCGCCGCGGTGCGGATGGACGAGTTCAAGTTCACCATGCTGACGCAGGATCCCTATGCGATGACGCCCAACGGCAATCACGGCGGGTTTACCGGCACGGTCAGCCAGACGGCGGGCGGCACCATGTTCAACCTCTACGCCAATCCGCAGGAGGATAATTCAGTGGCGATCCGGCACTTGCCGATCGCCATTCCGGTCGGTGCGGAAATCGCGCGCTACCAGCAGGTGCTGCGCAAGTATCCGCCCAAGGTGCAGATCGGCTTCACCACCGGAAAGTAGGTTCGACGGGACGCGGTCGCCCCTCCCTCGGACGATGACAGGTGCATCCTGGCGTTCTAGGCTCCGCGGGCATGGGCGAAGACGATTTTGCGATGGCGGCGGCCGCGCTCGACCGGTGCGGCTGGCTCGATGGGCATGGCGGCGACCTGCGCCGCCGCCTGCTGGTCCACGGCACGTTGCGGGCGCTGCCTGCGGGCCGTTGGGCCTATGCCGAAGGGGATGACGACAGCGGCATTCTCGTTGTCGTGCGGGGTGCGTTGCAGATCTATGCTCAGGCGCCGGGGGACCGGGACGTGCTGATCGGCCAGATCGGCCACGGCAACGCCATCGGCCAGACGGCGCGCTTCGGCGGCGGCCCCCGGCTGGTCACCGCGATCAGCACGGCGGCCAGTCTGGTTCTCCAGGTGACCGACGCCGCACTGGCGGCCATCGCGCGCGACGAACCCCTGATCTGGCAGGCCATCGCCAGCCTCAACTATGCGCAACTGCGGATGATGGTGCAATTGCTGGCCGAAACCACCGCTTTGCCGCCCCGGCAGCGGCTGGCGGCGCGGCTGGCGCGCTTCGCCTCCGACGCGCGCATGGGGGCGGAGCTGCCTCTCAGCCAGCAGGCGCTGGGCGAGATGGTCGGCCTCAGCCGCAAGACCGTGAACGCCTGCCTTGCCGATCTGGAGCAACGCGGGCTGGTGCGCCGCCGGTACGGCGCGATCGAGGTTGCCGATGCGGCGGCGCTGCAGGCGCACGCCTTTGCGGTGAATGCCTGAGCGGCGTTCCTAACCGCCCGCCTGCGCCACTTCCAGTGCCTCGCTGGCGTCTAGCCAAGCGGCCTCTGCGTCTTCCAGTTCGTCGGCAACGGTGGCGCGGCGGCGGGACAGTTCGCCCATGTTGAGCTGGGCGAGATCCTTCGGCGCGGAGGCGGGATCGATCAGCGCGGCATCGAACGCCGAAAGCTGCTTCTGCAGCAGGCCCATCCGCGTTTCCGCCTCGCTCACCTGCTTCTTCAGCGCGCGCATGTCCTCGCGCCATTGCGCGCCGGCCTTGCGTTGGGGCTTGGCGCCTTTGGCCTCGCTGGACTGCGCTTCGCGCGGCTGGTTCCGGCCCAGGATGAAGTCGATGTAGTCTTCCATCGACCCGGCGTATTCGATCGCCGTGCCGCCATCGACCAGCACCAGCCGGTCCGCCGTCAGTTCCACCATGTGCCGGTCGTGGCTGATGAGGATAACCGCGCCGTCATAGGCGTTGAGCGCCTGCACCAGCGCCTCGCGCGCATCGACGTCGAGGTGGTTGGTCGGCTCGTCCAGGATGAGCAGGTGCGGCGCATCGCGCGTGACGAGCGCCAGCGCCAGCCGCGCGCGCTCCCCGCCCGAAAGCGTACCGACCTGCGCCGTGGCGGTATTGCCCGAGAACCCGAACCGCCCGAGCTGCCCGCGCACGGCGGCGGGCGTCTTGCCGTCCATCGCCCGCGTCATCAGTTCGAGCGGGGTTGAGGCGCTGGCCAGTTCCTCCACCTGATACTGCGTGAAATAGCCGATCTGCGTCTTGCCGGAGAGGCGCATTACCCCGTCCATGGCTTCCAGTTGCCCGGCCAGCAGGCGCGCCAGCGTGGTCTTGCCGTTGCCGTTGCGGCCGAGCAGCGCGATCCGGTCATCCGGATCGATGCGCAGGTTGAGCCGCTGCAGCACCGGTGCGCCGGGAGCATAGCCGACCGCCGCCTTGTCCAGCGTGATCAGTGGCGGGCGCAACTCATCCGGGCTGGGGAAATCGAAGCGCATCGTCGGGTCTTCGATCAGCGCGGTGATCGGCTGCATCCTGGCCAGCATCTTGGCGCGCGATTGCGCCTGCTTGGCGGTGGAGGCGCGGGCGCTGTTGCGGGCGACGTAGTCCTGCAGTTTGGCGCGTTGCGCGTCCTGCGCGGCGCGCGCGGCGGCCAGTTGCGCGGCGCGCTCCGCACGCTGGCGCTCGAAGCTGTCATAGCCGCCGGGATAGAGCGTGATCTTGCCGCCCTGCAGGTGCAGGATGTTGTCGACCACGTTGTTTAGCAGGTCGCGCTCATGGCTGATCACGATCAGCGTGCCGGGATAGGACTTGAGGAAGTTCTCCAGCCAGAGCGTCGCTTCAAGGTCGAGGTGGTTCGACGGTTCGTCCA
This sequence comes from Novosphingobium sp. EMRT-2, assembly GCF_005145025.1. NCBI lineage: Bacteria > Pseudomonadati > Pseudomonadota > Alphaproteobacteria > Sphingomonadales > Sphingomonadaceae > Novosphingobium > Novosphingobium sp. EMRT-2. The sequence continues at coordinate 854,540 of NZ_CP039695.1, read as the reverse complement.
GCAGCAGCAGGTCGGGCGCCGAAAACAGCAGCGCCGCCAGCGCGACGCGCATTTTCCAGCCGCCGGAAAAGCTGTCGAGCGGCTGGGCCTGCATTGCCTCGTCGAAGCCCAGCCCGATCAGGATGCGCGCGGCGCGGGAAGGGGCGCTGTAGGCGTCGATCGCCAGCAGTCGATCATGAACGTCGCCCAGCCGGTCGGGATCGGTGCAGGTCTCCGCCTCGGCGAGAAGCTGTTCGCGCTCCTTGTCGGCCGCCAGCACGGTTTCGAACGGCGTTGCGGTGCCGGCCGGCGCTTCCTGCGCGATATAGCCCAGGCGCGCGCGGCGCGGCATCTCGATCGCGCCGTCGTCCGGCTCGATTTCCCCGATGATCGCTTTCATCAGCGTAGATTTGCCCGCGCCGTTGCGGCCGATCAGGCCGATCTTGCCACCGGTGGGGATCGAGGCCGAGGCGCGGTCGAGTATGGTGCGGCCGCCCAGCCGCACCGTGATATCGTTGATCGTCAACATGCCGCGCGCCTAGCAGGCCCGGCGCGAAAGCCCAACGGCCTATCTTGGCCGGCTATCTTGGTTGGCGCGTTAATGCACCTTCAACTGCCGCCAGGCGCTCGGCGTCTGGCCGGCGAAGCTGCGGAACGCGCGGGTGAAGTGGCTCTGGCTGCCGAAGCCGAGCGCTTCCGAAATCTGCGCGACGGTCAGCTCGGTGCTGGAGAGCATTTCCTGCGCGCGCTCAAGCCGGGCCTTCATCACGTACTGGTGCGGGCTGAGGCCGGTGGCGCGCTTGAACACGCGGCAGAAATGCGATGGCGTGAGGCCCACTTCGGCGGCGAGCGATTCCACCGTGTGTTCTTCCTCGGGGTGGGTCAGCACCGCGTTCATGACGTGATGAATGCGATAGGCGGAGAAATCGGAGGTTGGAAAGGCCGTGGCGTTGGCATCCGCCGGGCCGCGCAGCATGTGCGCCTTCAGCGCATCGACCAGCGTGGAGACATAGACGTTCCGCTCCGGCGTTTCCGGGGCATAGAGTTCGGCCAGCACCTGCCGCGTCAGCGCCACGCCCAGCGGGTCGGAAAAGGCGAAGCGCATCCGGTGGAACTGATCGCGCGCGGGCACGGCGCGAAGCTGGTCTTCGGCGATGGACAGCGTCACCACATCCAGCTCGCCATCGACGAGCCACCCGGTCGGGCGGCCCGAGGGAATGATCGTGGCGCAACCGGGGATCGAGCTTGCCTCGCTCCAGCCATCGCGGTCCCAGGTCTTGACGCGGGGCTTGCCGGCGATGTGGACCACGAACGTGGGGCTGGGCAGGGCAGGCAGTTCATAGCTGCCGACGAACTGGCGCCAGCGCGAAAGCTGCCAACCCTTCTCGCCGCCGCCCAGCTGGATGTCCGCGCCGCGCCCGAGCACGTCGGAGATGATCTGCTCGTTGGTCCAACTTTCCGCCATTCGACTGCCTCTCACGCCGGCCGCAATATGACGTCGAGGTTCTTGAGCCCGTTGAGGAAATTCGAGCGGAACCGGCGCGGCGACCGTATAACCTCGAAAGACATAACCCGATCCGCGAGAATGTCGAACGCCACGCGCAACTGCATTTCGGCCAGGCGCGATCCGACGCACACGTGCTGGCCCGATCCGAAGCCCAGGTGCGGGTTCTTCGCCCGCGTGATGTCGAACCGGTCCGGCGCATCGAACACCGTCTCGTCGCGGTTGCCCGAAACGTACCACAGCACGACCTTGTCGCCCTTGGCGATTTTCCGGCCGCCCAGCTCTGTATCCGCCATGGCTGTGCGGCGCATGTGCAGGACGGGCGAGGCATGGCGGACCATTTCCGGCGTGGCGGTCTTCAGCAGTCCGCGGTCGCGCCGCAGCATGGCCCACTGATCGGGGCTTTCGGCGAAGCGCTGCACGGTGTGCGACAGCGAATTGCGCGTGGTCTCGTTGGCGCCAACGAGAACGAGGATCAGATTGCCGACAAAGTCCCGGAAGGCGATCTTCTCCCCATGGATTTCCACGTTGGCCAGCAGCGAGGCGATGTCGTGCGAAGGCGCTGCCCGCCGCGCTTCGAACAGTTCGCTGGCGAAGGCGAAGAAATCGGCAAGCGTTGCCGCCATGGCTTCGGGGCTCTGGCGGAAATCCGGATCGTCCTCGCCCACGAAGGCGTTGGTCCAGTCATAGAGCTTGGGCCACAGATCGGGCGACAGGCCCAGCAGTTCGCACAGCGTCAGCAGGGGGAGAGGAGCGGACAGCAGGGGCACGAGGTCCACTTCCTCACCCAGCGGGATCGCCGCGACGAGGTGCTCGACCCGCGTGCGGATGCGCGCCTCGATATCGCCGAGCCGTGCTGGTGAAACCGCCGGCATGATATGCTTGCGGTACTGCGTGTGGACCGGCGGATCGCGCGAGATGAAGGGGATGCCGATCGCGCTTTCGCCCGCGCCCGTCAGCCCAACCTCGTTCTCGTTGAAAATGCGGTGGCCTCCGTTTTCGTAGGCGCTGGAGAACAGGGCGGGGTTGCGCGATACCTCCACGATGTCCGCATGGCGCAGCACCGCCCAGAAGCCCGCGCCGTCGCTTTCCGGGTTCCAGTAAACCGGATCTTCGCGCCGCAGCCGGGCGAAGGCCTCCCAGGGAACGCCCTGTTCGAACAGGCGGGCGTCCTTCAGGTCGATGGGACCGGAAGCGATGGCGCGGGCCTCGCTCATCAGAACGCCACCCTGACCGAGCCGCCGAACGTGCGCGGCGTGGACGGCACGAGGAAGTTGTAGGGGAAGCCCGCCCCGCGCAGGTCCAGGCCGTAGGCATAGGTCTGGCGGTCGAACAGGTTGTTGGCGAAGGCCTTGAACGTGAAGCGTCCGGTCTGGAACGCGGCGCTGACGTTCACCTTGGCATAGGCTCCCTGTTGCAGTTCGGCATTGTTCTGCGTGGTGCCGGTGGCGTTGACCGCGTTGAACGGCGAGAAATACTGCCGGCTGAAATAGGCGACGGTGGGGGAGAGCGTCAGCTTGCCGGTGGTGTTGTCCATCAGCGTGGCGTCGATCCCGGCCTGGAACGTCCATTCGGGCGCGAAAGGCAGGTTATTGCCGTCCAGCTTCGTGCCCTGCAGCGTCAACTGCTTGTACCGGGCGTGGAGGTAGCCGGCCGAGGCGTTGAGCTTGAACATGCGCGAAAGGCGCGCGCTGGCTTCCAGTTCGGCGCCATAGACTTCTGACTTGGGGGCGTTGACGAGGAACGAGACCGGCCCGGGCCGCGTGTCCTGCACCTGCTGGTTGGTGTAGTCGTAGTAGAACGCCGAGCCGGTCAGCGTCAGGATGCCGCCGTAACTGCCCTTGAAGCCCACTTCATAGGCGTTGACCCGCTCCGGCGCGATATAGGTGATCCCGGCCGAGGAGGTATAGCCGCCACCGTTGAACGCGCCCGAACGATAGCCCCGGTTGTAGCTGGCGTAGAGCAGCGTGGCGCCCGGCAGTTCGTAGCTCAGCGCCACACGGCCGGTCAGCGCGCGGTTGCGCCCGTCGATGGCGTAGCGTGCCGCCGGATCATAGGCGCAGGTGCCCGCCACGCCGGCGCAGGGCACGGTCGTTGCCAGCGGCGTCTGCGCGCCCCCGACATCGCCGGCAAAGAGATAGGCATAGCCATCGCGATAAGTCGCGCGGTCCCAGGTATAGCGCGCGCCAAGCGTCAGGGTCAGTCGGTCGGCCAGCTTGTAATCGCCCTGGGCGAACAGCGCGGTGGACGATCGGCGCTGGCGATAGTGCTGGAAGAAGCCGCCGTTGACTCCCGGCCCCAGCGCGCTGCCGATGTTGAAGGTATTGTCGGTGACGACCGTGTCCCAGCCATAGAAGCCGCCGGCGACGAGGCTCAGCTTGTCGTTGCTGTAGTTCAGCCGCAGCTCCTCGCTGAACTGGTTGTACGAAGAGCGCCAGTTGATATCGAGGATGTCCACCGGCGCGCCGTCGGCGGCCTGTTGCAGGTTCTGCTTGCCCGCATCGCGCGAGGTAATCGAGGTCAGCGTGAGAGCGTCCGAGACGTGGTAGGCCACGTTGGCGGAGATGCCGTAGGCTTCCGTACGGTTCAGGCCGAGCCGGTTTTCGTTAGTCTCGAAGAAGCCGAGGCCGGCACGCGCCGGCAGGAAGCCCTGAACGGCTGCCTGCGAGCCACGATCGCGCCCGCCATAGACCTTGATCTTGACGTCCAGCGGTCCGTCTCCGGGACGGAAGCGCAGCGTGGCGCGGCCCTGCAAGGTATCCTGCGAATTGCCGTCGCGTCCGCCCGGGAACACGTTGCGGATCTGGCCATCGCCCTTGACGTAGTTGGCGGCAAGGCGCAGGCCGAGTTCGTTCTCCACCATCGTCGTTTCCACGGCAGCCTGGGCTGTCCAGGTGTTGAAGTTGCCATAGCCGACCTCGGCATAGCCTTCGTTGTCGTGCAGCCCGGGCGCGCGGGTGATGAAGTTGATCGCGCCGCCGGTGGTGTTGCGGCCGAACAGCGTGCCCTGCGGCCCGCGCAGCACTTCCACGCGATCAAGATCGAACAGGCCCATGCCGTGCGCGGTGCGGTTGGCGAGATAGACGTCATCGAGATAGACGCCGACCGGCGAGGCCTGGTTGGAGTTGTATTCGTTGGCCACGCTGATGCCGCGCAGGCTGAAATTCGGTTGAGTCGAGCCATAGGGGCTGCTGATCTGCAGGTTGGGCACCGCCGATTGCAGCGCGGCGGAATTGGTGATTCCTTTTGACGCCAGGCTGTCGCCGCCGATGGCGGAAATGGCGATCGGCACTTCGAGCACCGACTGTTCGCGCCGCTGGGCCGTCACCACGATCACGTCCTGCGCGGAGGCGCTGTCGCTGGCGCCGTCTCCAGCCGTTTGCGCAAGGGCGATGGTCGGAAGCCAGGAGGCACCACCCAGCAACAGGGCGGTGGCGAGGGCGGTGCGCATTCGGATTTCTCCCATGGTGTTCGCAGCCGGCTGGCCCGGCCTGCATCTGAAGAAACCCTATATCTTCGGGAGAGCGCTTTGCCGTTTCACAGGGTTGCGCCGGGATTTGACAATTCTTGCTGGCGTGGGAGCCGGTCTTGCCGGTGTCACAGTTGCGCGCGGATCGCCTTGCCGCGCAGGATCTGGGCGCGAACGCCGCTGTCCATGTGCCGGCGCAGGAACCGGCTGGCGGCGCTGGCCTCGCCATAGCCCAGCCGGTGCGCGAGCTCCGAAAGATTGGGCTGCGCCTCGAGCGCGAAGTATTCCCGCGCCACGCGCAAGCGGACATTGGTGATAACATCGCTGAAGGTCATGCCGTGCGCCGCCAGCCGGCGTTGCAGGCTGCGCCCGCCAAGTCGCAGCGGCGCGGCGGTGCGCTCCAGCGTGGCCTGTCCACCCGCCAGATGCGCGGCGACAAGTTCTTCCACCTGCCGGACGAAATCGCGCACGCTGGGCCGCATCGTCGCGGCGAGCTGACGTTCGAGATAGGCGAGCAGGTGCGCGTTGCCGTTGGGATTGGGGTGTTTCATCTCCTCGCGCCGGATGACGACGGCGGAGCGGTCGGCGCCGAAAACGGTCGGGCAGCGAAAGAAGGTGCGGTGGAGGTTGAGGTTGCCCGGCGGCGGATGGTCGAACTCGACGCGCACGGGGCTCCAGTCGGCCCCCAGCACGAGCCGCAGGATGCGAACCTGCAAGCTGAGCGTGGCCTCCACGAACTGGCTGCCGCCGAAACGGGTGGGAATGGTGACGAACTGGACGAGCGCGATTTCGTCCTCGGTTTCGATGGAGCGGACGCCCAGCGCATCGCTTTCCAGATGCAGGAAGCGGTTCGAGACGCGGATCGTTTCCCCCACTGTCGGGCAGTGGCCCCACAGCAGGCTCAGCGGGCCGTAGCCGTTCAGGTTGCACCAGGATGCGAAGGCGACGCCAATTTCCGGGCGGTTCGCCATGATCGCGCAGATCTGCATGATATCGACCATGGCGTGCGCGGGCACGGTTTCCCGCGTCGCACTCGATTGCACGATCGACCACAGTTCGCGATCGAGAATGTCTTCCAGCGGTATGCCGGTAAGCCGCGCGTAGCGGACGAATTGCTGCATGGACGATGAATGCGCGACAGGCGTCATAAACTCTCCTGTCGCTATTGGTCATGATCGTGGCGTAATATGTCAAGATTTAATCGTAGGATTGAAGCAGAGTTCAACCGTCTGATCCGGCGTAGAGCGGATAGCCAGAGAGGTAGTAAGCATGAAGGCAGTATTCCTTGCCGGCGTTGCCGGCATGGTCGTTTCATCGGTTGTCGCGGCACCCGCCATGGCTCAGGAAAGCACGGCGGATAACCAGAGCACCGGGCTTCAGGAAATCGTCGTTACGGCGCAGCGTCGCGCCGAAAATCTCCAGAACGTGCCGATCGCGATCACGGCGGCCAGCGGCGAAGCGCTGGCAACCGCGCGCGTCGAGAACATTTCCAACATCCAGGCGGTCAGCCCGTCGATCACGTTCCGCGCCACCAACATTTCCAGCTCGACGGCCAACGTCATCATCCGCGGCCTAGGCACCACGGGCAACAGCCGCAGCTTCGAAGGCTCGGTCGGCGTGTTCATCGATGGGGTGTACCGCACCCGCGCCGCCGCTGCGCTGCAGAGCTTCCTCGACATCGACAACCTTCAGGTCCTGCGCGGTCCGCAGGGCACGCTGTTCGGCAAGAACACCACCGCCGGCGCCTTGCTGCTTTCCTCGGCCAAGCCGTCGACCGACCGCATGGAGGGTCTGTTTGACGCCAGCTATGGCAACTACAACACCTTCACCGTGCGCGCGGCCGGCAACGTGCCGATCAGCGATCACGCGGCGTTTCGCATCGCGGGTGTGGTTTCGCACCGCGACGGGTTCTATACGAACCCGACGAATGGCGAGCACCTGAACGGCGATTCCACCCAGGCGATCAAGGCGCAGCTCCTGTTCGAGCCGACGCCGGATCTCACCATCCGCCTGATCGGCGATTATTCGCACGGCGGCGGCAACTGCTGCTATGCCACGTCGGACTTCAAGAACGGCCCCACACAACCGCTGGTTGATCTGTTGACCACGCTGAACGGCGGCAAGGTGCCTTCGCGCAAGCTGTCCGATTACCAGCAGACGCTGAACGGCAACGGCCGCCAGACGATCACCGATTACGGCGGCACGCTGCAGATCGAAGCCGGCCTTGGCGGCGGCACGCTGAAGTCGGTAACGGCGATCCGCAAGTTCAAGCTCGACCAGCGCGACATGGACCCCGATTTCTCGGGCGCGGACATCTTCCGCTACTACGAAAACTTCGACAGCCGCTTCATCTCGCAGGAACTGACCTACAACACGAAGATCAGCGCGCTGAACGCCGATGCCGTCTTCGGCGGTTTCATCTCGGACGAAAAGCTGAAGATGGGCCGCACGCTGCCCTGGGCTTCGCAGGGGCAGGCCTACTGGAATGCAGTGCTGGGCGCGTCGGGCATCCCGGCCGGGACGGTGAACGCATCGGTGGGGCCGTGGGCGGTCGAGGCGATGTCGGGCAAGGCGCGTTCCTATGCGGGCTTCGCGCATCTCGATTTCGCGCTCGGATCGAAGTTCAACATCATCGCCGGCGTGCGCTATTCGGTCGAGAAGAAGCAGGGCGCTTTCCGCAACAGCTTCTTCTCGCCATTCCCGAACACCGTGTTCACGGTTCTCGGACTTGGGCCGAGCCCGAACTACGACAAGACCAAGACCGACAAGGCGGTCAGCGGCACGCTGGGCATCCAGTACCGTCCGGTCGATGACGTGATGCTCTATGCGACGTACAACCGCGGCTTCAAGGCGGGCGGCGTGAACATCGACGCGAACGCGGCGGGTACGCTGTTCAACAACCCGACCGTGTTCAACGCGCTTCCGCCGCAGCTGCAGGGCCTGATCCGCCTGATCAGCCCGACTTCGACCGTCTCGACCCCGCTCGATCCGACCTACAAGCCGGAAAAGGTCAATGCCTATGAAGTGGGCGCCAAGTTCCAGTACCTGAACCGGCGCGCGCGCACCAACATCGCCCTGTTCTACTACGACCTGTCCGATCTCCAGATCGCGCAGTTCGTGGGGCTGCGCTTCACCGTGCTCAACGCGAAGTCGGCCAAGGACTATGGCGTCGAAATCGAGAACCTGTTCCAGCTTTCCGACAGCCTGACGCTGGGCATCGACGGCACCTGGATACCCCATGCCAAGTACGCCAAGGACGCCTCGATCGATCCGGTCCTGTCGGATTCGCGGTTCCGCTTCGCGCCGAAGCTTTCGGCCAACGTGGCGCTCAATCTCGATCAGCCGCTGAGCGACAACCTGAACCTGACGGGGCGCGTGCAGTACCAGTACACCAGCCGCCAGCTCATCAGCACCGCGTCGCTTTCGGAACAGGGGCCGGTCAGCCTGGTCAACGCGAATCTCGGCTTCAAGATTCCCAAGTGGAACCTGCTGGTCGAAGGCTGGGTGCAGAACCTGTTCAACCGCACCTACTTTACCCAGTCGTTCCCGACGCCGCTCCAGACCGGCGACGAGAACGGCTATCTCGGCGCGCCGCGTACCTACGGCCTGCGCTTGCGCGCCACGTTCTGACGCGTGATACCCGATCGGCGGGGTAACGGACGCGATTGTCCGGCGCCCCGCTGACGGGAAGAGAGGGCCGGCAGAAGGAGAGGCAGGGATGCCCACAGATACCGACTTTTCCGGCAAGACCGTGCTGGTCGTCGGCGGTTCCAGCGGCATCGGCAACGGCATCGCCCAGGCGTTTCGCGCGCGCGGGGGCAACGTCCACGTCTGGGGCACGCGGGCATCGGCGGACGAGTACGATCCGATGGATGGTTCCGACCTGACCGGCCTGGGCTATTCCTGTGTCGATGTGGGCGATCCCGATGCCATCGCGGCGGCGGTGCTACCGTTCCCCTCGCTCGATGTCCTGATCCTCTGCCAGGGGACAGTCGTCTACAAGCGCGGCGAATTCGAGCGCGCCGGCTGGGACAGGGTGATGGCGGTCAATCTCGACAGCCTGATGCATTGCGCGCGCAAGTTCCGGCCCCAGCTGGCTGAAAGCCGTGGCGCGATCGTGATCGTCAGCTCGATTTCGGGTTTGAAAGCCAATATCGGCAATCCGGCCTATGCGGCGTCCAAGGCGGGCGCGATCAGCCTGACCAAGTCGCTGGGCCAGGCCTTCGCGGCGGACGGTATCCGCGTGAACGGGCTGGCGCCGGGACTGGTCGATACCAAGCTGACCAAGGTCACCACCGCGCATCCGCAGCGGCTGGAAGGGGCGCTGACCGCCATTCCGCAGCGCCGCATGGGCACCCCCGAAGACATGGCCGGCGCGGCGATCTTCCTCGCGTCGCCCCTCGCATCCTACGTCACCGGTCATACGCTGGTGGTGGATGGCGGTCTTTCCCTCTGAAACAGCCGGGAGCATCCCTTCATGCAGTTTGATCATACCGACAAGGTGAAGGGCCTGATCGCCCGGCTCGAAGCCTTCATGGACGAACACGTCTATCCGAACGAAAAGGCCTATGCCGATTTCGTGCACGATCAGACGAACCTCTGGCAGGAATGGCCGGGGATGGAGGCGCTGAAGGTCCGCGCCCGCGATGCCGGGCTGTGGAACCTGTTTCTGCCCCACGAATACGGCGCGTTCTCGCCCGGTCTCACCAATCTGGAATACGCGCCGCTGGCCGAGATCATGGGGCGCGTGCCGTGGGCCAGCCAGGTGTTCAACTGCTCCGCGCCCGATACCGGCAACATGGAAGTGCTGGCCAAGTTCGGCAGCGCGGCGCAGCAGGAACGCTGGCTCAAGCCGCTGCTCGATGGCGAAATCCGTTCGGCCTACGTGATGACCGAACCGCAGGTCGCCTCGTCGGACGCTACCAACCTGGAACTATCGATCCGGCCCGATGGCGACGAATACGTCATCAACGGGCGCAAGTGGTGGATTTCCAACGCGATGCACCCGCGGTGCGACATCTTCATCGTGATGGGCAAGACCGATTTTGATGCGCCGCGCCATGCGCAGCATTCGCAGATCCTCGTGCCCCGCGATACGCCGGGCATCACGGTGGTGCGGCACCTCACGGTGTTCGGTTCGCACAATTCGCCGGGCGGCGAGGTGGAACTGCGCTTCGACAACGTGCGCGTGCCGAAGGAGAACCTGATTCTGGGCGAAGGGCGCGGCTTCGAGATCGCGCAAGGGCGCCTGGGGCCGGGGCGCATCCACCATTGCATGCGCTCGATCGGCCAGGCGCAGCGCGCGCTGGAATACATGGCGCGCCGGGCGGACAGCCGCATCGCGTTCGGCCGCAAGCTGGCGGACCAGAGCAGCATTCGCCAGGACGTGGCGCGCAGCTTCTGCGAGATCGAGATGGCCCGCCTGCTGACGCTGAAGGCGGCCGACGCGATGGACCGCCATGGCAACAAGGTGGCGCGCGACCTGATCGCGGCGATCAAGGTTATCGCGCCGCAGATGGCGCAGACCGTGGCCGATCGCGCGATCCAGGTCCACGGCGGCATGGGGGTGAGTGACGATACGCCGGTCGCCCACTTCTTCACGCTCAACCGCTACGTGCGGATCACCGACGGGCCGGAGGAAGTCCACATGTCGCAACTCGGCAAGCTCAAGATCGCGGAATACGTCGCTGCCAACGCGCGCTGAATCGGGGAGGGCAAGGGCATGAAAGCGCTGCGATACCATGGCGCGCGGGACATCCGGCACGAGCCGATGGACGATCCGGTGCTGGAATCCGATCGCGATGCGATCATCCGCATGGACTCGTGCTCGATCTGCGGCAGCGACCTGCACATCTACCACGGGCACGGCTTTTCCGAGGACATCGGCTTCTGCGTGGGGCATGAGGCGGTGGGCGAGGTGGTCGAGGTCGGGCGTGCCGTCTCGCGCGTGAAAGTGGGCGACAAGGTCATGGTGCCGGCGGCGGTGGGCTGCGGCGCGTGCCGATCGTGCCTTGCCGGCAACGTCCTGAACTGCGCGTTCGGCCAGGGATCGTGCTACGGCCTTTCCGCGCGTTTGCAGGGCGTGCAGGCGGAAGCGTTCCGCGTGCCGGCGGCGGACATGAACGCGGTGCCCATTCCCGAAGGCGTAAGCGGCGATCAGGCGCTGATGATGACCGATGCGCTGGCGACCGCCTGGTTCGGCGCGCGCAACGCCGATATCCGGCCCGGCAGCGCCGTGGCGGTCATCGGCCTTGGCCCGATCGGCCTGATGGCGGTGGACAGCGCCTTCGTGATGGGCGCGCATGTCGTCTATGCGATCGATCCGATCGCCGAACGGCGCGCGCTGGCCGCCGAAGCCGGCGCGATCGCGCTGCACCCTGATGCCGCGCTGGAAACGATCCGCGAGGCGACCAAGGGGCACAAGCTCGATTGCGTGGTGGAGGTCGTGGGGTCGGACGCCACGGTCGATCTGGCGCTTCGCCTGGTGGCGCGCCGGGGCACGGTTTCGGTGATCGGCGTCCAGCAATCGCGGCGCTATGCTTTTCCGCTGGAGCGCGCCTTCGCTGCCGGGCTCACCTTCCGCATCGGCACCTGCTCCGTGCCCGAGGAACTGCCCGCGCTGTTTCCGCTGGTGCAATCCGGGCGGCTGCGGCCGGAGCGCTACATCAGCCACCGGATGCCGCTATCGCAAGGCTCGGAAGCTTATCGTCTGTTCGACAGCCGGGAGGCCGGCGCGCTCAAGATGGTCCTCGCGCCCGATTGACTTAACGGGGAGACAAACGGGCTGGACGAAATTAACCGATCGATTAAATTGGTCCGGTGGAGTGCAGGACATGCTGCCATTTTTCGCAATTCTTGCTGCGCCTGTTGTCAGGGATCGGCCCATGCGTTCACCGAAGCGGATTGCCGGAACGTCAGGAAATGAACGGTGCGGAAAGATGAAGAGGAGAGCCTGATGACTGCCTGTACCGCCGCCGTTGCGCGGGCCGCCCATGCGGATTTCACGATCGAACAGGTTACGGTTGAAGGGCCGCGCGCGGGCGAGGTGCTGGTGCGGATCGCCGGGGTTGGCCTGTGCCATACCGATCTTGTCTTTCGCGACCAGTTCGATGCGTTCGCCAAGCCCGCCGTGCTGGGGCACGAAGGTGCTGGCGTGATCGAAGCCGTGGGTGAGGGCGTCGAGGATCTGGCCGTGGGTGATCGCGTAGTGCTCGGCTTTTCGAGCTGCGGCACCTGCGCCCGCTGCGCCGAGGACCTGCCGAGCTATTGCGTGCAGTTCGTGCCGATGAACTATGCGGGAATGCGGCTGGACGATGGCTCCACCGCCTATGCCGGCGCGGATGGCGCGCGCGTGTCGTCGCACTTCTTCGGCCAGTCCTCGTTCGCGACGCTGGCGGTCACGCGCGCGCGCAACGTGGTGAAAGTGGGCGATACGGTCCTGCCGCTCGAACTGCTGGGGCCGCTGGGGTGCGGCTTCCAGACCGGCGCGGGCGCGGTGATGCGGTCCATGGCGTGCCCGGCCGGTTCGTCGCTGATCGTGTTCGGTGGCGGCCCGGTGGGGTTGGCGGCCGTGATGGCCGGGCGGATACAGGGCTGCTCCACGATCATCCTGGTCGAACCGATCGCGGCGCGGCGTGCCATCGGGCTGGAATTCGGCGCGACCCACGCCATCGATCCCGCCGCCGGAGATCTGGGCGCGGCGATTCGCGCCATCCTGCCGTTGGGTGTGGACTATGCGCTCGATACGTCGGGCAATGTCGGCGTGATCGAGACGGGACTTGCCAACCTTGCCCCGCACGGGATGATCGGCCTGGTCGGCGTGCCCAAGGACATGACCGCCGCGATCAGCGTGAACATCGCTGCGCTGATGACGCCGGGCCTGCGGATTATCGGCATCATCGAGGGCGACAGCACGCCGCAGGACTTCATTCCAGAACTGCTGGCGCACCATGCAGCCGGTAATTTCCCGTTCGATCGCCTGATCCGCACGTTCCCACTCGCGGAAATCAACGAAGCCGTTGCCGCGCAGGCGCGCGGGGAGTGCATCAAGGTCGTTCTCGTTCCCTGATGGCCGGGTCAATCCCCGGACAGATCCTACCGAAAGGCAGAGCCATGGAATTCAACGGTACCTACAGGATGCTGATCGGCGGCGAATTCGTGGCCGGCAGCGCCACGTTCGACGTCATCAATCCGGCGACCGAGGACGTGGTTGCCCGCGCGCCCGACGCGACGCAGGCCGATCTCGATGCGGCCGTGGCGGCGGCGCGCAAGGCGTTTCCGGGCTGGGCCGCGACACCCATCGAGGAGCGCAAGGCGAAGCTCAACGCGCTGGGCGATGCGATCTTCGCCAACCTCGATGGCTTCATGCGCCTGCTCACCAGCGAACAGGGCAAGCCGCACCATGAAGCGCAAGGCGAATGCATGGGCGCCGGCTACTGGCTGAAGGCTTTCACAGCGCTCGACTTGCCCGAAACGGTGAACGAGGATTCGGACGAGCGCATCAGCATTACGCGGCACGTGCCGCTGGGCGTGGTAGGCGCGATCGCGCCGTGGAACTTCCCCATGATCCTGGCGATGTTCAAGGTCGCGCCGGCGCTGCTCGCGGGCAATACAATGGTGCTGAAGCCGTCGCCGTTCACGCCGCTCTGCACGCTGAAGTTTGCGGAACTGGCTGCGGAAATCCTGCCGGCGGGCGTGCTCAACGTGATTACCGGCGGCGACAGCCTTGGCCCGTGGATGACCGGGCATCCGGGCTTCGACAAGATCAGCTTCACCGGATCGACGCAGACGGGCCGCCGCGTGATGGCCTCGGCCGCGCCCACGCTCAAGCGCGTAACGCTGGAACTCGGCGGAAACGATGCCGCCATCGTCATGCCCGATGTGGACGTGGAGAAGATCGCCGAGCAACTTTTCTGGGCGGCCTTCACCAACAACGGCCAGATCTGCATCGCCACCAAGCGGATGTATATTCACAAGGACATCTACGAACCGCTGCGCGATGCCATCGTCGCCTATGCCAAGACGGTGAAAGTGGGCGATGGGTCGGAGCAGGGCACGCAGATCGGCCCGATCAACAACCGGCAGCAGTACGCGCGCGTGCTGGAACTGATCCAGGATGCCAAGGACAAGGGCTATACCTTCCTGATGGGTGGTGAGAAGGCCGAGGTGCCGGGCTATTTCGTGCCGGTCACCATCCTCGACAATCCGCCCGAAGACAGCCGCATTGTGCAGGAGGAACAGTTCGGCCCGGTCCTGCCGCTGATCCGGTTCGACGATTACGACGATGTCATCGCGCGCACCAACGCGTCCGACTATGGCCTCGGCGGATCGGTCTGGGGCAACGACGAGGACAAGGCGTTCGAGCTGGCCCAGCGTATCCAGTCGGGCACGGTCTGGGTCAACGAAACGCAGCACCTCTCGCCGCTGGCGGCGTTCGGCGGCATGAAGCAATCGGGCGTGGGCGTGGAAGGCGGGCTGGAAGGCCTGCTGGAGTACACCGCCACGCAAACGCTGGTGCGCCGCAAGAAGGCCGCGTTCGTTTCCTGAGCCAATATCGGCAATTCCGGAGGCCCGGCCCGCTCCCTGTGACGCGGGCCGGCCTTTTGCCTACTCCGCGAAAACGAACGTGTTGGTCTTTTCGCCGGCGGTGAGCGTGACCTTCGCCCCCAGCGGATCGGTTTCCGCCATGCGCGCCAGCGTCGTTTCGTCGGCTGGGTTGGCGATGAAGCGCGTGCCGTCCGCCAGCGTGCCGATGGCGATGCCGTGCGCGGGCATGCCCTTGGTGTGCACCACCGTATAGGTTCCGATCGTCCCCGTTCCCTGCGCCCGCTCGCTGATCGCGGGTTTGGGAGCGGCGTCGAGCCGCGTCTGGATGCCTTCCTTTTCGCAGCCCGGCCAGGCGCACGGCTCGCCCGATAGCACCATGGCCCCGTATTTGGACTGGAAGCCTCCGTTCGCGCCCACGAAGCCGAAGCTGCCGGCTTGCCGCCGCAGCCGTTCGGCCATGCTGGCGATCGCGTGCATCGAATAGTTGTTCCCGGCGCCGCCGAAATAGGGAAGGCCACCCGTCAGTGTCAGGCCGCGCGGATCGTCGGCGGCAAGGCCCAGCCCTTCGATCGCGGCGGTGAAGACCGGGATCGGGAAGCAACTGTAGAAATCGAAGGCGGCCATGTCGGCGGCGGTCTTCCCCGCGCGGGCGAAGGCCGCGGCGATGGCGGCATTGGCGGCCGGATAGCGGTCGAGGTCAGGCCGGTCGAGGATTTCGCGTTCCACCGCCAGCGCCGCACCATGGACGAAGATCCAGCGCTCCTCCGGGATGCCCGCCGCGCGCGCCGCGCCGGCCGCCATCAGCAGCACAGCCGCTCCCTGGTTGACCTGATCGCGCGCGACCAGCTTCAAGGTGTAGGGATCGGTGACGATGCGGTTGCGTTCGCCGGGGGTGGCGATCTGTTCGGCCGTCATCGGCGCGGATGCGGAGCAGCTCCAGGGATTGGCGGCGGCAACCTGCGTGAACGGCGCGAACAGCCGCCCCATTTCCAGCGCATAGTCCTCCCGCGACAGGCCCAGCCGCGCGCGCCGCGCGTTTTCCAGCAGCGCGTAGGCGATCGGTGCTCCGCGCAAGCCATGGCGTGCGGCGGTGGCGGAGAGCATTCCTTCGTAGCCGAGGCCCCGGTCGTCGATCGAGCCTTCGTCGTGTTCGGCCCAGTCGCGCGTTTCGCCCCGCCCGCTGAGGTGGCGCGTGGTCGAGATCGCTTCTGCGCCGAAGGCGATGGCGGCATCGGTTTCGCCGGCCAGAATGCGGTCCCCCAGTTCCATGACCATCGAGACCGGCGTGTCGCCACCGACCTTGCCAAGGATCGCGTGGTCCGGCGTAACGCCAAGACGGCGGGCGACGGCGAGCGGGAACTTGCCGGGCCTTCCGAATGGGGAGGGCGCTGCGCCCGAATCCTCGAACGTTCGCACCGCGCCCACGACGCGCACGAGTGGACGTACCGCCGGCGCCGCGCCGCTGTCCGCCAGCGCGGCTTCGGCCGCCGCCGCAGCGAGATCGGCGGCGGACAGCGCGCGATAATCGCCTGCCTCGATCCGGTCGACGACCTGACCCACGCCCACGATTACCGGTGTCCTGTCGGGTATGGTGCTCATGTCCTCTCCTCGTGCCATCCGGGCGATGGCTTTGCGGTACCGGACCGGAGCGAAGCGGCGCGGTCAAGAGGTGGTGAGTGGGGCCGGCCAAGTTTTCTGTTCCGGCCATGCCGCGCAGGCTATATGCGCCGCTGGAAACCCGCCGAACCGGCGGACGGACGGATCATTCTCGTGACCAACGCATCATCGCCCTGGCGTGTCGCCGCACTCTATCAGTTCGCACCGTTCCCCGATCCGGAGGCGGTCCGCGCGCCGCTTGCCCGGCTGTGCTGCGGCCTGGACGTGAAGGGCACGCTGCTGGTCGCGCGCGAGGGGATCAACGGCACGATCGCGGGAACGGAGCAGGCGATCGATGCCGTGCTGGCGCACATCCGAGCGCTGCCAGGATGCGCCGGTCTGGACGTGAAATTCTCCGAAGCGGCGGACATGCCGTTCTACCGCATGAAGGTGCGCCTCAAGCGCGAGATCGTGACGATGGGCGAGCCGGACATCGATCCGCTGGCGAGCGTCGGCCACTATGTGTCGCCCGAGGACTGGAACGCGCTGATCGCCGATCCGGGGACGATCGTGATCGACACCCGCAACGACTACGAGGTTGCCGTGGGCACTTTCGCGCGCGCGATTGATCCGCGCACGCAATCGTTCCGCGAATTTCCTGCGTGGTTCCGCGCTGAACGCGAGCGCCTGCTGGGTCAGGGCACGCCGCCGAAAGTGGCGATGTTCTGCACTGGCGGCATCCGCTGCGAGAAGTCCACCGCGTTCCTCAAGGCGGAAGGCGTGGACCAAGTCTATCACCTCAAGGGCGGCATCCTGAAATATCTGGAAACCGTGCCCGAAGCCGAAAGCCTGTGGCGCGGTGAATGCTTCGTGTTCGATGAACGGGTGACGGTGGGCCACGGTCTGGTTCAGGGCTCCTACGAACTGTGCCGCGCGTGCCGCCGCCCGGTTGGCGCGCAGGACCGCGCTTCGCCGCTGTTCGAGGAAGGCGTGAGTTGCGCCGCCTGCCACGACGAGCGGACCGAGGCGCAGCGCGAGAGCTATCGCGAACGGCATCGGCAAGAACAACTGGCCGCGCGGCGCGGCTACCGCCATGTCGGTGCGGTGATGGAGGAGCAGGCATGACGCGCCGGGAAAGCGAAGCGCGCCGCGCGCGGCTGGTGCTGGTGGCGCTGCTGGTGGCGCTGGCGCTGTGGATCGTGCGCGAATTCCTGCCGGCACTGGCCTGGGCGGTGATCATCGCAGTGGCGATCGATCCGCTCTATCTGCGCTTGCGCCGCCGCTGGAATGGGCGGATCGCGCGCGTGCTGCTGCCGGCGGCGATAACGCTGGCCGTGGCGCTGGTCGTGCTGGTGCCGCTGCTGTTCGCGATCGGGCAGGCGCTGGCGGAGGCGCGGCAGATCGCGCAGGGCTTTGAATGGGCGAGGAACAACGGCATCGCGCCGCCGGCCTGGCTGGACGGCACGGCGCCGTTCGCGCGCTCGTGGTGGCAGGCCCACCTTGCCGATCCCCACGCGCCGGGCTTCGTGCTCGGCCGGATGCTGGATGTCGATGTGGTCATGCATGGCCGGCTTATCGGCAGCAACCTGATGCACCGCGCCGTGGTGTTCGCCTTCACGCTGATGACGCTGTTCTTCCTGTTGCGCGACCGGGATGCGATCGTCGAACAGTGCCTTCGCGCCAGCGACCGCGTGTTCGGCCCGGCGGGAGAGCGGATCGGGCGGCAGGCGATCAATTCGGTGCGGGCCACGATCGACGGGCTGGTCCTTGTCGGGATCGGCGAAGGCGCGGTGATGACGATCGTCTATTCGTTGCTGGGAACGCCCCACCCGATCATGCTCGGCACCCTGACGGCGGTTGCGGCCACGATCCCGTTCGGTGCGGCGGTGATGTTCGCCGTGGCTGCCGCCTTGCAGATCGCGATGGGATCGCCGGTCAACGCCGGCATCATCGTGGTCAGCGGGCTGATCGTGCTGGCGGTAGCGGACCATCTCGTCCGCCCCGCGATCATCGGAGGAGCGACACGGTTGCCGTTCCTGTGGGTGCTGATTGGCATTCTGGGCGGTGCGGCCACGTTCGGCATTCTCGGCCTGTTCGTGGGGCCGGCGACGATGGCGGTGCTGGTGATGCTGTGGCGGGATTTCGCCGACGGTGCCGGGCAGGGCGGCGAGGCGCCGTCCGAATAGCCGGCGCGCCTATTGCGCGAACCAGCTCCACACCAGCCGCGCCGTCAACCCCAGGCTTACTGTCACCAGTAGCGGCCGGATCAGCCGCGCGCCCAGCCGCGTCGCCCAGTGCGAGCCAAGCCACGCCCCGGTCATCGCGCCCGCGCCCATGCACAGGCCCAGCAGCCACAGCACTTGCCCGCCCGAGGCGAATACCACGATGCTGGCGACGTTGCTGGTCAGGTTGAACAGCTTGGTCAGCCCGGTCGCCCGCGTCAGGCCCAGCCCGCGCAGCCCGACCAGCGTGGTCGTGTAGAACTGGCCGGCGCCGGGGCCGAAAAAGCCGTCGTAGAAGCCCACCGCGCCGGCCGCCGGCAGATAGCCGCGGTCGCTAAGCCGCGCCTTGCTGTCGTGATCGTCCATGCGCGGCGAAAACACGGTGTAGAGCGCGATTCCCATCAGCAGCAACGGCACCACCAACCGCAGCACATCGGCATCGAACCGCTGGATCACCATCGCTCCCGCCAGTGCGCCCGCGAAGATCGCCGCCACCGTGGGAAGGTTGGGGCGTATCGAAAACAGCCCGGCGCGGCGGTAGCGTAGCGTCGCCATCGCGGTGCCGCAGGCGGATTGCACCTTGTTGGTGCCCAGTACCACATGCGGCGGCAGGCCGGTGTAGATCAGCGCCGGCATCATGATCAGCCCGCCGCCGCCGGCGATGGCGTCGACGAAGCCGGTCAGCACGGCCACGGCGGTCAGCGCGGGATAGAGCCACGGTTCGATCATTTGCGCGCCATGGCGTTTCGCCGTAAGGGCCGCAATCCTCTTTCCACGTCTTGCGCCGGGCATTGCCCGCATTTCAGGCCGACCGCTTCGCCATGACCCGTTTTTCGTTCTCGATCCACGCCACCAGCGGCAAGGCGCGCACCGGCGTCATCACCATGAAGCGCGGCGAAATCCGCACCCCGGCCTTCATGCCCGTGGGCACGGCGGCAACCGTCAAGGCGATGAAGGTGGAAGACGTGCGCGCCACGGGTGCGGACATCATCCTGGGCAACACCTATCATCTGATGCTGCGCCCCGGCGCGGAGCGCATGGCGCGGCTGGGCGGGCTGCACAAGTTCATGGGCTGGGATCGCCCGATCCTGACCGACAGCGGCGGCTATCAGGTCATGAGCCTGTCGGATCTGCGCAAGATCACCGAGGAAGGCGTCACGTTCGCCAGCCATCTCGACGGATCGCGGCACATGCTATCGCCCGAACGCTCGATGGAGATCCAGCGCCTGCTGGGGTCCGACGTCGTCATGGCCTTCGACGAATGCCCGCGCGCCGATCAACCGCGCGATGTGATCGCCCGTTCGATGGCGATGTCGATGCGCTGGGCCAGGCGCAGCCGCGAAGGCTTCGATAGTGGCGGCGAGCACGCCGAAAACGCGGCGCTGTTCGGCATCCAGCAGGGTGCGCTGGACGAAGGCCTGCGCCAGGAAAGCGCCGACGCCTTGCGCGACATCGCCTTCGACGGTTACGCCATCGGCGGGCTGGCGGTGGGCGAGGGACAGGAGGCGATGTTCGCCACGCTCGATTTCGCGCCCGACCAGTTGCCGCAGGATCGCCCGCGCTACCTGATGGGGGTGGGCAAGCCCGATGACCTCGTCGGCGCCGTCGAACGCGGCGTGGACATGTTCGATTGCGTGCTGCCGACACGCTCGGGCCGCAACGGCCAAGCGTTCACCTGGAACGGCCCGCTCAACTTGCGCAATGCGCGGTTCGCGGAAGACACCGGCCCGCTGGACGAACGCTGCACCTGCCCGGTCTGCGCGAAATACAGCCGCGCCTATCTCCACCATCTGCACAAGTGCGGGGAAATGCTGGGCGCGATGCTGACGACGGAGCACAACCTCTCGTTCTACCAGCAGTTGATGGCCGGGATGCGGGCGGCTATCTCGGCCGGAGCTTTTGCCGCTTTCGCAGCGGACTTCCGGCGCGATTATTTGGGGCGATGAAGCTTGCTACGCCGCGATGTCGGCCGTTTCATCCGGCGTGTCGAACGGACGCGTTTCGAGACGGGTGCCGGGGTACTGGTAGAATTCGCCGCTGCGATCCTCGAAAAATCCGGCACCGATCGCGCAGGCCTGTTGCTGTGCGGTCAGCAGGTCGGGGTACCATTTTCCGCATCGGTGCGGGGTGACGAAACGAAACATCGGCATGCCCGGCCAATGGCCGAAGCGCGTTTCAGTTCCGTGATCGAGATCAATCCGGCGCGATCTTGCGACCGGCCGATTTTGCGGGGCGACGAATAGCGCTGATGAAATGTAACGATATGATTTAGAAACAAAAAAGGCGGGGTTGAGCCCCGCCTTTCGTGCTTTTTCGTGCCGAAGCCGGACCGATCAGCGCGAGTAGAACTCGACGACCAGGTTCGGTTCCATCTTCACCGGATAGGGCACTTCATCAAGCGTCGGAACGCGGGTGAAGGTCACCTTGTCGCCTTCGGCGGCGACGTAGTCGGGCACTTCGCGCTCGGGCAGCGCCTGCGCTTCGGCGATCAGCGCCATTTCTTTGGCCTTCTTGCCCAGGCTGACGACATCGCCGGGGCGCACGCGGCGCGACGCGATGTTGCACTTCACTCCGTTGACGTAGATGTGGCCGTGCGAAACGACCTGGCGGGCCGAGAAGATCGTCGGCGCGAACTTGGCGCGATAGACGACCATGTCGAGGCGCTGTTCGAGCAGGCCGATCAGGTTCTGACCGGTATCGCCCTTCATCTTGGCGGCTTCCTGGTAGGTGCGCTTGAACTGCTTCTCGGTCACGTCGCCGTAGTAGCCCTTGAGCTTCTGCTTGGCGCGGAGCTGGATGCCGAAGTCCGACACCTTGCTCTTGCGGCGCTGGCCGTGCTGGCCGGGGCCATAGCTCCGGCGGTTGACCGAGCTCTTGGGACGGCCCCAGATGTTCTCCCCAAGACGGCGGTCAATTTTATACTTCGATGCCTTGCGCTTCGACATGGCGCAGGTGCCTCCAACTTGCTTGCGCGGATGACCATCACCCGTGCTTCAGACCCGGTACGCACCGTTCCGTCAGTTACGGAACGCGGCCACCGCTTCACCGGGGTGCGGGGCCAATCGGACTGGACCGCCGAAGCCAACTTCAGCGGAGTCCATGTGAACGCGCGCTAAGAACAGGGGTTTAGTGGTTTGTCAAGGGCAGGTGCCATAGACAGAGCTGGAATTTTAGGTTCAGATGGAATTGATGAGCGAGGGGCCGCCCAATCCTGAGGACTTTGTGACGCTGGACGACGTGTTCAGCGGCATTGATCTTGTCGATCGCCAACTCATCGACCTTCTGTCCCGGCGCTTTGCCTTGGTGCGCGCCGCGGCGAAACTCAACGACGGGCGTTTCAATCTGGATGACGAAGAACGGCGCAGGGCGGTCCTTTCGGCGATTCGCCGCCGCGCGTTCGAGCAGGGCGTGCCGGTGGGGCTGGTCGGCGATTTCTGGGATCGGCTGTTTGATGCTTCGGTCGCGTTCGAGCGCCAGGCGCGCGAACGGTTGCGCGCTGGCAACGAATAGATCCGGGTCCGATACCGCTCAGTCCTTGGGCTCCGGCGTGCGCCGCAGCGCTGAAAGCACGCCGCGCAGGGTGCGGATCTCGAGATGGTTCCAGCCGGGCTTGGTCAGCATGGTGCGCAGCGTACGCCGCGTGGCCGCCGCCCGGCTCGGCGGCTCGAAATAGCCGCGCGGCTCCAGCATCTCGGTCAGTTGGGCGAACATGCCCTCGAACTCATCCTGCGGGGCGGGCGGGAGCAGGTCCTCGACCGTCGGCTGGATCAGCGCCGCGTCGCCGGCCGCGACATGCTTGGACCATTCATAGGCGCACAGGATCACAGCCTGCGCCAGATTGAGCGAGCCGAATTCCGGGTTGATCGGCACGGTCAGGATCGCGCGGGCCAGCGCCACGTCGTCGGTTTCCAACCCGGAGCGCTCCGGCCCGAACACGATGGCGCTGCGGCCCGGCGCGGTCGTGATCGCGCGGGCGGCTTCCTCGGGTGTCACCACCGGCTTGGTCACGCCGCGCTTGCGCACGGTGGTGGCATAGACGTGGGCGCAATCGGCCACCGCGTCGGCCAGCGTTTCGAACACCCGCGCTTGTTCCAGCACGCTGTCCGCGCCCGAGGCCGCCGGGCCGGCCGACGGGTTGGGCCAGCCGTCGCGGGGCGAGATCAGCCGCATCTCGGTCAGCCCGAAATTGAGCATGGCGCGGGCTGCCTTGCCGATATTCTCGCCAAGCTGCGGACGGACCAGAACGATGACCGGGGGAAGGGCGGCGGGCTGCGTCAATGCGCGCCCACTTCGCGCACGGTGCTGGCGAATTCCTCGAAATCGCGGGCTTCGGTGAAGTCGCGATAGACGCTGGCGAAGCGGATGTAGGAGACGCTGTCGATCTGGCGCAGCCCATCCATCACCATTTCCCCAATCGCCTTGGAGGGCACTTCGGTGTCGCCCATCGTCTCGATCTGGCGCTGGATGCTGGACACCAGCCGGTCGAGCCGTTCCTGCGGCACACCGCGCTTGCGGCAGGCGAGGGCTACGGACTGTTCGATCTTGGCGCGGTCGAACGGTTCGCGCCGGTCGCCCGATTTCACCACCATGATTTCGCGCAACTGCACGCGCTCGAACGTGGTGAAGCGGGCGCCGCAGCTTTCGCACTGGCGCCGCCGGCGGATCGAGGTGTTGTCCTCGCTCGGCCGGCTGTCCTTCACCTGGCTGTTGTCATGCGCGCAGAACGGGCAACGCATCGGTCAGCGCTTGATCCGTTGCCAGAACGCGATGCCTGCGCCGATGGCGAGGCCGGCGGGCAGGGTGATCACCGGCAGCAGCGCGCCCGCGACAGCGCCGATCCCGGCGCCGATCAGCACCGGCTTGGTCGATGGGTGGTCCATCCCCTGCTTTGCCATGGCGGTGATCTCGTCCCTGGCTCGGCCGACGAGGTCGTCGTCGCGGTCGCTCATGGCCTTACAACTCCGGATAGATCGGGAAGCGATCGCACAGTTCGGCCACGCGATCGCGCACGCGCTGTTCGATCTGCCCGTCGCCTTCATCGCCGTTGCGCGCCATGCCATCGACCACTTCGGCGATGAGCTGCCCGATCGTGCGAAATTCGGCCACGCCGAAGCCGCGCGTGGTGCCGGCCGGCGTGCCGAGCCGGATGCCCGAGGTGACGAAGGGCGAGCGCTTGTCGAACGGGATGCCGTTCTTGTTGCAGGTCAGCCAGGCGCGATCGAGGCCCTTTTCCGCCGCCTTGCCGGTGACGTCCTTCGCCGTCAGGTCGACCAGCATCAGGTGGTTGTCGGTGCCGCCCGAAACGATGGCGAGACCCTGCTCCTGCAGCGACGAGGCCAGCGCGCGCGCGTTCGCCACGATCTGCGCGGCATAGGCCCGGAATTCGGGGCGTAGCGCTTCGCCGAAGGCAACCGCCTTGGCCGCGATCACATGGACGAGCGGGCCACCCTGCATGCCGGGGAACACCGCCATGTTTATCTTCTTGGCGATGTCCTCGTCATTGGTGAGGACCACGCCCGAACGCGGGCCGCGCAGCGACTTGTGCGTGGTGGTGGTGACGACGTGCGCGTGCGGGAAGGGCGAGGGGTGCGCGCCGCCGGCGACAAGGCCGGAGAAGTGCGACATATCGACGAGCAGCCAAGCGCCCACTTCATCGGCGATCTCGCGAAAGCGCGGGAAATCCCACACGCGCGAATAGGCGGTGCCGCCCGCGATGATGAGCTTCGGCTTGTGTTCGCGGGCAAGGCGGGCAACCTCGTCCATGTCGATCAGGTGATCGTCCTCGCGCACGCCATAGGGGATCGGCTTGAACCACTTGCCGCTCATGTTGACGGGCGATCCGTGGGTCAGGTGACCGCCCGAATTGAGATCCAGCCCCATGAAGCTGTCGCCCGGCTCCAGCAGAGCGAGGAACACGGCCTGGTTCATCTGACTGCCCGAATTGGGCTGCACGTTGGCGAACTGGCAGCCGAACAGCTTCTTGGCGCGCTCGATGGCCAGCGTTTCGACTACGTCGGCATATTCGCAGCCGCCATAATAGCGCTTGCCCGGATAGCCTTCGGCGTACTTGTTGGTGAACACCGAACCCGTGGCTTCGAGTACCGCAAGCGAGGTGATGTTCTCGCTGGCGATCAGCTCGATCTTGGTCTGCTGGCGCTTCAGTTCGCCCCGGATCGCCGCGAAGACTTCGGCATCGGCGCTCTCAAGGTGTTCGGTGAAGAAACCCGAGGAGCGGATTTCCGAAGTCGCGGTGGCGGCATTGGTCATCTGGTCGTCTCCTCTTCAGACCTGGGGATGGGAAAGCTTGTCGACGCGGCCGGCATGGCGGCCGCCGCCGAATTCGGTGGACAGGAACGCATCGAGGCAGGCCTTGGCCATGTCGACGCCGGTCAGGCGCGCGCCCATAGCGATGCAGTTGGCATCGTTGTGTTCGCGTGCCAGGGCGGCGGACAGCGGCTCGGAAACCAGCGCGCAGCGGCAGGCGGGATTGCGGTTCACCGCGATCGAGATGCCGATGCCCGATCCGCACAGCGCCACGCCATAGGCGGCGGTGCCATCGGCGACCACCGAGGCCAGCTTGTAGCCATAGTCGGGGTAATCGACACGATCGGCCGTTTCCGGGCCAAGATCGGCGACTTCGTGGCCCAGACCGATCAGATATTCGCGCAGTTCCGCCTTGAGGTCGAACGCGGCGTGATCGGAAGCAATGGCTATGCGCATGGGATTTTGCGTTTCCGGCTGTCCTTGGAGGGGATTCTGCGCCCCCTTAGGCGCATTGCGCCAACGATGCCAGATCAAACGCCGTGCAATGCCCTATTGTCCGTATTTGCGGGGCGCCCTTGGGGCGCCCCGCCTTGCATTGCATCGTATCAGGAGCGGATCAATTGAACGACCCGCTCAGCGTCACGCCGAACACGCGCGGATCGTTGTAGATGCCGGCACGGTAGTTCGAGGTGTCGATAACGCCGACAAGGTTGCGCTTGTCGGTGAGGTTGCGGGCGAAGAAGGCCAGCTCGTAGCGCTCGAAAGCCAGACCCGCCTTGAGGCCGAGTTCGAAGTTGCCGTTCGAGGTGTACTCCACCGTCTTGTAGGGCACGTACATCGTATAGCCCTGCAGGTTGAAGTCCGCGCCCACGAACGCGCGCAGCTTCTCGTTCAGCGGCAGGTCGTAGCGGCCGCTTACGTTGAGGTTGAAGTCAGGCGCGTTGGGCAGCGGGTTGCCGTTGATCTGGGCGAAGTAGTTGTTGCCCACGCGCACGGTCGGGTTGAGCACCGTTTCCGAAAGCACGCCACCGGCCGCGCCGGCCTGCGCATAGACCGACTTGTCCTTGATCTCGGTGTGTAGCAGGCTGAAGCCAATGTTGAACTTCAGGTTGCGGGCCGGCCGCAGCCCCAGTTCCGCTTCCATGCCATAGCCGACAGCCTTGTCGGCATTGAACAGCACGCCGTTGCCGTTGCTGTCGTTGCCGTTCAACTGGATGTCCGAAACCGTGTAGTAGAAGCCGGTCAGATTGAACGTCAGGGCGTTATCAAGCCAGGCGCTTTTCACGCCCGCTTCCCAGGACGTGTTCTTTTCCGATTGCGCCGTGGAGAAGGGCGAGTTGAACACGGCAGAGCGGCCCTGAATGGTCGGACCACGGAAGCCGCGCGCGACACGGGCGAACAGGCTGAGATCCGGCGTGGCGCGATAAAGCAGGCTCAGGTCGAAGCTGGGCTGCGTGTCGGAAAGGCGCACCTTGCGCGCCGCGGTTGCCGGGAACGTTACCACGCCAGACACCGTATCGGCGGTCTTGAGCAGTTCGGTGGTCTTGGTGTCGTTCGTCACGCGCACGCCGCCGGTCACGCGCAGCTTCTCGGTCAGGTCGTAGCTGGCCTGGCCGAACAGGCCCCAGCTGGTGTTGACGTTGTGCAGAAGAACCCAGTTGTTCGGGCTGGGTGTGGTGCCCAGCGCATTGCTGGTCAGGAAGTACGCGCGCTGGTCGAACTCGGTCATGTCGCGCGAATCGAAGTAGATGCCCCCGATCTGCCACTTGAACCGGCCGGTGTCCGGGCTGGCGAGGCGCAGTTCCTGCGACCACTGATCCAGCCCGCGCAGCACCCCGCGCGACTGGCCGCAGCCGGCCGCGCAATAGTTCGGGGCGGTGCCGCCGAAATCGGCCGCAGCGCCGCCGTCGGTGTCGCCACGGCTATAGCCATGGGCGTTTTCATAGGCGGTGATCGACGTCAGCGTGATGCCGCCGAAATCGTAGATCGCCTTCAGCGATGCGCCCTTGGTCTTGTAGGCCTGCGGGTTGTTCTGCGCTTCGTCGTAGGAAACCTTCGTCAGGTCCAGCGTATCGGGCACGGCGCGCACGCCCTGCTTGATGGAGCCGCGATAGAAGATCGACGCGGTGCCATCGTAGTCGCGATAGTGACCGGACAGGCGCAGGGTCAGCGCGTCCGAAGGCTTGGCCTCGATCTGCAGGCGCACGTCGCGCTCGTTGAAGCCGCCCATCACATTCTTGCCGGGGACGGTGCCATCGTCGCTGGGGCCGGTGTAGGTGTTGCTGATCCAGTTGTCGCGATGCTGGTAAAGGCCGGACAGGCGGAAGCTCAGCGTGCCGCTGCTGTTGAGCGGGCCGCCGACGCCGGCATCGATGTTGACGCTGTTGCGGCTGCCCCAGCTTGCGGACCCCTGGCCGCGCCAGGTAGCGGACGGCTGCACCGTATCGAACTTGACGATGCCGGCGGTGGTGTTGCGGCCGAACAACGATCCTTGCGGACCGCGCAGCACTTCCACCTGATCGATGTCGAAGGCCGGCGTGGACTTGAGCACGACATGCTCGGCCACCACGTCGTCCTGGATGATCGACACCGGCTGCGACGCACCCAGATAGAAGTCGATGTTGCCAAGGCCGCGGATGTAGAACCGCGGAAAGATGCGGCCCGTGGTCGATTCAACGTTGAGGCTGGGGACGCGGCCCGCCAGCGAAAGCAGGGTGTCGGCACCGCCGGCCTGGATGTCGTGCAACGTTTCGGGCTTCATGACGGCAACGGAGACCGGCACGCTCAGGATGTTCTCCTGGCGGCGTTGTGCCGTGACGACGATCGTGTCTGACGATTCCGCCGCTTCGGCGTCAGCCGCCTGGGCTTGTGCCATGGCGGGCGCCACGGGCAGCAGGGCGGTTCCCGCGAGAAGCGCGGAGGCTAAAGATGCGATACGCATTAATTGATTCCCTCATGAGGTGGGATGACGGTCCCTTGCCGACGGCTGCTGCGGTTAAACCCGTCATATTTCAACCTTGTTTCGGCGGGGCCGGTATCGCCTGAAACGAATCGGGCCGGGGTGTCGCATGGGGGCAACAACCCCCGAGAACCCCATCCCCCAAAATGCGAAAGGGCGCCCCGACGGATCGGGACGCCCTTTTCGGCTTTGCCGGGATGCCGGTCGTTACTGATCCAGGAACGAGCGCATCTTCCTCGAACGGCTCGGGTGCTTCAGCTTCCTCAGCGCCTTTGCCTCGATCTGGCGGATGCGTTCGCGCGTCACCGAGAACTGCTGGCCCACTTCCTCCAGCGTGTGATCGGTGTTCATGCCGATGCCGAAGCGCATGCGCAGCACGCGTTCCTCGCGCGGGGTCAGGCTGGCCAGCACGCGGGTAACGGTTTCCTTGAGGTTGGACTGGATCGCGGCGTCCACCGGGATGATCGCGTTCTTGTCCTCGATGAAATCGCCCAGGTGGCTGTCTTCCTCGTCGCCGATCGGCGTTTCGAGTGAGATCGGCTCCTTGGCGATCTTCATCACCTTGCGCACCTTCTCCAGCGGCATGGAGAGGCGTTCGGCCATTTCCTCGGGCGTGGGCTCGCGGCCCTGCTCGTGCAGGAACTGGCGGCTGGTGCGCACCAGCTTGTTGATCGTTTCGATCATGTGGACCGGGATACGGATGGTGCGCGCCTGATCCGCGATCGAGCGCGTGATCGCCTGCCGGATCCACCACGTCGCGTACGTCGAGAACTTGTAGCCGCGGCGATACTCGAACTTGTCCACCGCCTTCATCAGGCCGATGTTCCCTTCCTGGATCAGGTCCAGGAACTGCAGCCCGCGGTTGGTATATTTCTTGGCGATCGAGATCACGAGGCGGAGGTTGGCTTCCACCATTTCCTTCTTGGCGATGCGCGCTTCGCGTTCGCCCTTCTGGACCATGTTCACGATACGGCGGAATTCGCCCAGCGACATGCCGGTGGCGGCCGCGATGTCGGCGATCTCGGCGCGGATGCGCTCCACCGCCGAACCTTCGTTGGCGGCAAACGCGGCCCACTTCTTGTCGCGGCCGGCCAGCGATTGCAGCCAGCCGTCGTCGAGTTCGCGGCCGACGTAGTTATCGAGGAAGTCCTTGCGCGAAACCTTGTGGCGTTCGGCCAGGCGCAGCATTTGCCCGCCCAGCGCCGTCAGGCGGCGGTTGAACGCATAGAGGTTGTCGACCAGGTATTCGATTTTGCTGGCATGGAACTGCACGCTTTCGACCTGCGCGGTCAGATCCTCGCGCAGCTTCTGGTACTGCGATTCCTTCGCCGCCGGAAAATCGTTGCCGATCGCCAGCACGTCGAGCCGTTCGGCCTGGATCTTCTCGAAGCGGCGGAACAGGTCGGTAATCTCGGCGAAGCGCTCAAGCGCGGCCGGCTTCAGCTGCGCTTCCATCTGGGCGAGGCTGAGGGTGTTGTCCTCTTCCTCTTCCTCCACCGGACGCGCGCGGCGTTCGCGCAGTTCGTCGTCCTCGTCGCCGTCGGCCGGTTCTTCTTCCTCGACTTCGTCCTCGTCCTTGAACGAGGGGCCGGCCGTGGCTTCGCTGATTTCGCCGTCGGCTTCCTCGCCGTCCTCGGAGAGGTTTTCGGGCTGCGGTTCCTTGGACAGCATCGCGTCGAGATCGAGAATCTCGCGCAGCTGCATTTCGCCGGCGTTCAGCGCCTCGGACCACTGGATGATCGCGTGGAAGGTGATCGGGCTTTCGCACAGGCCCATGATCATGGTGTCGCGGCCGGCTTCGATGCGCTTGGCGATGGCAATTTCGCCTTCGCGGCTGAGCAGTTCCACCGCGCCCATTTCGCGCAGGTACATGCGCACCGGATCGTCGGTACGCTCGACGGTTTCCTTGCGCTTGATGATGTCGGGCCGATCCTCGACCGGATCGACATCTTCCACGTCTTCCTGCTGGTTGTCTTCCGGATCGACCGCGTCCTCGTCGCTTTCGACGATATTGACGCCCATTTCCGAAATCGCGGCCATGATGTCCTCGATCTGCTCGGAAGACATCTGGTCCTGAGGCAGCGCCTCGTTCAGCTCGTCGTAAGTGATGATGCCACGGCGCTTGGCGCGCGCGATGAGCTTCTTGATGGAAGCGTCATTCAGGTCGATCAGCGGCGCGTCGCCGCTATCGGTCTTGTCGTTGGATGCCATTGAACCCCGATACCACTTTGTTCGAGCTGTCGTTGCGTCTTACAATTATAACGAAGCACGAACGCGACCCATTTGCCCCAACCGGGCAAACAAGGCCAGCCTTCGTTCGCGCAAACGTTCTTTTTCCGCTTCGGTTTCGGGGGTAAGTTCGGCCTGATAGCGCCGATTGGCCTCTTCCAGCGCCGATTCCACCTCCGGAAGCTCCACCAGAAGCGCAATCGCGTCGGCCAATTCCCCGGCGCTGCCTTCCCGCTTCGCGAGAAAGCCGAATCGAATCTCACCAAAATCCGTTGCGGTCGGCGTGCGCAGACGCCGCTCCTGCAATATGGTCCGGATATGTTCGCTTTCAAGAGCGGCGCCCGATGGGCCGGGCGAATCGGCCAGCACCAGCAAGGCATCGAGCGTGGCCGCCATGTCCGCTTCCGCCGGATGCAGTCGCGCGAGGCTTTCGGCATGGGCCGCGATAAGATCGGGCTGCTCGACCAGCCCGGCGATCACGGCGGCGATCAGCCGGTCGCGCGTGCCCACCCGCTGTTGCAGGCGGTTCGCCTGTTCGGCGGGCAAGGGCGGCGGCGCGGGTTTCCACGGCTGCCCTTTGCCGCGCGGTGCGGGGCCGCCGCCCTGGCGGGGCTGGAACGGCGCGCGTTCCTTGCGGGCGAAGGCGAGTTCGCCGAACCGCTCGTTGAGATCGCGGCGGTAGAGCGCTTTGATGTCCGGGTGCTGGATGGTGTCGCAATGCGCCATCAGCCGCGCCTTCAGCCCGGCCTTGTCCTCGGGCGTCGTCAGCGGCAGGGCATCGCGTTCGGCGGCCCACAGCACGTCGATCAGGCTCCGTGCCTCGCCCAGCAGGGCTTCCATCGCCTGCGGCCCGTCGCGCTTGACCACGTCGTCCGGGTCCATGCCGCCGGGCAGGGTAACGATGCGCAGGCTTTGGCCGGGGCGGAGCAGGGGCAGGGCGCGGGTGATCGCCCGCATCGCCGCGCGTTGCCCCGCGGCATCGCCATCGAAGCACAGCGTCGGGCATTCGACCACGCGCCACAGCCGTTCTATCTGGCGTTCCGTTAGCGCGGTGCCCAGCGGCGCGACCGCCTCGGTGATCCCCGCCGCCGCCAGCGCCACCACGTCCATGTAGCCTTCGACGACGACGATCCGCCCGGCATTGCGCGCGGCCGGCGCGGCGCGATGCAGGTTGTAAACCGTGCGGCCCTTGTCGAACAGCGGCGTGTCGGGCGAATTGAGGTACTTGGGCGCGTCTGTCTTTTCGGCGCTGAGGATGCGCCCGCCAAACGCGATTACCCGCCCGCGCGGATCGAGGATCGGCAGCATCAGCCGTCCCCGGAACCGGTCATAGGGATCGCGGCCATCCACCACGATGCGCAGGCCGGCCTCGATCAGCATGGCATCGGGAAAGGCGGAAAGCGCCTCCTTCAGCGCGGTGCGGCTGTCCGGCGCGAAGCCGAAGCCGAAATCGCGCACGATCCGTTCGGGAAACCCGCGCGAAGCGAGATAGCGCCGCGCGTCCGCGCCACGCTCCTCGTGCAGGCTGCGCACGAAGAAATCCTGCGCCGCCGCCATCACGTCGTGCAGCGATTTCTGCTGCTCCGCGCGCTGCGCCATGCGCGGATCGGGTGCGGGCACTTCCATGCCGGCCTCAACCGCCAGCTCCTTCACCGCATCCATGAAGGGCAGGCCCTGGTGATCGGTCATCCAGCGGATCACGTCCCCGTGCGCACCGCAGCCGAAGCAGTGGTAGAAGCCCTTTTCGTCGTTGATCGTGAAGCTGGGCGTCTTTTCGTTATGGAACGGACAGCACGCCTTGAACTCCCGCCCCGCCTTCTGCACGCGCACCGTCCGCCCGATCACGCCCGAAAGCGAAATGCGGGCGCGCAACTCGTCCAGCCATTGCGGGGATAGGCTCATGCAGCGCCTCCGCCCCGACGGGGGCGAGTCCACAAACTCCCCTCCTGCCTGCGGGAGGGGGCGGGAGGGCAGTTTTGTGTCACCCCGCCAGCGCCGCCTTCACCAGCCCGCTGGCCTTGCCCATGTCGAGCTGGCTGCCGTGCTTCGCCTTGAGCGCGGCCACCACCTTGCCCATGTCCTTCATGCCGACCGCGCCGGTTTCGGCGATGATCGCGGAGATCGCGGCCTTCGCGTCATCGTCGCTCATCTGCGCGGGGAGGAATTCCTCGATCACCACGAGTTCGGCCTTCTCCACCTCGGCCAGTTCTTGCCGGCCGCCCTGTTCGTAGAGCGTGATCGATTCGCGGCGCTGCTTGGCCATCTTCTGCAGCACGTCGACCACGACCACGTCGTCGTCGGGGATGGAAGCGGCGGTGCGCAGTTCGATGTCCTTGTCCTTCAGCTTGGCAAGGATGAGGCGGACGGCGGCAAGACGGGCCTTGTCGCCCGCCTTCATGGCCGAAACCTGCGCGGCCTTGATCGAGTCGCGGATCATGGTGTGTATACGTTTCCTGTGGATGGTCGCCGCAAGCCGGCGGAAGAAACGCATGTAGGACAAACTTTCTCAATCCGCTAGGTTGACGGTGCGGCGCGGCAGGTCTAGCGGGCGAGCCTTAGCGACATCGTCAGAACCCTTGCCAACGGAGCGCCCCACATCATGGCCGACCCCGCACTTTCGCACGCGCCTCAACCAGAAGGCGCGACGGGAGTCCTCGTGCTTGCGGATGGATCGGTCGCGTGGGGACGAGGCTTCGGCGCGGTCGGCTCGGCCGTGGGCGAGGTGTGCTTCAACACCGCGATGACCGGTTATCAGGAAGTGATGACCGATCCGTCCTACGCGGCGCAGATCGTCACCTTCACGTTCCCGCACATCGGCAATGTCGGCACCAATGCCGAGGACATGGAAAGCCATGACGTGCCCGGCGCCGTCGGCTGTGTGGTGCGCGAGGACGTGACCGCGCCCGCCAGCTTCCGTGCGCAGGGCACGTTCCCCGCGTGGATGGAAAAGCATGGCAAGATCGGCCTTGCCGGGATCGACACCCGCGCGCTGACCCGCCGCATTCGCCTGTCTGGCGCCCCCAACGCGGTGATCGCGCACGATCCCAAGGGGCAGTTCGATATCGAAGCGCTGCTGGAAAAGGCGCGCAACTGGCCGGGTCTTGAAGGCATGGACCTTGCCCGCATCGTCACGCGCGACGGGCAGGAGGAATGGCAGGGTTCGGTCTGGCGGCTGGGGCAGGGCTATGGCCGCTCCCCGCACGACAAGCGCCCGCACGTCGTCGCCATGGACTTCGGCGCGAAGGACAACATCTTCCGCAATCTGGTGAAGGCCGGCGCGGGGGTGACGGTGGTGCCGGCGGAAACCTCGCTCGAAACGATTCTGGCGCTCAATCCCGATGGCGTGTTCCTCTCGAATGGCCCTGGCGATCCGGCGGCGACCGGCGCCTATGCCGTGCCCGTGATCCAGGCGCTGCTGGAGCGCGACGTGCCGATCTTCGGCATCTGCCTTGGTCACCAGATGCTGGGGCTGGCCGCCGGCGCGAAGACGGTGAAGATGCACCAGGGCCACCGCGGCGCGAACCACCCGGTCAAGCGGCTGGAGCAGGGCGTGGTGGAGATCACCAGCATGAACCACGGCTTCGCGGTGGACAACGCCAGCCTGCCGGCGAACGTGATCGAAACCCACGTTTCGCTGTTCGACGGATCGAACTGCGGCATCGCCATCGCGGGCAAGAAGGCGTTCGGCGTGCAATACCACCCGGAAGCATCGCCGGGGCCGCAGGACAGCTTCTACCTGTTCGAGAAGTTCGTGGGGATGCTGGGATGAACGTTACCGCCTTCGCCCCCTCTCACCCTTCAGGGGGAGAGGGTTGGGGAGAGGGGGCTTTCCGGATCCCGCCCCAGAGCCATCAGGATCGTCCGCGCGACGCCTTCGGGATTGGTCATGACTTCCGTGTTGGTGAACCGGAGCACCCGGTAGCCGCGCGCCTCCAGGTCGGCCGTTCGCCGCGCGTCGTATGCGGTGTTCGAACCGTGGGTTTCCCCGTCGATCTCGATGACCAGCCGTTCCGAGCGCGCGGCGAAGTCGGCGATATACGGCGCAAGCACGACCTGTCGCTGAAACTTGAAGCCGAGACGACCGGCGCGAACGATCTGCCACAGCCGGCGTTCCGGCTCGGTCATCTCGCGCCGCAATTCCCGCGCCCGGGTTCGCGTGCCCTCGTGCCGCTTCATCGTATCGCAGCCCCCTCTCCCAACCCTCTCCCCCTGAAGGGTGAGAGGGCTTCAATACAATAAGGCCCTCGCATGCCCAAACGCACTGACATCTCCTCGATCCTGATCATCGGCGCAGGGCCGATCGTCATCGGCCAGGCTTGCGAGTTCGACTATTCGGGCACGCAGGCGGTGAAGGCGCTCAAGGAAGAGGGCTATCGCATCGTCCTGGTCAATTCGAACCCGGCCACGATCATGACCGATCCCGAGATGGCGGACGCGACTTATGTCGAGCCGATCACGCCGGCGATCGTCGCCAAGATCATCGAGAAGGAGCGCCCCGACGCGATCCTGCCGACGATGGGCGGGCAGACCGCGCTGAACACCGCGCTGGCGCTGGCGCAGGACGGCACACTCGCAAAGTTCGGCGTGACCATGATCGGCGCCAATGCCGAAGCGATCGACAAGGCCGAGGATCGCCAGAAGTTCCGCGACGCGATGGACAAGATCGGCCTCGAATCCGCGCGTTCGGGCGTGGCGCACACGGTGGACGAGGCGCTGGCGGTGCTGGAGACGACCGGGCTGCCCTCGATCATCCGTCCCAGCTTCACGCTGGGCGGCACCGGCGGCGGCATCGCCTACAACCGGGAAGAGTTCGTCAAGATCGTGCGCGGCGGGCTGGAAGCCAGCCCGACCACCGAGGTGCTGATCGAGGAATCGCTGCTCGGCTGGAAAGAGTACGAGATGGAAGTCGTCCGCGACCGGAACGACAACGCCATCATCATCTGCTCGATCGAGAACGTCGATCCGATGGGCGTCCACACCGGGGATTCGATCACCGTCGCCCCGGCGCTGACGCTGACCGACAAGGAATACCAGATCATGCGCAACGCATCGATCGCGGTGCTTCGTGAAATCGGCGTGGAAACAGGCGGTTCGAACGTGCAGTTCGCGGTCAACCCGAAGGATGGCCGCCTGATCGTGATCGAGATGAACCCGCGCGTGTCGCGGTCCTCGGCGCTGGCCTCCAAGGCCACGGGCTTCCCCATCGCCAAGGTCGCGGCCAAGTTGGCCGTGGGCTATACGCTGGACGAGATCGTCAACGACATCACCGGTGCCACGCCGGCCTCGTTCGAACCGACGATCGACTACGTCGTCACCAAGATCCCGCGCTTCGCGTTCGAGAAGTTCAAGGGCGCCGAACCGCTGCTGGGCACCGCGATGAAGTCCGTGGGTGAAGTGATGGCGATCGGCCGCAACTTCAAGGAATCGCTGCAGAAGGCGCTGCGCGGGCTGGAAACCGGGCTGGACGGCTTCAACCGCGTGGTCGCGCTGGAAGGCGCGGACCGCGACGAGATCAACGCCGTGCTCTCGCGCGCCACGCCCGAGCGCCTGCTGGCGGTGGGCCAGGCCTTCCGCGAAGGCTTTTCGGTGGACGACATCCATGCCGTCACCAAGTACGAGCCGTGGTTCCTGCGCCACATCGAGGAAATCATCGCCGAGGAAAAGGCGATCCTGGAAAACGGACTGCCGGTGGATGCGGCGGGCATGCGCCGGCTGAAGGCCATGGGCTTTTCGGACAAGCGCCTCGCCACGCTGGCGGTGCGCTCGGTCCATGTCGCGGGCGGCATGGCGGAAACCCAGGCCAAGCGTTCGGGCCTGCTGCACGATGCGCTGCGCGCCATGGCGGGGGCCACCAGCGAGGACGAGGTGCGCAAGTTGCGCCACCGGCTGGGCGTGCGCCCGGTGTTCAAGCGCATCGATAGCTGCGCGGCCGAATTCGAGGCGGTGACGCCTTACATGTATTCGACCTACGAAGGCGGCCTGTTCGGTGAGCCCGAGAACGAGGCGGCGCCTTCGGACCGCAAGAAGATCGTGATCCTCGGCGGCGGCCCGAACCGCATCGGGCAGGGCATCGAGTTCGACTATTGCTGCTGCCATGCCTGCTTCGCGCTGGAAGACGCCGGGTTCGAGACCATCATGGTCAACTGCAACCCCGAAACCGTCTCGACCGACTACGACACGTCCGACCGCCTCTACTTCGAGCCGCTCACGGCCGAGGACGTGCTGGAGATTCTCGAAGTCGAAAAGGCGAACGGCGAACTTGTCGGAGTGATTGTGCAGTTCGGCGGGCAGACGCCGCTCAAGCTGGCGCAGGCGCTGGAAGACGCCGGCATCCCGATCCTCGGCACCTCGCCCGACGCGATTGACCTGGCCGAAGACCGCGAACGCTTCGCCGCGCTGGTCGAGAAGCTGGGCCTCAAGCAGCCCGCCAACGGCCTGGCGCGCAGCCGCGACGAGGCGGTCGCGGTGGCTTCGCGCATCGGTTATCCGGTGCTGATGCGCCCGTCCTACGTGCTGGGCGGCCGCGCCATGGAAATCGTCGACAGCCAGGCGCAGCTCGATGATTACATCGCCACCGCCGTGCAGGTTTCGGGCGACAGCCCGGTGCTGATCGACCAGTACCTGCGCGATGCGATCGAATGCGATGTCGATGCGCTGGCCGATGGCGAAGAGGTGACCGTGGCCGGCGTGATGCAGCACATCGAGGAAGCCGGTATCCATTCGGGCGACAGCGCCTGCACCCTGCCGCCCTACAGCCTGCCCGATGACGTCGTGCAGGAAATGGAGCGCCAGGCAGTGCTGCTGGCCAAGGCGCTGGGCGTGCGCGGGCTGATGAACATCCAGTTCGCGGTGAAGGACGGCGAAGTTTACCTGATCGAGGTGAACCCGCGCGCCAGCCGCACGGTGCCGTTCGTGGCCAAGGCGATCGGCCAGCCCATCGCCAAGTTCGCGGCGCGGATCATGGCGGGCGAGACGCTGGCCGACTTGCCGGCGATCCGGCGCGAGGTCGATCACATGGCGGTGAAGGAAGCGGTGTTCCCGTTCGCGCGCTTCCCCGGCGTCGATCCGGTGCTTTCGCCCGAGATGAAGTCCACCGGCGAAGTCATGGGAATCGATGCGAATTTCCCGGTTGCGTTCGCCAAGGCGCAATTGGGCGCGGGCGTCAGCCTGCCGCGGGGCGGCACGCTGTTCGTCTCGGTCAAGGATGGCGACAAGGCGATGGTGCTGCCGGCGGTGAAGAAGCTGTCGGGGCTGGGCTTCCACATCGTAGCGACCGGTGGCACCGCGCGTTACCTCGCCGATGCCGGCGTCTCGGTCGAACGGATCAACAAGGTTGCCGAGGGCCGTCCGCATATCGTGGACCGGATCATCGACGGCGATATCGCATTGATTTTCAACACGACCGAAGGCTGGCAGAGCCACAAGGACTCGCAATCGATCCGTGGCTCGGCGCTGTCGGGCAAGGTGCCCTATTTCACGACGGCCGCTGCGTCGGTCGCCGCGGCCGCCGCGATCGAGGCGCTGCAAAGCGCCGACCTTGCGGTTCGTCCGTTGCAGGATTATTATAGCTGAGCTTCCACGTGTTCCCCAGCATCGCGGCGGTGAAAGCCCGGACGGTCGATTGATACGGCGTCCGGTTGGGGACGGTTATCCCCGGTTGCCGTAGCGTCACGCCGCGGCAGGCGGGGAACGAAAGGAAAGAGAAGACGGATGGCAAGTGTGGAAAAGCTGCCGATGCTGGCCGAAGGCTATGAAAAGCTGACTGCCGAGCTGAAAGCGCTGCGCGAGGAGCGGCCGAAGATCGTTGACGCGATCGAAGAAGCGCGCGCCCACGGCGATCTTTCCGAAAACGCCGAATACCATGCCGCCAAGGAGCGGCAGGGCCAGGTCGAAGCCTCTATCGCCGATCTGGAAGACAAGATCAGCCGCGCGCAGATCATCGATCCCACCAGCCTTTCGGGCGATCGCATCGTGTTCGGCGCCACCGTGACGCTGCTCGACGATGCCGACAAGCCCGTGCGTTACCAGATCGTGGGGCAGGCCGAAGCGGATGCCAAGGTGGGCCGCATCAGCTACAATTCGCCGCTGGGCCGCGCGCTAATCGGGCGCAAGGTGGAAGACGAGGTCGAGGTGACGGTGCCGTCGGGCGACAAGTTCTACGTCGTCGAAAAGATCGAATTCATCTGAGATTCTGGGCGTAACACCCTGTCTCACAACCCGTCATCCCAGCGAAAGCTGGGATCTCGTGAGGTTGGACCGAGCCTTTCGGATGTTCCCCCGCATCGGGCTTAGATCCCAGCTTTCGCTGGGATGACGGGTGGATCATACAAAAAAGGCCCCGGATCGCTCCGGGGCCTTTTTTGTATGGCCTGGCTTCAGGCCTTGGGCAGTTCCGGTTCGAGCAGCCGGTGCAGGTGAACGATCACATAGCGCATTTCCGCGTCGTCCACGGTGCGCTGCGCGGCAGCGCGCCAGGCCTCTTCGGCGCTGTGATAGTCGGGGAACACCCCCACGACGTCGATCTTGTTGAGGTCGACGAATTCGAGGCCCTGCGGGTCCTTGACCCGCCCGCCCATTACAAGGTGCAGCTTCTGCATGGCAGCCTTTTCCATTGGGGAGGAAACGTGCGTGCCACTGACAAAATGATGAGGCGATGGCAAGTGCGACGAATGGCTTATTCGCGCCCTTGTTGGGTTATTTGCGCAATCTGGTCGCAATTTCGATAAGGCGGCGCAGCGCGGTTTCCCCGGCCTCGCGCGCGGAGGACACGGCCACATCGGTCAGATCGACCGCCCGCTTGCGCGCTTCCTCGCCACCTTCCGCGATCTTGCCGCCCACGGAACCGCCGATGTCCTCTAGCCGGGCCACGCCCTCGCGCCCGGCTTCGGCGGCGCGGGTGGCATAGGCTGTCGCGATTTCGGCACCCAGCGCGGCTAGTGCCACGGCGCGCTTGCCCAGGCGCGAATCCACGACCTCCTTCGCCGCCGAACGGCGCTTCGGCCACGCGCGGGCGACGAGCGCGCCCAGCAGAATTCCGCCCGCCAGCATGGCGACGGGATGCTCGTCGACCAGCGTCTTCACGGTCTTTGCCGGACTGGAAGCCGCTACCCGCGCCTTTGCCGACTCGATCTTCTCGCGCACGGCGGCGTTGGGATCGAGTTCACCGGTTTCGATCTCGTCTTTCACATCATTCTCCTTGCGCCATGCCGGCCAGCCAGCGTCCCGCGATGCGGGACAAGGGCGCACGCAATAGCCATCCCGCAACGGCCGCGATCGTCAGGCCGACAACAGCCTTGTTTTCGCTGGCGATATCGCGGGCCATGTCGATCGTTTCAACGATTTCGTCCGCGGCATGTTCCCGGATGCGACGGCCTATCGGCTTCTCCGCCAGCCCGTCGCGCAGGGCGGCAACGTCGCCGCGCACCAGTTGCCAGGCTTCCTCGCGCAACAGGCGCGCCTCTTCGAGAACGGCGGAGTCCCGGTGCTCGCTCATGAACCCGCATCCTTGCCGAGCAGGGCGGCCCGCGCCTTGCGAAAGCGGCGGACGGCGGTGGCGAAGCACAGGGCGGCAAGCCCGCCCAGGCCCAGTCCGACGACTGCCAGCGCGCCCCACGGGGTCAGCAGCGGTGTCAGCGCCAGCAACAGGCCAACCACCAGCGCCACCAGCGTAAAGAACGCGAAGGCGAGGGCCAGCAGCAGCAGCGCGACGATACCCTTGGCGCGGCCCCAGCCATAGGCGGCACGCGCACGGGCGTAGGCCATTTCCGCTTCGATCAGCGTCTGGCCGTCATCGATAAGCGCACGCAGGGTTCCGGTCAGCGAAGCATCGGCCTCGCTGGCCGAAAACCCGGCGCCAGGTTCATGCGGGGGAGGGGACGACATCCGTCGTTCGGACGATGCGCGCTTCTGCCCTTACGC
The DNA here is from genome assembly GCF_005145025.1 of Novosphingobium sp. EMRT-2. NCBI lineage: Bacteria > Pseudomonadati > Pseudomonadota > Alphaproteobacteria > Sphingomonadales > Sphingomonadaceae > Novosphingobium > Novosphingobium sp. EMRT-2. The sequence goes on along the minus strand of NZ_CP039695.1, from coordinate 814,854 downwards.
GTCCCCGTCGCCAGACCCGCGCACCAGCCGCGCCAGCAGGAAGCCCGCGACGGCAGCGATGCCGATCGCGGTGGCCGGGCTCTTGCGAACGAATTCCTTCACATCGTTGCCGAGTTCGGAAACATCCTTCGATTCGAGCTTGGCGGCCGTTTCCTGAATGCTGCGCGCAGCGGAACGGGCATAATCGCCGTATTGCACGCCCAGCTTTTCATCGATCGTGCCGGCAGTATCGGAAATGGTCTTGCCCAGCACGGTCAGGGCGTCGCTCGCCTTGCTCTTGCCGTCGGTCGCAAGCGAGATAGCTTTTTCCTTGGCCTGCCCGGCATAGACCTTGGCGTCTTCACTCCAGTCGCCGGCCTTTTCGGTCACGGTGGCCTTGTAGGCGGCTCCGCGCTCAAGGGCCTCGTCCTTCAGTTTTTCGGCGCTGGCCTTGGCGTCTTCAACGGCCTTGCTGAAGCGCGACTTGCCGGTTTCCGCAGCGGCGGCCGCTTCTTCAACGGCGTCGGTCACGGTTTCCGCCACATCGGCGGCTGTGGTAGTGCCCTTGGCGGTGGTTTTGGCCATTTTGCTGTCTTCCTTCGAACTGTCAGGCCCGGCAGGCCTCGCGATAACGACTAGCGCATCCGGGACCATAGGGCAAAGCGCCTACGAATTCACGGCGGGCGGCCCCGCTGCAATGCACCAACGCGGGTTGCGCCCGCCGGTTCCAGCCGATAGGAGCCGGCGCCAACGGCGATGTCCAGCATCTTTTCGCCCATTTTCAGGGAGCCAGCCATGACCGCGATCATTGACATCCACGCCCGCGAAATTCTCGATAGCCGTGGCAACCCGACTGTCGAAGTCGATGTCCTGCTCGAAGACGGCAGCTTTGGCCGCGCCGCGGTTCCCTCGGGCGCCTCGACCGGCGCGCACGAAGCCGTAGAATTGCGCGATGGCGACACGGGGCGCTACCTCGGCAAGGGCGTGATGAAGGCGGTGACCGCCGTCAACAGCGAGATTTCCGAAGCGCTGATCGGCCTTGACGCCGAAGACCAGCGCGACATCGACCTGGCCATGATCGCGCTCGACGGCACCGAGAACAAGGGCCGCATCGGCGCCAACGCCATTCTCGGCACCAGCCTGGCCGTGGCCAAGGCCGCAGCCGACGCGCGCGGCCTGCCGCTCTATTCCTACGTTGGCGGCGTTGCGGCGCATGTCCTGCCCGTGCCGATGATGAACATCATCAACGGTGGCGAACACGCGGATAACCCGATCGATTTCCAGGAATTCATGATCATGCCGGTCGGCGCGCCGACGCTGGCCGAAGCCGTGCGCTGGGGCGCGGAAGTCTTCCACACGCTGAAGAAGGGCCTGCACGAAAAGGGCCTGGCGACGGCGGTGGGCGACGAAGGCGGCTTCGCGCCCAACCTGGCCAGCACGCGCGACGCGCTCGATTTCGTGATGGCCTCGATCGAGAAGGCCGGGTTCAAGCCGGGCGAGGACATGGCGCTGGCGCTCGACTGCGCCTCGACCGAGTTCTTCCGCAACGGCAAGTACGAGATCAGCGGCGAAGGCCTGTCGCTCTCGCCAGAAGCCTTCTCAGACTATCTCGCGGCGCTGTGCGATGCCTATCCGATCCGCTCGATCGAGGATGGCATGAGTGAGGACGATTTCGAGGGCTGGGCCGCGCTCACCGCGAAAGTCGGCAAGCGCGTCCAGCTCGTGGGCGATGACCTGTTCGTGACCAACCCGAAGCGCCTTGAAATGGGCATTGGCAAGGGGTTGGCCAATTCGCTGCTGGTCAAGGTCAACCAGATCGGCACGCTGACCGAAACGCTCGAAGCCGTCTCGATCGCGCAGCGCAACGGCTACACGGCCGTGATGTCGCACCGCTCGGGTGAAACCGAGGACGCGACGATCGCGGACCTCGCCGTCGCCACCAACTGCGGCCAGATCAAGACCGGTTCGCTCGCCCGGTCCGACCGGCTCGCCAAGTACAACCAGCTCATCCGGATCGAGGAAGAGCTGGGCGCCTCGGCGAAGTACGCGGGCAAGGGCGCGTTCGGCCGGCTTTCAGCCTGATCCGGTCCTTCCGGGGCGAACCGGCTGACGGTTCAGGCAAAAGGCCGGGGCGCAGGCGCGCTCCGGCCTTTTGCTTTTGCCGGCCGGGCATCGCTTGTTAATCGGTCGCTTAAATTCCGCTTCACAACCGCTGCTCTCTCTGCCAGCTTGGCGGTGGGAGAGAAGAGCATGGTCGATTTTCCGAGGAAGCCCGCCGAAGTCGATGCGGGATGGCTGGAGGCGCGCCTGCGCGAAAGCGGCGTGCTGCGCGATGCCCGCGTTACCGACATGGCGTGGGTGCCGATCGGCACCGGCCAGGTCGGCGATACCGCGCGCTTCACGCTGACCTATGACCGGGAAGGCGCGGGGCCGGCCACGGTGGCGGGCAAGTTCGCCTCCGCCGACCAAACCAGCCGGGGCACGGCCGCGACACTGCAGCTCTACACCAAGGAAGTGACGTTCTACCGCGAGGTGGCGGGATTGCTGGATGCCAGAGTCCCTCGCACCTTTGCCGCGGAAGTGGATGAGAACGGGCAGGAATTTGTCCTTCTGTTCGAGGATCTGGCGCCCGAGCGTGGTGGCAACCAGTTGCTCGGCTGCAGTATCGACGACGCGCGCGCCGCTATTCGCCAGGCGGCGGCGATCCACGCCCCCAGCCGCAACCACCCCGCCATCTTGGGCCAGCCCTGCTTCCAGCCCCAACCGGCGCTGACCGGGCAGATGGCCGCGCTCTATCCGCAGGCCCATGCCGTGTTCCGGGAACGCTATGACGGGCAGTTGGCGCCCGAGCTCATGCGGATTTGCGACGAACTCAATGACCTGATCGGCGGCTGGTTCGGCCGCGTGCTACCCGATCCGGGTCTCGTTCACGGCGATTTCCGGCTCGACAACATGCTGTTCGGTGTGGGTAACGGGGCCGAGCCGATCGCGATCGTGGACTGGCAGACGACCGGGATCGGCTGCGGCCTGACCGACGTGGGCTATTTCATGGGATGCGGCATCGGCAGCGCCTTGCGCCGCCCGCACGAGGACGAACTGCTCGACCTCTATTGCGCCGAGATGAGCCGGCGCGGCGTACCCACCACGCGTGAGGCGATCTGGACGCGCTATCGCCTTGGGGCGCTCCACGGCGTGTCCACGGCGGTGTTCAGCGCCGCGTTCGTGGTGCGGACCCCGCGCGGCGACGAGAATTTCCTGTCGATGGCAACCGGCGCCTGCGAACTGGCGCTCGACCACGACAGCATCGGCGCGCTGCGCCACTTCCTGGAGACCGGAGCATGCTGACCAAGGGCGATGACTTTCCGCTGCACCAGACGCCCGAGCCCGTCGCCTATGCGGGCACGGACCGGAATTTCTACGATCGCTATTTCTTCAATGGCTATGCGCCGGACGGCTCAGGCTTCTTTGCGGTGGCCTTCGGCATCTATCCGCACCTGAACGTGGCGGATGCCCATTTTTCGTATATCCGCAATGGTATCCAGCACTGTCTTCATGCGTCACGTGAACTGAATATGGAACGGTTCGACCTGACGGTCGGGCCGATCTCGATCGAGGTGGTCGAGCCGCTGCGCAAGCTGGTGGTGCGCGTCAACGGTGAGGGGATCGCCGCCGAGCTGGCCTTCACCGGCCGTGCCTTTCCCATCGAGGAGCCGCGCTTCACGTTCCGCATCGGGCCGCGCGCGTTCATGGATTACACGCGGCTGACGCAGAACGGGCATTACGAGGGCTGGGTGGAAGTGGATGGCGCGCGTGAGGCGCTGCACCCGCAGACGGCCGGCACGCGCGACCGCAGCTGGGGCGTGCGTCCGGTGGGCAGCAGCGATACGCAGCCGTTTGGGCACGGCGTGGTTCCGTCGTTCTTCTGGCAATGGACGCCGATCAACCTGCCCGATCGCAGCCTGTTCTACCATATCAACGCGGATATGCACGGCGCGCCGTGGAACACGCGGGCGGTGATCGCGCCGGACGGTGCCGGCGCGCACGATCACTACGAAACGCCTTCCGCGACCATGGCATCGCCCCTGGCATCGGGCACGCGCTGGCCGGCTTCGGGCAGTCTCGATATCACAACGCCGGAGGGGCCGCTGACGGTGTCGTTCGAGGCGCTGGTGCGGTTCCAGATGCGCGGGATCGGCTATACCTCGCCCAAATGGGGGCACGGGCTGTACCACGGACCGCTGGAGGTCGAGCGCGAGGACATCGACCTCGCAACTTGCGATCCAGCCCGGCCGGACAACTTCCACGTCCAGATCGTGTCCAGGGTGACGACCAGCACCGGCGAGGAAGGCGTGGGCGTGTTCGAGCAACTCGTCCTTGGTCCTTACGGGCCAATGGGGTTGCAAGGCATGGACGTGGCCTGAAGCCGGCAAGGGGCCTCGTAGGCCCCTTGCAGCGGTCTCAGTCGAGCGCCTTCGTCAGGGCGGCAACCTGCGCCGCGCTCAGTTCCAGTTCCATCGCCTCGACCAGATCGTCGACCTGATCGGCGGTGGTGGCGCTGGCGATCGGCGCGGCAATGCCGGGCTGGGCCAGCAGCCATGCCAGCGCGACCTGGCCCAGCGTGGCTTCGGTCTCGGTGGCGATGCGGTCCATCACCGGCAGCAGCCGCTTGCCCGGTTCGGCGTACTTGCGCAGGCCTTCGCCACGCGGATAGCGCGCGAAATCGGCGTCCTTGCGATACTTGCCCGTCAGGAAGCCGCTTGCAAGCCCGAAGAACGGCAGCATCGCCACGTCGTGCTTGACGCAGAACGCCTGCAATTCGGCCGGATAGGCGTCGCGTTCGAGCAGATTGTACTGGTTCTGCAGCACGCCATAGGCCGGCGCGCCGGCCGCTTCCGCCGCCGCCTGCGCCGAAGCCAGCCGGTCGAGCGAGAAGTTGGAAGCGCCGGCTTCGCGGATCAGCTTCCGGTCGAACAGCGTCTTGAACCCTTCGGCCACTTCGGCCTGCGGGGTCTGTTCCTCGTCGCGGTGCGCATAGTAGAGATCGATGTAATCGGTGCGCAGGCGTTCAAGCGAGGCCTGGCAGCGTTCGAGCAGGCGCGCAGGCGCAAGGCCGCCGGGCTCGCCGGCCATGTTGGTCTTGGTGGCGATGCGCATGTGCTTGCGCACGCCGCGCGATTCCAGCCATTCGCCGATGACGGTCTCGCTTTCCCCACCCTTGTGGCCGGGGACCCAGACCGAATAGCCTTCGGCGGTATCGATCATCCGGCCGCCGTTCTCGTAGAAGGCGTCCAGCACTTCGAAGCTGCAGTCGCGGTCGATGGTCCAGCCGAAGACGTTGCCGCCCAGGACGAGCGGGATGCCGGACAGCGAAGGATGCTTGCCGCTCATGCGAAGCGCTCCCTGAGCGCGAGGAGGGCAAGCGCGGCCTTGGCAGCCTCGCCACCCTTGTCCTTCTGTGCGGGATCGGCGCGGACGATTGCCTGCGCTTCGTTTTCCACGGTAAGGATGCCGTTGCCGATGGCGACGCCATCCATGGTCAGCGCCATGATGCCGCGCGCGCTTTCGCCGGCCACGATCTCGAAGTGGTAGGTTTCGCCCCGGATCACCACACCGATGGCGACATAGCCGTCATAGTCCCCGCTCTGGTCGGCCAGCGCGATCGCGCCGGGGATTTCCAGCGCGCCGGGAACGGTGATGACCTCGGCCTTGTGGCCGGACGCCTTGAGCGCCGCCTTGGCGCCCGCGATCAGCATGTCGTTGAGGTGGTCGTAGAAACGGGCTTCGACAATCAGGAACTTGGCCATGGCCGATTACTCCTCGGGGATCGGCCGTTCGCCGACGATATTCAGGCCATAGCCTTCGATGGCCACGACGTTGCGATGGGCGTTCGATAGCAGGGTCATGTCATGCACGCCAAGGTCGGCCAGGATCTGCGCGCCGATGCCATAGCTGCGCAGGTCCATGTCCGGGCCGCCGCTGTTGCCCCCGCGCGCCGGATCGGCTTCCGGCGGATTGAACAGCAGCACGATCAGGCCGTTGCCGGCCTTGCCCACTTCCGCCATCGCGCGCTGAAGCGTGCGCTTGCGCGGGCCTGGCTGGCCCAGCAGGTCGTGGAAAGCCGAGAAGGTGTGGACGCGGGTCAGCGTCGGTTCGCCGGGGATGACCTGGCCCTTCTGGAGCACGAGGCTTTCGGTGCCATCGACCTTGTTGCGGTAGGTCAGCAGGCGCCAGTCACCGCCGTAGTCCGAAGTAAAGGGCACCTCGGCCACCTTGCTGACCAGATGATCGTGCCGGCGGCGGTATTCGATCAGATCGCGGATCGTGCCGATCTTGAGGCCATGGCGGCGAGCGAAGGGGACGAGATCGTCCATGCGCGCCATGGTGCCGTCATCGCGCATGATCTCGCAGATCACGCCCGAAGGGTTGAGGCCGGCAAGGCGCGAGATGTCCACCGCCGCCTCGGTATGGCCGGCGCGCACCAGCACGCCGCCGTCGCGCGCGATCAGGGGGAAGACGTGGCCGGGCGTGACGATGTCGTCCCGGGTCTTGCCGGCATCGATGGCCACCGCAACGGTGCGGGCGCGGTCACCGGCGGAAATGCCGGTGGTCACGCCTTCGCGGGCTTCGATCGAAACGGTGAAAGCGGTTTCGTGGCGCGTGCCGTTGTTGCGGCTCATCAGTTCCAGGCCGAGCTGTTCGCAGCGCGCGCGGGTGAGCGTCAGGCAGATGAGGCCGCGACCGTGCGTGGCCATGAAATTGATCGCGTCGGGCGTGGCCATCTGCGCGGGGATGACCAGATCGCCCTCGTTCTCCCGATCCTCGTCATCGACCAGGATGAACATCCGGCCATTGCGCGCTTCCTCGATGATTTCCTCGATGGGAACGAGCGCCGGCGCGTCGTCGCTCTCGCTGAGGACGCGTTCCAGCTTGGCGAGTGTGTCCGCCGTGGGGTTCCAGTTCGGCTGCGTCACGTCGCGCAGGGTGTTGGCGTGGAGGCCAGCGGCACGCGCGAGGCCGGAGCGGGACATGCCGCCATCGACGATGAGTCGGCGGATGCGTTCGATGAGGTCAGTAGACATGATTCGGGTATTTCACATTGTAGTGTGTAGTGCAAGCGGGGAATGTGACATCGTAATATCGCGAAAATTTCAGTTAACTGTGTCATTAAAATCACGCGCCGAATGGGTTGCCGCTACGGCAAGGCGCGAATGCGAATTGGCCATTGACAAGGAATCCCGCTCGTTATGTCCTGTGTTCCGGGGTAGCCCACATCAACGAGGGGCACCGCTGGAGAGAGAGGTCTGAGCTATGAGGGGCAAGCTTTCCCTGCTTGTTGGCGTATGCGCGTCGGCAGTCGCAACTCCCGCCTTCGCACAGTCTGCTGGTGGATCGGCAGATACCGAAGAAATCATCGTCACCGCCCAGCGTCAGTCGGAACGCCTGCAGGACGTTCCGATCGCGGTGAGCGCGTTTACGCCTGAAGCGCTGGACAAGCAGCAGATCAAGAACACAAGCGATCTGCAATTGTCGCTGCCCAACATCACCTTCACCAAGACGAACTTCACATCGTCCAGCTTTACGATCCGCGGCATCGGCGACCTTTGCGTGGGCGTGACGTGCGACCAGGCCACCGCCATCCACCTCAATGACTCGCCGCTTTTCCAGACCCGTCTCTTCGAAGGCGAATTCTACGATCTTGCGCAGATCCAGGTTCTGCGCGGCCCGCAAGGCACGCTGTTCGGCCGCAACGCCACCTCGGGCGTCGTCGATCTGATCACGGCCAAGCCCGATCTCAGCAAGTTCGGCGCGTCGGGCGAAGCCGAATACGGCAACTATAATTCGATCAAGGTGAAGGGGATGCTGAACGCGCCCCTCACGGACACGCTTGGCGTCCGTCTCGCGGGCTTCTACCTCAACCGTGATGGCTACACCCTGAATCTCGCCAACGGCAAGCACTACGACGATCGCAACATGTATGGCGTTCGCGCTTCGGTGCGGTGGGAGCCGACCTCCAGCACGACGATCGACCTGATGGCGCAGTATTTCCGCGAAAAAGACCATCGCATGCGCATCCAGAAGCAGCTGTGCCAGCGTGATCCGACCGGAATCATCGGCTGCCTCAACGCCACGCAGGGCTATGGCGTCACCAACGGCAACAGCACGCTGGCTTCGATCCTGACGTCAAAGCAGTTCTTTGCAATTCGTGGACTGCCCGCAGGCCAACCAGGGATGCCGAATTTCGCGCTGGGCGATCTCTATGGCCCGGACAGCTATTCGGGCGTGGTCAATCCGGCCGATCCACGCGTAATCAACACGGATACCGAACCGAATTACTTTACCGACGAATGGATCGTCGTGGGCTCTCTGGATCAGGATCTCGGCAAGGGGCTGAGCCTGAAGCTGACCGGGAACTTCGAAAGCGTCCGGGTCGATTCGAGCCAGGACTACACGAACTCGATTCAGAGCCGCGCGCTGATCCAGCCGACGCTGAACACGCTGGCCGCCGCCGCGTCGGGCGCGTTGGGCGCCGGCCTTGCCACCTATCTCAAGCCGGTGGCTGACGCGTTGATGCCGAATGGCCCGACCGGCGTGATCTGCACCTCGCTGCCGGAAGAAACGGGCACGGGCGTTTACGGTGGGCACAAGTCCTGCGCCATGTCGCCGCAGGACTTCGACCGATCGGTCCAGTACAACAAGAGCTGGTCGGCGGAAGCCATCCTCAGCTCGAAGTGGGACGGCAAGTTCAACTTCCTGCTGGGCGGCATCTACAGCAAGCTGACGATGTCCGAAAACAGCTACTACGTGAACTCGTTCGGTCTCGACTACTTCGCCGGTGTGGGTGGTGCGTTCACGGCGCTCGGCTCGGGGCAGCCGCCCGCGTATCTGGCGACGCCGTTCTACCGGAATAACTCCGATTACCTGAAGGTTTCGAGCTACGGCATCTTCGGCGAAGCGTATTACAAGTTCGATGACCGCATCAAACTGACGCTCGGCCTGCGCTACAACCACGATCAGAAGGACATCATCGCCCGCACGACGGTGTTCAACTGGCTCGTGCCGAATGGTTCGGCTAACGCCTACACGTCGCCCTATTTCGGTTCTTACGACGCCGATGCCAATCTGCCGGGCAATCAGCCCTTCCAGGTTCGCAACGCCAAGTTCAACGAACTGACCGGGCGCGCGGTTCTGGACTTCCAGATCACGCCGGACAACCTCATCTATCTGTCCTATTCGCGTGGCTACAAGTCGGGTGGCATCAACCCGCCGCTTTCGCCGATCTTCGCGGTGCCGGAAACGTTTTCTCCGGAATTCGTGAACGCATTCGAAATCGGGTCGAAGAACCAGTTCGGCAAGCTGACTCTGAACCTCACCGGGTTCTACTACAAGTACAAGGATCTTCAGCTTTCCCGCATCGTCGCCCGCACGTCGGTCAACGACAACGTAAGCGCGAATATCTGGGGCCTGGAAGCCGAAGCGATCCTGCGGCCGACGCCGGGGCTGTCGGTGAACATCTCCGCCAGCTATCTCAATACGAAGGTGTCGGAAGACAAATACCTTGCCAACCCGCGTGACTTTGGCGGCGGCCGTTCCGATGCGGTCATCATCAAGGACATCACCAACGCGGCGAACTGCGCCGTCGGGGCCAATACCGCCGGCAATGTTGCCGGCGTCAACGCCTTCGTCAACACGGTCAACACCCTTATCAACGCAGGCAGCATTCCCGGCGTTGCAGCGGGTGCTGGCTTGCGGCCCACAACGTCGTTCGGCGCGGGCAGCGGGATCGCCTCGACTGGTGCCTACAGCATCTGCGCGGCGTTGCAGGCGGTTGCTGCCACCAACGGTGCGGCGTTCGATCCCAAGGGCATCAGCGTCTATACCTCGGGTATTCCGGTCAACATCAAGGGCAACAAGCTGCCCGGCGCGCCGGACTACAAGGTTGCGGCGGGCGTCCAGTACGAGATTCCGGCTGGCCGTCTTTCGATTACGCCGCGCTTCGACATCGTGCTGACGGGCACCTCGACCGGCAATATCTTCAACGGTGCCGTCAACCGGATCCCGAGCTACACCCAGATCAACGCGCAGCTGCAGATCGATGGTCCCGATCGCCGCTGGTTCATTCGCGGCTTCGTCCAGAATCTGGGCAACTCGAACCCGATCACGGGTCTGTACGTGACGGACCAGTCCTCGGGGAACTTCACCAACATCTTCACGCTTGAACCGCGCCGTTATGGCGTGGCGGCCGGTTTCCGCTTCTGATCGGGGAGGAAAGCGGAAAGGTGGAAGGCGTCGGGAGGCATGCTCCCGGCGCCTTTTCCTTTGGGTGGGACAATTTGTCCTGGCTCCTGCCCGTCGGCTTGGGGCGTGACAGGATGGGCGGGGCGCGGTAAGCGAGCGGGCGATGGGGGAACTGCGCGCCTTCTTGATCGGACATCGCCGGCTGGCGGCGATCGTTGTCGCGTTCGCGCTGCTGATGAAGGCGCTGTTGCCCGCTGGCTACATGGTGGGGCCGGCACAGGGGCAGAAAATCCTGACTCTCCTCGTCTGTGCCGATGCTTCGGGCGATCATCTCGCTCGTCAGGTTTCCCTGCCGGCGTCCGGCCAGAAGGATGGCAATTCGCCATCGCACGATGTCTGCCCGTTCGCCGGGCATGCCTTCGCGGCGCTGGGCGGGGCGGACCCCATCCAGATCGCGCTGGCGATGCTGTTCGTGCTGGCGCTGGGATTCGCGCCGGTTCCCCTGCCGCGCCTTGCGCGCGCGCGTCATGTTCTGCCACCGCCCTGCGGCCCTCCGGCCTGCGCCTGACAGCCTGAACCATCCTGTCGGATCGGCCGGGCGGTGCGGATCACGCGCCCTCGGCATGCCGGAGTACCCTTTGATGTACGAAATGTTCGACCGCTCCCATGGGCGGTCCGGCGCTTGCGACAAAGGCGCGATCGTCGTGCGCATGCGCGAAAATCGCTCGGCGCTTTCCCATGAGGCGCGTTCCGCCTTCGCCGCGCTGGCGTTCCTGTTGCTGGTCCTGTCGATCGTGCCGGTCGTCCATGGCTACTGGCTCGTCCCGGCCTTCTCGCTGGTCGCCGTTGCCGCGCTCACGTTCGCGCTGGAGCGGCACCAGAAGCAGGCGGCCGCGGCGGAAACCCTGGAAGTCGGTCCCGGACGCCTGCGTCATGCCGACAGCCACGGCCGGGTGACGGAATGCGAAGGTCCCTGGCTTTCGTTCCGGGTTGAAGCGCCGACGCCGTCTGCCCTGCGCCTGCTGGTGCGGACCGCGGCCGATGTGGTCGAGATCGGGCGCTGCCTCAGCCTCGACGAACGGCGCGCGGTGGCGCCCGTCATCGCGGCGGCGCTGGGCGCGGCAACGGAGAGCCGGCCGTGAGCGGCCTTTTCACGCTGTCGCCCGCGCGCGCCGCGCACTTGCGCCGGATTCGCCGCCGGACGTGGGCCGCCGTGGCCCTGTGCTTTGCCCTGCGCGGGCTGGCTGCCGTGCCGGGGCTGCTGCTGCCGGGCGCAGCATCCGCGCTGGGAGAAGCGGACGCCGTCTGCGTCTCGCCCGATTGCGGCCGGGGAACAGCGCATGACCGTTCCTGATCCTGACGATGCCGCTCTACCGGCAGGCGACCGCAGCCTGCGCTGGCTGGTGGTCCTGCTGGTGTCGATCGGACTGTTGGGGCTGGCATTGGTGGCGTTCGGCGGTGGCAAGGGAGCGCAGTCGGAGAACGCGGGAGCGCAAGGGGCGGGGGTCGGCGGCCCGTTCACGCTGATCGCGCCGGATGGTTCGGCGTTCTCCAGCACGAAGCTCGATGGCAAGCCCTTCGCCATCTTCTTCGGGTTCACGCGTTGCCCGGATGTCTGCCCGACCAGCCTGGCGCGGATGGCGCGGTTGCGCAAGCAACTGGGCGCGGACGGTGCCAGGTTCGAAATCGTGTTCGTTTCGGTTGATCCCGAGCACGACAAGCCAGCGGACGTGGGCCGCTATGCCGCCATGTTCGGCACGCCGATCCTCGGTCTGACCGGAACCGATACGCAACTGGCCGCTGTCGAGAAGGCCTTTGGCGTCTATGTCCAGAAGGTGCCGCAGCCTGGCGGCGACTACACCGTCGATCACACCGCCGCGATCTACTTGATGGATGCCGAGGGCCGGTTCGCGGACACGATCAACTTCCAGGAACCCGAAGCGGATTCGCTGGCCAAGCTCAAGCGGCTGGTCGGGCGAAGCTGATCCGGACCATCCATCGCCAACCACCACGGATTGCCTCTCATGATCCAGAGTTCCGCCCTCTACCGCACGATCTGGCGCTGGCATTTCTATGCCGGCCTGTTCGTGGTGCCGATGGTCCTCGTGCTTGCGCTGTCGGGATCGCTCTATCTGTTCAAGCCGCAGATAGAGCGATGGGAAGAACGCGCTTTCCGCTCCCTGCCTGCTGCGGAAACCGTTTCGCCCGACGCGCAGGGTGAAGCCGCGCTGTCCGCCTTCCCGGGCGCGCGGCTTCATTCCTATCGCCTGCCCGAACGCGAAGGCGATGCCGCGCTGGTCCATATCGCCTTGCCTGGCGGGAAGGGGATGCGCGACGTGTTCGTTTCCCCTCAGGGCAAGGTGTTGGGCAGCCTAGATCCCGAAAAGCGGATCATTGCGATCGATCGCGCGGTCCACGGCCAGTTGCTGCTAGGCAAGCGGGGCAGCTGGATCGTCGAACTGGCGGCAAGCTGGGGCATCGTGATGATTCTGACCGGGCTGTACCTGTGGTGGCCGCGCGGACGCGGTGCGGCGGGTGTGGTCTGGCCGCGGCTGATGCGCGGATCGCGCGCCTTCTGGCGCGATCTCCATGCGGTGACGGGGTTCTGGGTCTCGGGATTGGCGCTGGTGCTGCTGGTGACCGGGCTGCCGTGGGCCTCGGTCTGGGGCAGCGCGTTGAAGGCGGTGCGCGCCGAGATGGGCTGGGTGAAGGGCAAGCAGGACTGGACGATCGGTGGGCGCGCCGCCGATGCCGACGAGCATACCGGGCATGACCATGCGGCGATGATGGCGGGTGGCGATCCCATGCATGCGATGCCGGGCATGTCGCACGACCATGCCGGCGGGCCGACGCCGGTTTCGCTGACCGAGATCGTGGCGGAAGCCCGATCGCGTCACATGGCCTGGCCGGTGATCGTTTCCCCGCCCGGTGCGCCGGGGGCGTTCGGCGCCAAGCCATCATCGGCATGGACCGTGAAGGCGGACACGCAGAACCGTTTGCTGGGTGAAACCTACACGTTCGATGCGCGCACCGCGGCGCAGCTTTCGCACGAGACCTTTGCCGACAAGCACCCGATCGATCGCGTCGTGGGCTATGGCATTTCCTGGCACGAAGGCGCGCTGTTCGGCTGGGGGAACCAGTTGATCGGGGTGATGACCGCGCTGATGCTGGTGATGCTTGCGGTCAGCGGCTTCGTACTGTGGTGGCGGCGTAAGCCCGGTGGCGTGCTGGGCGCGCCGCCGCTGTCGGCCGTTCCCGCGCGCAAGCGGGGCATGGCCACGATCGCGCTGGTGCTGGCCATGTTCCTGCCGCTGCTGGCGCTGTCGATGCCGGCCATGCTGGTGATCGAGCGGCTGGTGCTGGTGCGGATCGCGCCCGCCGCGCGCTGGCTGGGTCTGGTGAGGACGGTTTAACGCCGCACCAGTTCCTCCTTTGATGTAACGTGGCCGGCCAGGTCTTCCGGATAGAAATAGACCGGCCGCAGGTCGCCTGAAACGTAACGGTTCACCTGATCGGCGAAGTGGGGCGAGGCCGGGTGGCCGCTTTCGCCCCCGGTGCTGACGGCCCTGGCTTTCACGCGCGGGCCGAATTCCACCACGGCGACGAAGCTGTTGCCGCGCGTGCCGTAATAGCGCTTCGTGCCCGGATAGCGCTGTGCGCCGAACGCGGCGAGCGAGCCCCATTGCGCGGACGTGAAAGGCACGGGCGTGCTGGGCTTCGCATCGTCGAAGGTCTGGCGGATCGCGCCGTCGTTGCGCTGGTAGCGATTGATTTGGCCCCAGGGCACGCGCCAGTCACCGAAATCGGTCTTGAGCCGGGCAGTCGCTTCGTCCAGCGCGGCCAGCCGCTGGGTATCGGTGGCGTGATCGGCCATCCAGTCCCACACCGTGATGCCCGAACGCTTGGCCTCGTCCGCGCCTTTTGCCCAGAGCGCTTCGCCCCAGAACACGGCAAGGCTGGTCGCCGTGGAATCGAGCGCCCAGCGCTGGTCCCAGCCGCGCAGCAGCGCCACCGGTTCCGCGCGCGCCGGGTCGGGGGCCTTGTCATGCGCGGCGATCAGGCCGGGCAGCAGGCGCGTGAAGGCGGGCAGCCATGGGTCGTAGGCGGCGGCGATCAGGCGATCGGGCGTGAAATCGGAGCAGGCGGACAGCACCCTTTCCGCATGGGCGCCGCGCGGGTTTTCGCCCACCTGATCCATGTAGCGGGGAAAGGCCTTCGCTTTCGGGCTGTTCGCCCCGGCAGCGGTCCACGGCCAGTTGTTGACGTTGAACGCCCAGCCGTTCTTCGGGTTCACCACTTGCGGCAGATTGGACAGCGCGTGCAGCCCCTTCCAGTCGGTCGCGGGATCGCTGCCGTCGACCGGATGGCGATAATCGAAGCGGTCGTCGCGCACGGGCACGAACTGCGGGTGGAGGTAGGCGATCTCGCCCTTGTCGTCGGCGAACAGCGTGTTGTTGGAGGAATTGGCCTTGCGTTCGGCCACTTGCAGGAAGTCCGCCAGATCGTGCGCCTTGGTGCGCAGGAAACTCTGTTCCAGCGCGGGCACGGGTTTGTTCATCAGCGCGAAAGCGATCCACTTGCCGTCCGCCTCGCGCACGATCGGGCCGTGGTGCGTGGCATAAGTGGTGAAGGTGCGCGTGCCCATCGCGCCATCGGGCTTGCGGAAGGCGAGCGTGACCGGCTTGACCGTCACTTTGCGCAAGGCGCCGCCATAGCGGTAGTAGAGGTCGCCATCGGGCGAGGGCGCGATCGTTTCGGCGAACTCGTCGACATTGTCGATGCCGCTGGAGGTATGCATCCAACCGGCATGCTGATTGAACCCCTGGTAGATGAAGAACTGCCCCCAGGTGGACGCGCCATAGACGTTCAGGCCTTCGCCGCTGGTCACCTGCTGTTCGGAGCGGAAGAAGAAGCTGGTGTGCGGATTGATCAGCAGCAGCGCGTGCCCGTCCTGCGTATGCGACGGCGCGATTACCATGCCGTTGGAGCCCTGCGGTTCGCGGAACTGCGTGCCGCGTTCCAGCGCGGTCATGGCGATGGCGCGCTTTTCGTAGAACGCCTGCAACTGGCTCAGCGGCACGCTTTCGATATCGCCGCCGATGCTGCCTTCGGTGAAGCTGAGCGCCATCCACGGTTCGAACCGGGTGAGCACGCGCGGCTTCACCTCCGGATGGTCGGTGAGGAAGGCGTTGAGGCCGGCGGCCCAGGCGTCCATCAGCGCTTTCAGCCACGGCGAACTGGCGGCGTAATCGGCCTTCAGCACCTCCGGATCGATGAACAGGCGCTGGCGCAGGTCCGACCACAGTGCGCTTTCGCCCTCGGCCTCGGCCAGCCGGCCCAGGTTGGTGAGGTAGTTGACCTCGATCCGGTTGAAGTCGTCCTCGGCCTGCGCATAGATCATGCCATAGACCGCGTCGGCATCGGTCTGGCCGGTGATGTGGGCGATGCCCCAGTCATCGCGCTGGATCACCACGTTGCGCGGTGCCTCGGCGGCGCTGGCCTGCGGTGACCATGCGCCGAACAGGGCCAGTGCCGCCGAGGAGCCGAAATACGCCAGGCCGATGGAACGCCGCATCTTGTCTTGCCCCTCTGGTGTCTTGAAGCCGGTTGGCTTCGTCGCACGCGCGAGGCCATTGGCCAAGTGTGGATTCCGATCAGGCCAGCGTCATCAGACTGGCGTTTCCTCCGGCCGCCGTGGTGTTGATCGACACGGACTGTTCGCCCACCAGCATCGCCCGCGCATAGCCGCCGGCGGCGCAAGGCGCTTCGGCGGTCACGATCGGCCCGGGCAGCGCGGCGAGCGCCTGCTGCACGGCCGTCACGAAAGCGCTGTCCCCGTTAACCAGCGCGCGGGCGAACGGCCCGGCTTGCCGCCAGTCCGCCGGTGCCAGCACCCGGTCCGCCAGCGCGGAGGGCAGGGACGGCACCAGGGCGGGATCGGCGATGACGGCCGCGTTGCTGTTTGCCGTCGCCGCCTCGATCTGTTCGGCCAGGGCGGCGCTGTTCTGCGCGAACAGGATCACGCGCCCGGCTGGGCCGATCCGGTAGAGGTTGTGTTCGCCCACCGGGCCGGGCAGCACGACCTCCGCATCCACCGGGAACGGCAGCGCGGGGCGCGGCTGGACAAGGCGTTGGAGATAAAGCGGTCCGCCCGCCTTCGGCCCGGTGCCCGATAACCCATGCCCTCCGAACGGCTGAACCCCCACCACCGCGCCGATCACGTTGCGGTTGACGTAGATGTTGCCGACATGGATGCGGCTGGTGACGCGCGCGATCGTATCGTCGAGCCGGGTGTGGAGGCCGAAAGTCAGGCCGAAGCCCCAGGCGTTGATCGCGTCGATCAGCGCGTCGATGTCCTGTCGGCGATAGCGGATCACGTGCAGGACCGGACCGAAGACTTCCTGTTCCAGATCGGACAGGGCTTCGAGTTCGATGATCGTGGGCGCAACGAACGTGCCGGCCCGCGTTTCATCGGGCAGCGGCAGGCGCTCTACCGTGCGCCCGCGCGCGCGCATGGCCTCGATGTGCGCCTCGATCCGTGCCTGCGCCTCGGCGGTGATGACCGGGCCGATGTCCGCCGCCAGCCGGTCGGTGTGGCCGATGCGCAATTCGGCCAGCGCGCCCTTGAGCATAGCGAGCACCCGGTCGGCCACGTCTTCCTGCAGGCACAGCACGCGCAGCGCGGAGCAGCGCTGTCCTGCGCTGTCGAAGGCCGAGGCAATGACATCGGCCACGACCTGTTCGGCCAGCGCGGAGGAATCGACGATCATCGCGTTCTGCCCGCCGGTTTCGGCGATCAGCGGGATTGGGCGGCCGGTGGCGGAAAGGCGGGTGGAAAGCTGCTTCTGGATCAGGCGGCCGACGTCGGTGGAGCCGGTGAACATCACCCCCGCCGTCTCCGGTGCGCCGACCAGCGCTGCCCCGATCGCGCCATCGCCGGGTACGAACTGGAGCACGTCCGCCGGCACGCCCGCCGCGTGCAGCAGGCGCACGGCTTCGGCCGCGATCAGCGGGGTCTCCTCGGCGGGCTTGGCCAGCACGGGATTGCCGGCGACGAGCGCGGCGGCGACCTGCCCGGTGAAGATCGCCAGCGGGAAGTTCCATGGGCTGATGCAGACGACCGGCCCCAGCGGCGTGCTGCCGGCAAGGTCGCTGCGGGCGCGAACCGCGTAGTAGCGCAGGAAATCGACAGCCTCGCGCACTTCGGCCACGGCGTTGGGCACGGACTTGCCGGCTTCGCGCACGATCAGCGCGAGCAGATCGGGCATCGCCGCTTCCAGCGCATCGGCGGCGCGCTCCAGACACGTCGCGCGCGCGTTGATCGGCGTGGAAGCCCAGGTGGCGGCCGCGCCGGCGGCGATGCGGACCGCTTCGCGCGCGGCTTCGGCGGTCACATCCGCCACGGTGCCGACGGTGTCATCGTGCTCGGCGGGATTGCGTACCGGCCGCGCCGGAAGCGTGGCGAGGCGTGGGGAGGGCGCGGCGTGGGCCGGCTCGCGGCTGGCGGTGGCGAAACGTTCGGCCAGATCGGCAAGCACGGCCTCGCTGGAAAGGTCCACGCCCTTGCTGTTGCGCCGGCCGGGATAGAGCGCGCCGGGCAGCGCGATGTTCGGGTGCGGCGCGCCGGGAATCGGCATGGCGCGGACCTGCTCGACCGGATCGGCGATGATCTCCTCCACCGGCACGGTCTCGTTGGCGATGCGGTTGACGAACGAGGAGTTTGCGCCGTTTTCGAGCAGGCGTCGGACAAGGTAGGCCAGCAGCGTTTCATGCGTGCCCACCGGGGCATAGATGCGGCAGGGGCGGTCCAGTTTGTCCGCGCCGACGACTTCCTCGTACAGCGGTTCGCCCATGCCGTGCAGGCACTGGAACTCGTAAGCTCCGATGGCGAAGTCCGGCCCGGCCATGGCGTGGATCGTCGCTAGCGTGTGCGCGTTGTGCGTGGCGAATTGCGGGAACACCGCGTCGGGGGCGTCCAGCAGGCGGCGCGCGCAGGCGATATAGGCGACATCGGTGTGGACCTTGCGGGTATAGACCGGGAAATCGGCGAGGCCATCCACTTGCGCGCGCTTGATCTCGGCATCCCAGTAGGCGCCCTTGACCAGCCGCACCATGATTCTCCGGCCAGACCGGCGCGCCAGCGCGATGATCCAGTCGATCACATGGGGGCAGCGCTTGCCATAGCCCTGCACCACGAAGCCCAGGCCGTTCCAGCCGGCAAGATCGGGATCGAGCGCCAGGCTTTCGAGCAGATCGAGCGAGAGTTCGAGACGGTCGGCTTCCTCTGCGTCGATATTGAGGCCGATGTCGAACCGCTTGGCGAGTTCGCACAGGCCCTTCACGCGCGGCAGGAGTTCAGCCATCACGCGATCCGCCTGCGCGCGGGCGTAGCGCGGATGGAGCGCGGAGAGTTTGATCGAGATACCGGGGCCTTCGACGATGCCACGCCCGGCCGACGCCCGGCCGATGGCGCGGATCGCGTTCTGGTAATCGGCCAGGTAGCGGGCCGCGTCCTCCGCCGTCATCGCGGCCTCGCCCAGCATGTCGTAGCTGTAGCGAAAGCCTTTCGCTTCCAGTTCGTGCGCGCGTTCCAGCGCTTCCTCGATGGTGCGGCCGGTGACGAACTGTTCGCCCATCATCCGCATGGCCAGATCGACGCCGCGCCGGATGATCGGTTCGCCGGCGCGGGCGATCAGGCGGGTCAGCGCGTTGCCGAGGTTGCGGTCGTCGACGCTGGCGGTGAGCTTGCCCGTAACCACCAGCCCCCAGGTGGCGGCGTTGACGAACAGCGATCGGTTGCCACCGATATGGGCGCGCCAGTCGCCACCGGCGATCTTGTCGCGGATCAGGGCGTCGCGTGTGGCGTCGTCGGGAATGCGCAGCAGGGCTTCGGCAAGGCACATCAGCGCCACGCCTTCCTGCGTGGAGAGCGCGAATTCCTGCACCAGCTGGTCCACGCTGCTGCCTTTGGGCCGGGCGCGCAGGGCTTCGACCAGGCGGCGGGCCAGCGCGCTCGCTTCGGCGCGGGCCGCATCGGACAGGGTCGCCTGTGGCAGCAACGCGGCGATGCAGTCATGCTCGGGCCAACGATAAGCGGCGGTGATCGCCTGGCGCAGCGCATCCTGTTCGCGGATGGGCGGGGCGAAATCGGCGAAGGGCGGGCGCGTGGTCATGGGGCGAACCTCTGGAACGGGATGAGATGATCCTAACAGAAGTGCGAAAGGCAATCTGGCTTATTTTGCGCGTCTGAAATAGGAGGAGAGGGGAAATTTACGGAATGAAAGGGTGATATGCCTGACGAAATCGATATGGAAAGGCAACTTGACCAGTTCGATAAACGCATCCTCGATGTACTCGGGCGCGAGGGGCGCTTGCCCGTGACCGAACTGGCCGAACGCGTCGGGCTTTCGAAAACGCCGTGCCAGGTCCGCCTGAAACGGCTGGTGGATGACGGCGTCATCACCGGCTTCCGCGCGGTGATCGACCCTGCGCGGCTGGGGCTGGATCACATCGCCTTCACCGAAGTGAAGCTGTCGGACACGCGCGAACAGGCGCTGGCCGAGTTTAACCGCGGGGTGAAGGCGATCGCGGAAGTGGAGGAATGCCACATGATAGCGGGCAATTTCGATTACCTGCTGAAAGTCCGCACCGCCAACATCGCCCGGTTCCGCGCCGTGCTGGGCGAGAAGATTTCCCGCCTGCCGCATGTTTCGCACACGTCCACGTTCGTGGTGATGGAAGCGGTCAAGGATCTGTCGGGCCGCGCGCCCTGAGCTGAACGATAAGGCCGTGCGCGGGAGACGGCCGGTTTTCCAGCGTCAGCGACAGGCCATAGGCGGTCGCGATGTCGTGCGCGATGGCAAGGCCCAGGCCCGATCCGGGCTTGCCGGGATCGAAGCGGCTGCCGATTTCGAAAGCGCGGGCGATGTCGCCGACGGCAAGGCCGGGGCCATCGTCGATCACGCGGACGCTGCCGTCCTCGCCAATCACCAGTTGCACCTGGTTTTCAGACCACTTGCCCGCGTTGTCGATGAGGTTGGAAAGCAGTTCGGACAGGTCCACCGGATCGACCGGCCACGCCGCCTCCGGTCCGGCGTGGTTGACGAGATCGAAGCTCTTGTCCGGGTGCAGCCGGCGCATGGCGGAGAGGATCGGCGCCAGCACGTCGGACAGGCGGCTGATCGCGCCGGGTGCGCCCGATCCGGCGGCGGAGCGGGCGCGGGCGAGCTGGTATTCGATCTGCTGCGCCATCAGCCGGGTCTGTTCCAGCAACACCGCGGCGGAGACGGAGGTGCCACCATCCTGCGCCAGCCGTTCGGCCTCGTCGGTGATGACCGCCAGCGGCGTGCGCAGCGCGTGGGCGAGGTTGCCGGCCTGCACCCGCGCGCGATCGACGATCGCGGTATTGTGGGCGATATAGGCGTTGAGGTCGTCCACCAGCGGCGTGATCTCCACCGGGTAATGGCCGTCCAGCCGCGCGGTGGCGCCGGCGCGCAGGCGCGAGGTCGCCTGCGCCAGCCGGTCCAGCGGACGAAATCCGAACTCCACGATGAACAGGCCCGTCGCCACCAGCGCCACGGCTAGCGCCAGCAGCCACAGCGTCAGTTCGCGCGTGAACCGGGCGATGGTTTCGTCGAGTAGGCGCTGGTCGGTGGCGATCACGAAATGGATGTCGCGCCCGGCGGGGCTCTTGCGGATCAGGCCATAAGTGATGGCGGGGCCAGTCGGCCCGTTGTCGAGCCGGTGGACGATAACCGGGCCGTGGGCCACGTCCTCGTCCAGCGCGCCGCGCGTCATCGAGGCGGAGCGCAGGATCATGCCCCGGTCCACGCTGACTTGCCAGTAGAAGCCCGAAAGCGGCACCAGATAGCGCGGATCGGACAGCGGGCGGGTGAGTTCGATGTGTTCGCCGGGGCCGATCTTCACCAAGCCGGCCAACTCGCGGACGTGGACGTCCAGTTCCTCGTGGTACTGTTCCTCGATGTGCTTGGTGAAGACGCGCGTGGCCGAGAACCAGATGCCGCCGATACCGAGGCCGACCCACACGAGGACCGCCAGCAGCACGCGGGCGCGCAAGCTGTTGAGCAACCCGCGCGCGCCGGGGAGGGGGGCGTGATGCGTCATCGTTCGAACCTGTAGCCCAGCCCGCGCAGCGTGGTGATGCGGTCGCGCCCGATCTTGCGGCGCAGGCGCGAGACCAGCACTTCCACCGCGTTCAGTTCCCGCTGGCTGTCGAGATCGTAGAGATGCTCGATGATATCGCCCTGTGACAGTACCTGTCCGGGCCGGCGCAGGAACAGTTGCAGCAGACGGAATTCCTGCTTGCTGAGCAGCAGCGGCTCGCCATCGCGCAGCACCGTGCGGCTGACCGGATCGAGCCGGATGCCGGCTTCCTCCAACCAGGGATCGTGCTTGCCCGCGTGGCGGCGGAACAGCGCGTTCAGCCGGGCCAGCAGTTCCTCGAACCGGACGGGCTTGACCACGAAATCATCGGCGCCGGCGTTCAGCCCCTCCACCTTGTCTTGCCAGCTGCCGCGCGCGGTGAGGATCAGGATCGGGCATTCGACGCGGCGCGCACGCCAGAAGCGCAGCAGGTCCATGCCGGTGCCGTCTGGCAGGCCAAGGTCGAGCATCACCGCCGCCATCTTGTCCATGTCCGGCCAATCTTCGCCCTCCGCGCGGTTGCGGGCGACATCGACAGCAAAGCCCGCGCCGCGCAGGCGGTCGGACAGGCGGCGCGCCAGTTGTTCGTCATCCTCGACCAGCAGCAGCCGCATCGTTGTTGTCCTTCTCCTCCGCCGATCGGTGAGCAATCGCGAAAAAGCTGTCAGTATTCTCCCAAACTGACAAGCTCCTGTCAGGTTCGTGGCTATTGCCCCTGATATGGACAAGCGGATTCTTGCAGGCGGCGTGGCTGCCGTCGTTCTCGCCGGCGGTGCTTTCTGGTGGAGTGCCAGTCGTGCGCCGGCTCCCGAAGCAACGGAAAGCGCGGCGGAAAAAGCCGGCGCGCACGCGCTGACGGCGGCGCAGATCGAACGCCTTGGCATCCAAGTGAAGCCGGCGGAAGACGCCGGCGCGCTGCCGATCGGTTCGGTGCCCGCGCAAGTCAACCTGCCGCCCGAAGCACGCGTGGCGGTGACCACGCCGTTTGCCGGAACCGCAGTACAGGTTCTGGTGATCCAGGGACAGGCGGTTGCGAAGGGGCAGGCGCTGGCCGTGGTGCGCGCGGCGGAGCCGGTGCAGTTCGGCGCCGAACTTGCGCGATCCGAAGCCGATCTGGCGCTGACACGGGCCAATGCCAACCGGCTTTCGCAACTGGCGCGTGAAGGCGTCGTGGCTGGCGTCCGCGCCGACGAGGCCAGCGCCGCGCTACGCCGCAGCGAGGCGAGCGTGCGCGAGAACCGCCGTCTGCTGGCACTGGCCGGCGCGGGGCGGGATGGTACGGTCACGTTGCGCGCGCCTATTGCGGGACGCGTGGCAACGGCGGCGATCGAGACCGGCGCGGCCGTGGGTGGGGGCGCGGCGCCGTTCGTGATCGAGAACACCGCGGCGCTGCGGCTGGACCTGCAATTGCCCGAACGGATGGCGGGGCAGGTGCAGCCGGGCATGGCGGTGCAAGTGCCGCTGGAGGGCGGCGCCATGGTGACAGGCCGAATCCTGTCGGTCGGCGCTTCGCTCGATCCAATGACGCGCTCGATTGTGGCGAAGGCCAGCCTTTCGGCCTCCGACGGGCTGGTGCCCGGCAAAGGCGTCACCGCGGTGATTGGCGGCGCATCGGGCGCCAGCGGCGTGGCGGTGCCGGTCAGCGCGGTCACCCGGATCGACGGACAGGATTACGTCTTCGTGCGCAAGGGCAATGCCTTCGAGCGGCGCAAGGTGGCCGTCGCCATCGAAACCGGTGGGCGGGCGGTGCTGTCCGGCGGAATCCGGGTCGGGGAACAGGTGGCGATCACCGGCGTGACCGAACTCAAGTCGCTGGCGGGGCAGTAAGGCGATGCTGCGGAGGCTGGTCGAAAAGGCGCTGTCACTGCGCCTCGTGATGATCGGGCTAGCGCTGGTGCTGGCCGGCGCGGGGGCGTGGTCTTTCGTCAACCTGCCGATCGACGCCTTTCCGGACATCAGCTCCACGCAGGTTAAGATCATCCTCAAGGCGCCGGGCATGACGCCCGAGGAGGTCGAAAGCCGGGTGATCGCGCCGATCGAAATGGAGATGCTGGGCATCCCCGATCAAAACGTGCTGCGCTCGGTCGCCAAGTACGCGATTGCGGACATCACGATCGACTTCAAGGACGGCACCGATATCTACTGGGCGCGGAACCAGGTGGCGGAGCGCCTGAACGGGGTGATGGGCGACCTGCCCGATACGGTGACCGGCGGCCTCGCGCCGATTTCGACACCGCTGTCCGACATGTACATGTTCACGCTGGAAGGGCCGCAAAGCCTTGCCGAAAAGCGGCGGGCGCTCGACTGGATCATCCGCCCCGCGCTGCGCACGGTGCCCGGCGTGGCCGATGTCAATTCGCTGGGCGGCCACGCGGAGACTTTCGAGGTTTCGCCCAATCCGGCAGCTATGGCGGCGGCGGGGCTGACCGTTTCCGACCTCACTACCGCGATCGAGGGCGGCAACCGCAACGATGGCGCGGGGCGTCTGGTCACTGGCGAGGAAGCGCTGATCGTGCGCTCCACCGGCGCGATCCGCACGCTGGACGACCTTTCCTCCGTGGTCGTGCGTTCCTCTCCCGCCGGCATCGTGCGCGTGAGCGATCTCGCCAAGGTGCGGATCGGCAGCCTGACCCGCTATGGCGCGGTAACGCGCGACGGCAAGGGCGAGGCGGTGGAAGGCCTCGTCATCGGCCTGAGGGGCGCGGATGCGTCGAAAGTGGTGCAGGGCGTCAAGGACCGGCTCAACGAGATCGCGCCCAGCCTGCCCAAGGGCATGTCCGTGTCGGTGTTCTATGACCGGTCCGAACTGATCGGGCACGCCGTTGGCACGGTCGAGGAAGCGTTGCTCGAAGCGACCGTGCTGGTGATCGTGCTTTTGCTGCTGTTCCTGGGGGATGCGCGCGCCTCGGTCATCGTTGCGTTGGCGCTGCCGATGGCGGCGCTGCTCACGTTCATCTGCATGCGGGCGATCGGCCTCACCGCCAACCTGATGAGCCTGGGCGGCCTCGCCATCGCTGTGGGGATGCTGATCGACGGCGCGGTGGTCGTGGTGGAGAACGTGGTCGAGCGCCTTTCGGACGAGAGACATGCGAAATCGGGCAAGCTCTACAACGTGCTGGTAGCCTCGGCCGAAGTGGCAACGCCGGTCGCTTCGGGCATGGCGATCATCGCGCTGGTGTTCCTGCCGCTGCTGACGCTGGAAGGGCTGGAGGGCAAGCTGTTCTCTCCCGTGGCGCTGACGATCGTGCTGGCGCTGCTGTCGGCGCTGGTGCTGTCGCTGACGCTGGTGCCGGTGCTGGCTTATTACGTGCTGAAAGTGCGGCTGGGCCATCACGAGCCATGGCTGATGCGCCAGCTTGGGCCGCGCTATGCCGCGCTGCTGCAAGCCGCATTCGGACGCAAGCGGCTGGTGTTCTCGATCGCGGGCGTCTCTCTGCTGCTGACGGGCGTGGCCTATGCGGTGACCGGCAAGACCTTCCTGCCGACGATGGATGAAGGCTCGGTGATCGTGCAGCTCACCAAGGTGCCGAGCATTTCGCTGCGGCACAGCCTCGAAGACGACATGAAGGTGCAGCGGGCCATCCGGGCGAAAGTGCCGGAAGTGACCGAAGTGATCGCCCGCACCGGTTCCGACGAACTGGGCCTCGATCCGATGGGCCTCAACGAGACCGACAGTTTCCTGAAGCTCAAGCCGCGCAGCGAATGGCGCGTCAACGACAAGGACTGGCTGGTAGAGGAAATCCGCAAGGTCATGGAAGACCTGCCGGGCATCCAGCCGACGTTCACCCAGCCGATCGAGATGCGCATTTCCGAAATGCTGACCGGCGCGCGCGGCGATCTGGCGATCAAGCTGTTCGGCCCGGATATTGGCGAGCTTTCGCGCCTGGCCGCGCAGATCCAGCAACGCCTCCAGACCATCCCCGGCACCAGCGAGGCGGTGACCGTGGCGAACGACAAGGTGGACTACCTCCAGTTCGACATCGACCGCGCGGCGGCCGGGCGCGTCGGAATGCCGGTCAACGACCTGCAGGACGCGATGCGCGCGCAAGTGGAAGGCGTGCGTGCGGGCGTGGTGGCCGAAGGCGTGCGGCGCGTGCCGATCGTGGTGCGCGGCGATAGCGGCACGCAGGACGCGGGCGTGCAGTCCTTCGCCGATCAGCTCTACCGTTCGCCGTCGGGCCAGTTGGTGCGCGCGAGCGATGTGGCGAAAGTCTCGCGCGTGGAAGGGCCGGTCAAGCTGGAGCACGAGAACGGCTCGCGCTTCGCGATGATCCAGGCGTTCGTTTCGGGGCGCGACCTTGTGGGCTACGTGGACGAGGCCAAGGCCGACATCGCGCGCAACGTAAAGCTGCCGGCGGGATACCGGATCGTCTGGGGTGGCCAGTTCGAGAACCAGCAACGCGCTTCGGCCCGGCTGGCGCTGGTGCTGCCGATCTCGCTCGCGATGATCTTCGTGGTGCTTTATGCCACGCTGCGATCTGTGCGGGCCTCGCTGCTGATCCTGGTCAACATTCCCTTCGCGATGGTCGGCGGGATGATCTCGCTGGCGCTATCGCGGCAGTATCTTTCCGTGCCCGCCTCGGTTGGCTTCATAGCGCTGCTCGGGATCGCGGTGCTGAACGGCCTCGTCATGGTGAGCCATTTCCGCCAGTTGCGCGAAGGGGGGATGCCGCTGGCCGAAGCGGTGCGGCGCGGGGCGGAGCGGCGGCTGCGGCCGGTACTGATGACCGCCACGATCGCCGCCTTCGGCCTTGTCCCGCTGCTGTTTGCGACAGGGCCGGGATCGGAAATCCAGAAGCCGTTGGCGATCGTGGTGATCGGCGGGCTGATCTCGTCCACGCTGCTGACGCTGGTCCTGCTGCCGATCCTGTACGAGCGTTTCGGGGAATCGCGGGCCGAGCGGGAGGCGGGCGATCGCGTTGCCCTTGGCGGGGAAGAGGGGGAGGCGGTCCATGCGTAAGCACGTTCTGCTGGCGCTTCCCGCGCTTGTGGCGGCCTTGCCCACGCTGGCGGCGGAACCGGGCCTGCCCGAGACCGAGGCCGTGCGGGCCGCGCTCGACGCGCATCCCAGCGTGCAGGCGGCGGACGCGCGGGTCGACGCCGCTCGCGCCGAGGCTGGGGCTCTGCGGCGGGGCACGCAGGAGTTCAATCTCTACACCAGCTACATGAGCCGCACGGTCGACCGGGAGGGGCGCTACAACGAGTTCGACGCGCAATTGACCCGGCCGGTGCGCCTGCCCGGCAAGGGGCGGCTCGACCGGCAGATCGGCGACCTCGGGATCGAGGCCGCGCAAAACATGGCCGAGGACGCGCGCCATCAGGCGGCGCTGGTGCTGGCGCAGGAATGGTGGGACTGGCTGGGCGCGGCGGAGGAAGCCAAAGTCGACCGGCAGGCCGTCAGCAATCTGGAAGCGACGCTCAAGGCCGTGCAGCGGCGTGTGGCGTTGCGCGATGCCGCGCAGCTGGAGGCCGATCAGGCGGCGGCCGCGCTGGGCACGGCGAAAGTCGCCGCCGCGCAGTCGGCGGGGCGGGCGCAACTCGCCCGCGTGCGGCTGGCAACCCATTTCGCCTCGTTGCCCTTGCCGGTGGAGGCGCCCGAAGTGCCACGCCCGGTCATGCCGGGCGAGAGCCTGGAAAGCTACGGCGCGCGGATGTTCGTGCGCAGCCACGAAATCGCGGCGGCGGAGGCGGAACTGCACAAGCGCGAAGCCATGGCGGAGCGCGTCCGGCAGGACCGGCTGGCCGACCCCAGCGTGGGCGTGCGCCTGTTCTCCGAACGCGGCGGCATGGAAAAGGGCGCGGGCGTGATCTTCTCCATGCCGATCGGCGGCGGGCATCGCACCGCGCTGGCCGATCAGGCCGATGCGCAGGCGAATGCCGCGCGCGCCGATGCGCTGGCCGCGCGCATGGCGGTGCAGGAAACCGCCAGCGGTGACATCGCAGAGGTCCGCTTCCGGTACGAAAGCTGGCAGCGCGCGCGCGAGGCGCTGGATGCGCAGGTGGCGGCGCTGGTGAAGCTGCGCCGTGGGCAGGCGGCCGGCGAGATCGATCTGTCCGACGTGCTGTTCGGCGAGCGGCAGGTGCAGGACGCGTTCCGCGCCGAAGCCGCCGCACGCACCGAGGCAATGCGGATGCTCACGCGCATCCGCATCGACAGCCATGAACTGTGGATCGGCGATGCGGAGGATGCGGCGAAGCAATAGCGCTGGCAGGTCTTTCGAGGGCGCTGGAAAGCCCACCCCCAGCCCCTCCCGCAGGCGGGAGGGGAGCGAGACTTGCGTCGCCGCAGACGGCGTTAGTCGCTGCGGGGTGGGCTCTGCCTTTGCAAGCGATAATTGCCAAAAAAAGGGCGGGAAATGACCCGCCCCTTTTCGCCTTACATATAGGATTCTTCCGCCGAGGGCGGCGGCGCTTGCCACGCCTGCTTCGCCTGTTCGAGCGAGAACGGCGCGCCCAGCGCGATCCAGCCGGCGAACGCGGCAGCCAGGGCGACGCTCAAAAGAAAACGCCACGCCGGAGCGAAGGTGGGCTGTTCGACGGCTTGCGTGAAAGCCTTGCGCCCGGACAGCATCGGATGGACCAGGTTGTCGCGCTTGACGAACAGGTAGAACAGGACCGCGGCGACATGGAGGGCCACGAACAGCAGCAGGATATTGAACACGACCTCGTGCGCTTCACCTGCCGCATCGCCGGTGTCGTAGGAAACGAAATGGTTGAGCGGCCCGGAAGCGACCGCGTCGGTGTCCTGCGCGATCAGTCCCAAGCCTACTTGCAGCGCCAGCAGGCCTAGCAGGACCATCACGCTCCAGCCGCCCAGCGGATTATGCCCGACGACGGTGGGCGCCCGGCCTTCGCGCGATGCCTTGAGATGGGTGAGGACCGCGCCCGGCCCTTTCACAAAGCTGCCGAAGCGAGCGGTCGATCCGCCGAGGAAGCCCCACAGCACGCGAAACACCACCAGCCCCAGCATGACGAGGCCGATGGTCTTGTGCAGATCGATCTTGCCGTTTTCACCGCTCCACCAGAGCGCGCCGAACAGCACGACGACACTCCAGTGGAACAGGCGGACCGGCGCGTCCCACAGCCGGACCTTGCCCATCAGTGGCGTTCGCGGAAGTTGTCGTGGCACCCCTTGCACGCGCCGCCGACCGCCGGGAAGGCGGTGCGGATGCGGTTGAGATCGCCGCTGCCGGCCGCCGCCTGCAGATCACCGGCCTTGGTGACAAGATTGCGCGCGGCGCCCTGGAAATCGGCCGGGCGCTGCCAGATGGCGGCGAGCGCTTCGGTCTTCACGCCCGAATCCGGGCCGGAGCCGCGCGGAAACCCGCGACCGACGTGGCCGGCGGCCTGATTCAGCGATCCCGCGCTGGTGCGGATCACGGCGAGATCGGGCGCGGGCTTCTTCAGTTCTTCGCCGATAGCCTTCATCGCGCGGCCCATCTGCTTGAAGTTCGCCTGACGCGCGGCGACCGTTTCGGCCGGCGTGGCGGCGATCGCGGAAACCACAGTTCCCGAAGCGGCCAGCGCGGCGAGGGCGAGAGCGAGGTGCTTTTTCATCCGTGACGGCTCCTTGGAAATTTCATCACGACATAGCGCAAAAACCGGGGTTTGCGACAAGGGATTTGTCGCAAACCGTATCCGTTCTTCCACCCTTTTCAGGGCGTTTCCAGCCGGTTCAGGCGTTGCTCGATCCGCTGGCGATCCGGGCTGCGCGCACGGTGTTGGCCAGCAGGCAGGCGATGGTCATCGGGCCGACGCCGCCGGGCACCGGGGTGACGGCGCGCGCGTGTTCCAGTTCGTGCGTGGCGCAATCGCCGACGATGTTCGAGGAGCCGTCGTGATCGGTGACCCGGGTGATGCCCACGTCTATCACCACCGCGCCCGGCTTGACCCAGTAGCCGCGCACCAGCTGCGGCGCGCCGGCGGCGGCGACGATGATATCGGCTTTGCGCGCCACGTCGGGTAGGTCGCGCGTTTCGATGTGGGTGACGGTAACGGTCGCCTCGCGTTCGAGCAGCAGCATCGATACCGGCTTGCCCACGATGTTCGACTTGCCGATTACCACCGCATTCAGGCCGCGATAATCGTCGATCACGCTGTCGAGCAGCATCATGATGCCCAGCGGGGTGCAGGGCACCAGCCCCCCGGTGCCGGTCGAAAGGCGGCCGACGTTGACGGGGTGGAAGCCGTCGACGTCCTTGAGCGGGCTGATCCGGTCGAGCACGCGCGCGGCATCGATGCCGGCGGGCAGCGGCAGCTGGACGAGAATGCCATGCACGGCCGGATCGGCGTTGAGCTGGTCGATCAGCGCATGGAGTTCGCCTTCCGCCGTCGTTGCCGGCATGCGGTGTTCGAACGAGACGATCCCGGCCTTGCGGCACTGGGCGATCTTGCGACCGACATAGACTTCGCTGGCGGGATCGTTACCGACCAGCACCACGGCAAGGCCCGGCGGTGTACCGGTTTCCGCCACGATCTGCCGGACTTCGTCCGCTGTTCGCTCGGTCAGCGCGCGCGCCATCGCTTTGCCGTCGATGATCTGGGCCATCTTTTGTCTCCCCCTTGCGTACTGGAACTGCATGCCGGAATCGCGTCCGGATCGGAGCCGGCGGCTAGCATATATTGTATGTGTTGCATACAAAATTGCGCAAAGTCCGTGCAGGCAAGCCAGAGACAAAAAAGGGGCCGACCAGTTGCCCGGTCGGCCCTTGAAAGTTTGGGAGAGGATGCCTGAAAGGCCCGCCCGATATGGGGCGATTAAGGATAGTGTGCAAGTGCGAAATAAAAATGCTTTGATGCATTTTTTGCAATCGGGATGTTTGTAAGTAGAGATATTATATCAATATCAATATCTTAAAATTGGAGTGTGAAGGGTAAGTCGGCCTCTAACGCGATCCAGGACCGCAAAATCCTTCCTGAAGTGTCTCGCTGGCGAGACAGATTTTGCGGAAGCGAAGCGACGCTCAGGCCGCCGCCGCGCTTTGCCCCGTCATGTCGAGCGCCAGCGCTTCGGCCACGCGGATGCCGTCCACCGCCGCCGAGAGAATGCCGCCCGCATAGCCGGCGCCTTCGCCTGCGGGATAGAGGCCGCGCGTGTTCACGCTCTGAAAATCGGCCCCGCGCCGGATGCGGATGGGGGAGGAGGTGCGCGTTTCCACCCCGGTCAGCACCACGTCCGGATGATCGTATCCGGGAACCTGCCGGCCAAACGCGGGTAGCGCCTCGCGGATCGATTCGATCACGAAGTCCGGCAGGCATTGCGAAAGATCGGTCAGGTGAACGCCGGGCTGATAGGACGGCGTGACTTCCCCGAACGTGGTGGAGGGCCGGCCGGCCAGGAAATCGCCCAGCTTCTGTCCCGGCGCCTTGTAGTTCGAACCGCCGGCGACATAGGCCAGCGATTCCCAGTGGCGTTGATAGGCGATGCCCGCCAGCGGGCCGCCGGGATAATCGCGATCCGGGCTGATATCGACAACGATGCCCGAATTGGCGTTGAATTCGGCGCGCGAATACTGGCTCATGCCGTTGGTGACGACCCGCCCTTCCTCGCTCGTCGCGGCGACGACGCGGCCGCCGGGGCACATGCAGAAGCTGTAGACCGTGCGCCCGTTGGAACACTGGTGCGAGATCGAATAGGCGGCGGCGCCCAGGATCGGGTTACCGGCACCGGGACCATAGCGGGCCTTGTCGATCCAGCTTTGCGGATGTTCGATCCGCACGCCGATGGCGAAGGGCTTGGCTTCCACATATACGCCGCGATCGTGCAGGACGTGGAACGTATCGCGCGCGCTGTGGCCGACCGCGAGCACGACATGGCTAGCCGGCAGGAACTCGCCGGTGCTGAGGTGCAGGCCCCGGATCGTGCGGGTGCCGTCGGCGGCGGTTTCGATCTCGAAATCCTCGACGCGGGTCTGGAAGCGGTATTCGCCGCCCAGCGCCTCGATCGTTTCGCGGATGCTCATGACCATGGTGACGAGCCGGAATGTGCCGATATGCGGATGCGCCTCGGTCAGGATGTCGTCCGGCGCGCCCGCCTTGACGAATTCGACCAGCACCTTGCGGCCCAGATGGCGCGGGTCCTTGATGCGGCTGTAGAGCTTGCCGTCGGAGAACGTGCCGGCGCCGCCTTCGCCGAACTGAACGTTCGATTCCGGGGTCAGCACGCTGCGGCGCCACAGGCCCCAGGTATCCTTGGTTCGTTCGCGCACCGCCTTGCCGCGCTCGATGATGATCGGGCGGAACCCCATCTGCGCCAGGATCAGCGCCGCCAGCAGCCCGCAGGGGCCGGCGCCGATGACCACGGGGCGGGGGGCGTCGGCCGGTGCGGGCGCCGTGGTGACGAAGCGATAGGCGGTGTCGGGCGTGGGGCGGACGTGCGGATCGCCGGCAAGGCGGGCGAGGACGGCCGCTTTGTCGGTCAGCGTCACGTCGATCGCATAGACCAGCTTGATCGCGCTCTTGCGCCGCGCGTCGTTGCCGCGCCGGGCAATGGTGTAGCGCACGAGGTCGGCGGGCGCGATGCCCAGCCGTTCGACGATCGCGTCTTCCAGCGCTTGGGGCGTATGATCCAGCGGCAGCTTGAGTTCGGTAATGCGCAGCATGGCTCCGTCCCTAGTCCGCCGCGCGGCGCAGGGAAAGCCGGCAAACTTTTTCGCGTGACCGGGCGGTGTCGAGGCTATATCCGGAAGAATATAGAAATGGGTGGTTGATGCTGAGACTGCTTTCCGTGTTTCTTGTTCTCCTGCTGGCGCTGGCCGGCATGCCGGCATTTGCCGCGCCGCCGGTCGTGCTGGCGGCGGCGAGCTTGCAGGAATCGCTGAATGCCGCGGCCGATGCCTGGGTGCGCAAAGGGCATGAGCGTCCCGTCATCTCCTTCGCGGGATCGTCAGCGCTGGCCCGGCAGATCGAGGCGGGCGCGCCAGCCGACCTGTTCATTTCCGCCGACGAGGAATGGATGGATCATGTCGCGGCGCGCGGGCTGGTGCGCAAGGAGACGCGGGCGACGTTCCTCACCAACCGGCTGGTGCTGGTCTCTCCGGTGGCGAGCCGGGTTTCGTTCGTGGTTGGCCCGCGCTTTCCGCTGGCGCGCGCGCTGGGCGGCACGGGGCGGCTGGCGATGGCCGATCCCGATGCCGTGCCGGCGGGCCGCTATGGCCGCGAAGCGCTCACCCGGCTGGGCGTTTGGCCAAGCGTGCAGGCGCGCGTGGCGCGGGCCGAAAACGTGCGCGCGGCCATGGCCTTGGTCGAACGCGGCGCGGCACCGCTGGGCGTGGTCTATGCCACCGATGCGCGCGCCAGCACCGGGGTGCGCATCGCTGGCTGGTTCCCGGCGAACAGCCATACGCCGATCACCTACCCGATCGCGCAACTGAACGGTTCGCGCGCGCCCGATGCCGCCGGGTTCGAACGCTTCCTGCTCTCGCGCGAAGGCAAGGCGATCTTCGCGCGGTTTGGCTTCGGCACGCGGTAAGGCACTTCATGCTGTCGGCGGAAGAATGGGAGATCGTGCTGCTTTCGCTGAAAGTCAGCGTGGTGGGCGTCGGTCTCATGCTGCCGCTGGCGTTCGCGCTTGCCTGGCTGCTGGCGCGCGTGCGCTTTCCGGGCAAGGTGCTGGTCGACGCGGTGGTCCACCTGCCACTGGTGGTGCCGCCGGTGGTGACGGGCTGGCTGCTGCTGATCGCCTTCGGCGGGAATGGTCCGGTCGGAAGTTGGCTGGACCGCACGTTCGGCATCACGCTGATGTTCCGCTGGACCGGGGCGGCGCTGGCGGCCGCGATCATGGCGCTGCCGCTGATGGTCCGGGCGATGCGGCTCTCGCTGGAAGCGGTCGACACGCGGCTGGAGAACGCGGCGCGGACGTTGGGCGCGGGGCCGTGGCGTGCGTTCCTGACGATTACCCTTCCGCTCTCGCTGCCGGGTATCCTGGCCGGCGCCGTGCTGGGCTTCGCGCGGTCGATCGGCGAGTTCGGCGCGACCATCACGTTCGTTTCCAACATCCCCGGCGAAACGCGCACGCTGCCGCTGGCGATCTATTCGGCGCTGCAGATGCCCGATGGCGATGCGATGGTGGCACGGCTGGCGGGCATATCCGTGGCGCTCTCGCTGGTGGCGCTGGTCGCGTCCGAACTGCTGGCGCGGCGTTTCGGCACGCGGGGAGGCAGCCATGTCCTTTGACGGGCCTCCTGCTGAAGCCCCCGCGTTCGCTGTCGACGTGGCGATCCGGCGCGGGAACCGGCTGATCGAGGCGCGCTTCACCAGCACCGCCGGGCTGACGGCCCTGTTCGGGCCATCCGGTGCCGGCAAGACCACTGTGCTGGACGCCATCGCCGGATTGCTGCGACCCGAACGCGGGCACATCACGATAGCGGGTACGCCTCTGTTCGATGCCGGCCAGCGCATCGACGTTCCGCCCGAACGGCGCGCCTGCGGGTACGTGTTCCAGCAAGCCCGCCTGTTTCCGCATCGGCGCGTGCGTGACAACCTGCTTTACGGCGCGCGGCTGGCGCCGACCGACCGGCGGTTCATGACGCTGGAGGACGCGAGCGCGTTTCTGGGCATCGATCATCTGCTCGATCGCTGGCCGCGTACGCTGTCCGGCGGGGAGGCGCAACGCGTGGCCATCGGACGGGCGCTGTTGGCCGGTCCGCGCTTCCTGTTGCTGGATGAGCCGCTGGCTTCGCTCGACGCGAAGCGCCGGGACGAGATCATGCAGGTGATCGAACGGCTGCGCGACGAATTGCGGCTGCCGATCCTCTATGTCAGCCACGACCGCTCCGAAATCGATCGTCTGGCCGGCACCGTGGTGCCGTTCTAGGCGGGGTTGTTTTCGACCAGCGCCTTGAGGACGGCCGGATGGAGCGGCGCGGCAAGCCGGCATCCCGCCAGTGACGCGTTGACCCAGACGACGCGGGCCAGGCACGGCGCCAGACCGGGCAAGGTCAGCCACAGCTTGTCGCCCGGGCGCAGACGTTCCACCGAGGAAAGCCGCGCGCCATCGCAAGACAGATCAAGGACGATGCCGGGCAAGCGCTGCGTGAATCGGCGGTATTGCACCGACAGCCGCGTTTCCAGGCGGTTCGCCAGGCGCATCTCGGGGCGCCGATGGAGCGATAGGGGGTTACTCATGGGCATATCCCAAAGCCGGCAAAGCATATTGTCGGCTTACCCATTTGATCCAAAAAGGTTTTGTTCATACGAACGCGAAAGGTGAACGAGTCCTTATCGGCGTTCTATTCATCGCGATCGGGCGGAACGTATCAACGCACGTCCTGTTTGAGGCCAAGATGCGCAGCCAGCGCCTTGAGATCGCGTGACACACCTTCGTTGACGAGTTCGGCAAGCCCCGGGGCGACGGAGAGGACCAGGGTATCTCCCTCCACGGTCAGCGTGCTGGCGCTTAGGCCCTGCGGCATGGCGTACGTGAAGCGGCGACACAGGCGCGTGGCAAGGCCCCAGGCCTGCGCCTCGCGCAGCGCTGCCGGCGACAGCAGCGCGGTAAGCGTGGGGGGCAGTTCCATCTTGCCGGCATTGGCGATGATCGCCGCGGCCAGCATCGCGCGTTCCTGCGCCGTGATACCGATCCAGCGCTTGCGCAACGCCCAGTCGCGCGCATGGTCCGCGCGCAGATTGGGTTCGATCCGGGCCGAGGCGAGACTCAGCATGGTGGCGGCAAGGCGGAGCTGTTCGTGCCGACCGCCGCTGCCGGCCGGGCGAGCGCTGGCCGTCCATCCGGCGACCATGGTGCCCGTGCTGGGCGATATGCCCTGATCGTTGATGAAGGCCGAGACGCCAGCCACGAGCGGGTCCTGGGTTCGTACCGCTGTCGGCATGGCTTCCCACAGCACGCCTTCGCGCAGGCCCCACGATGAAAACACCAGCCGCGCGGGTCCCAGCTTTCGCACCAGCACGGCCAGCAGCGCCGCGGTATCGGGCAGGCCGGTAAGCCGTGACCCGGAAACGCCCGCGATGGGAACCGGGCTCAACCCTTTGCGCCGGGCGAGGGTGCGCGCGAATTTCAGCGCGGCTGCGGCGGGAAGCTCGAACCCGTGGGGGTCGTCGATCGGCCATTCGCTGCGGACCATGGCATAGCGCGCGAACGCGCGGAGCGATCCCCCGACGAGGTAAAGCGTGGTCCCGGGCGTGGCGCGCCATTCCGCCCTGTCGAGCGCGTTGCCGATACGCTTGGCAAAGGCCCGGTCACCGTCGGCGCGCAGGGCCGGCAGCCGCAACGTGCCCAGCGGCATGCTGACGCCGTGCGTGCAGCTACCGCCATCGACATCGACCAGTTCAAGGCTGCCGCCGCCGAGATCGCCGACCACGCCGTGCGCGTCGGGGAACGCGCCGGTAACGCCATGCGCGCTGGTCACTGCTTCCTCTTCGCCCGAAAGCAGGCGGGGAGCAAAGCCGATCGCGCGGACTTCATCCAGAAAAGCCGCGCCGTTGCGGGCGTCCCGCACCGCGGCCGTGGCGACCACGTCGACCGTGCGGACGCCGATCAGGTCCAGCAGCGCGCGATAGCGCCGCAGCGAGACGAGCGCGGCGGTGGAGGCCTTTTCGGACAGCAGCCCGTTTTCAGCCACGCCCTTGCCCAGGCGAGCGGCCACCTTTTCGTTGTGCAGGATTTCCGGCGCGCGTTGCGGGCCGCCGTAGATCACCAGCCGGACGGTGTTCGATCCGATGTCGATGATCGCGCGCGACGGGCTGCGCGGTCCCGCCCGCTGGCTCTGTCCGGACCTGTCCCTGCTGGCCATCGTGAAATGCGTCAGCCCCGGCTGGCGCCGCCGCGCCGCAACGCGAGCTTGGGCACCTTGCGGCCCTTGGTCAGCGCCGCACCGCGACCGGAGAGGGAGGGGTTGGTCATGAAATAGCGATGCAGGTTAAAGGGAGAGGGGCCACGATCCATCCGGTGGTAGCTTCCATCCGGTTCCAGTTTCCAGCTCTGCTCCGTATCCAGCAGGTTGGCAAGCATGACCTGATCGAGCACCTGATCGTGCACCGTGCTGTTGCGGATCGGCACCAGCACTTCCACGCGGCGATCAAGGTTGCGGCTCATCCCGTCGGCCGAGGAGATGAATACGCGTGCGCGCTTGTTGGGCAGGCGCGCGGCGTTGCCGAAGGCCCAGATCCGGCTGTGTTCAAGGAACCGGCCGATGATGGACTTCACATAGATCCGTTCCGAAAGGCCGGGCACGCCGGGGCGCAGGCAGCAGATGCCACGCACGACCAGGCTGATCTCCACGCCGGCCTGGCTGGCGGCGTAGAGGCGGTCGATCAGCTTTTCGTCGGTCAGCGAATTGAGCTTGGCCCAGATCGTCGCGTGCTTGCCGGCGCGCGCGAAGGCGATTTCGCGATCGATGTGATCGTATAGCGTGTTGCGCAGCCCGATCGGGGCTATCGCCAGCATTTCGGTGCCCTTGGGCTCGACATAGCCGGTGATGAAGTTGAACAGCCGGCCCGCGTCGCGCCCGAACTTGGGGTCGGCGGTGAAGAACGAAAGATCGGTGTAGATCCGCGCGGTGACCGGGTGATAATTGCCCGTCCCGAAGTGGCAGTACGTGCGGTAGCCATCCCCTTCGCGGCGCACGACCAGTGAGACCTTGGCGTGGGTCTTCCAGTCGACGAAGCCGTAGATCACCTGCACGCCCGCGCGTTCGAGTTGCGAGGCCCACATCAGGTTCTGTTCCTCGTCGAACCGCGCCTTCAGTTCGACGACGGCCGTGACCGACTTGCCCGCCTCGGCTGCCGCGATCAGCGCCGCGATCACCGCCGATTGCTTGCCCGCGCGATAGAGCGTCTGCTTGATCGCCACCACGTCGGGATCGGATGCGGCCTGGTGGAGGAAATCGATCACCACCTCGAAGCTTTCGTAGGGGTGGTGGATCACGATGTCCTTCTCGCGGATCGCCGCGAAACAATCGCCATCGTGTTCGAGAATGCGTTCGGGGTAGCGCGGGCTGTAGGGTTCGAATTTCAGGTCCGGCCGGGCTTCGTCGACCACGGCGGACAGGCCGTTGATGCCGATCACCCCGCGCGACTTGAGAACGAGCGCATGGTCCAGCCGCAATTGCTGGCGCAGCAGTTGCTCCGCCGCCGGATCGAAATCGTCCTGCAGGTGCAGCATGATCACCTTGCCGCGCCGGCGCCGCTGGATCGCGGTGCGGAAGTAGCGGACGAGATCCTCGGCGTCTTCCTCCACTTCGATGTCGCTATCGCGCAGCACGCGGAACACGCCATGACCCTGGATGCGGAAGCCCGGGAACAGGTGCATGGCGTGGCGGCGCACCAGTTCCTCGATCGCGATCCACGCGGCTTCTTCGCCGGGCAGGCGCACGAAGCGGGGCAGGGCGGGTGGAATCAGGATCATCTCGTTGACGTCGGCGCCGTCGGCGATGCGCGTCATCGTGAAGAGAATGCCGGTTCCCTGGTTGGCGATGAACGGAAAGGGATGCGCCGGATCGATCGCCTGGGGCGTCAGCACCGGGACGACGTGTTCGCGGAAATAGTGCGACAGCCATTCGGCCTCGGCGCGATCGACCGGACCTTCGCCCACCAGGCGGATGCCCGCCTCGCCCAGTTTGCCGGTGAGTTCGGTCAGCACGTCCTGCTGGCCTGAAACGAGATCGGTGACGGCGCCATAGGCGGCCTGCAACTGCTGCGCAGGGGTCTGGCCGTCGATCGAGACTTCGCCGATCTGCCGGCGTACCTGCCCGGCCAGGCCGGCGACGCGCACCATCATGAACTCGTCGAGGTTGCTGCCGGAAATCGACAGGAAGCGCAGCCGTTCCAGAAGCGGATAGTCGGTGTTCCGCGCTTCCGCCAGAACCCGTCGATTGAAGGCGAGCCAGCTCAGCTCGCGATTGAAATAGCGATCGCCGACATGGGCTTCCGTGCCGCTTACGACACGTTTTTCGTCGCTCACCCTGTGCTCCGTGTTGCTGCCCGGATGGACCCCAGCCTGCGCCATGGTGGTGCCGTGTTACGCCTCCATGACGAAATTCTTTCTTAATCCGGCGATTTTCGCAACCGGTGCCGGCAACGATGGTTTCGTTTTTCAGGGACATCGCCCGGCGCGCTGGTGCGCGCTCGGTCTGTCGCCAAATGCGCGCGTCCTGTCGCCAGTCTATTCTCTACTCATAAAGTTGAGTTAAAAGGAGGCGTCGGTTCGCAGCGATGATTCTGCCGCGGGCCGCCACGGTGGGGAGGAGGCGGTCTTTGCGCATGGGCCGCCTCTTTCCCAGGGAGCCGACGGGGGCGTCGATAGTTTGCCTTTAGGAGTGCACAGAGAGTCTTTAATGTCTATCGAAATAGTTGAGTATATGCAGCGCACATCAACAGGGAGACAAACATGATGAATCGCCGCCTGTTCCTGTCCGCCGCCGCGGCACTGACCATGACCCTGTCTGCCTGTTCGGGCGGAGCCGGCGGGAACGGCAATGGCATCGTGCTGACCAACGTCTCCTATGATCCCACGCGCGAACTCTATCAGGCGATCAATCCCGCCTTCGCTGCCTACTGGAAGCAGAAGACCGGCAAGGACGTGACCTTCCGGATGAGCCATGGCGGTTCGGGCAAGCAGGGCCGCGCGATCATCGACGGTCTGGAAGCGGATGTGGCGACGCTCGCGCTCGCCTACGACATCGACCAGATCGCGGCGCGCGCCAAGCTGCTGCCGGCGGACTGGCAGAAGGCGTTGCCCGACAATTCGTCACCCTATACCTCGACGATCGTTTTCCTTGTCCGCAAGGGCAACCCCAAAGGCATCAAGGACTGGAACGATCTTGTCCGCCCCGGCGTGCAGGTCATCACGCCCAACCCCAAGACGGGCGGCGGCGCGCGCTGGAACTTCCTGGCGGCCTGGGCCTATGGCCGCAAGGCGGGCGGCTCCGACGCCGCGGCCGAGGACTATGTCCGCAAGCTGTTCGCCAACGTGCCGGTGCTGGATAGCGGCGCGCGGGGCGCGACGACGACCTTCGTCGAACGCGGCATCGGTGATGTCCTGCTGACGTGGGAAAACGAGGCGCTGCTGGCCGAAAAGGAAATGGGCAAGGGCAAGTTCCAGATCGTCACGCCGTCGCTGTCGATCCTCGCCGAGCCGGCCGTCGCGGTGGTGACGGAGAACGCGAAGAAGCACGGTACGCAGGAAGCGGCCGACGCCTATCTGCGCTATCTCTATACGCCCGAAGCGCAGACCGCGATCGCGCATACCTTCTACCGTCCGCGCGACGCGAAGGTGGCCGAGCAGTTCCGGTCGCAGTTCCCCGCGATCCCGATGGTCACCATCGACAAGGACTTCGGCGGATGGGGCGCCGCGCAGAAGCGATTCTTCGACGATGGCGGCGTTTTCGACCGCATCACGGCCAAGAAGTAAGTCTCCCTTTCCCTTCCGCAATCGAGCAGGCCACTGCAGATGTCCCGAACCCTTTCCCGCGCGAAAAGCTGGCGCCAGCCATCCGTCCTGCCAGGCTTCGGCTTGACGTTCGGGGTGACGCTTGCCTGGCTCACGCTGATCGTGCTGGTGCCGTTGGCATCGATCTTCATCCGCTCGGCCGGCATGGGCTGGAGCGAATTCGTGGCTGTGGGCTTTTCGGACCGGGCGCTGGCAGCCTATCGCGTCAGCTTCGGTACGGCCGCCGCCGCCGGGCTGGTAAACGCGGTGTCGGGTCTGCTCGTCGCCTGGGTGCTGGTGCGCTATGCCTTTCCGGGCAAGCGCGTGATCAGCGCGCTGGTAGACCTGCCGTTCGCGCTGCCGACGGCCGTGGCGGGCATCGCGCTGACCGCGCTTTACGCGCCGACCGGCTGGCTCGGGCAGTTCCTTGAGCCGCTGGGCCTCAAGGTGGCCTTTACGCCTGTGGGCATCGTGGTGGCGCTGGTGTTCATCGGCTTGCCTTTCGTGGTGCGCTCGGTCGAGCCGGTGCTCGCCGACCTGGGCCGCGATGTGGAGGAAGCCGCCGCCACGCTGGGGGCAACGCGGTTGCAGACTTTTCGCCGTGTGATCGTGCCCGCGATCGCTCCGGCGCTGCTCACCGGCTTCGCGCTCGCGTTCGCGCGGGGGGTGGGCGAATATGGTTCGGTGATCTTCATCGCCGGCAACATGCCGGGCAAGACCGAGATCGCGCCGCTGCTGATCGTGACGCAACTGGAACAGTATGCCTATGCCGGCGCGACCGCGATCGCCACGGTGATGATGCTGGCCTCGTTCCTGATCCTGCTGGCGATCAACCTCATCCAGGCCGCCAGCCGCAGGAGGATGGGCGCATGAGCCGGCCGCGTTCCACCA
The DNA here is from genome assembly GCF_005145025.1 of Novosphingobium sp. EMRT-2. NCBI lineage: Bacteria > Pseudomonadati > Pseudomonadota > Alphaproteobacteria > Sphingomonadales > Sphingomonadaceae > Novosphingobium > Novosphingobium sp. EMRT-2. The sequence goes on along the minus strand of NZ_CP039695.1, from coordinate 774,200 downwards.
CCGAAGGCCGCCTGACGCAGATCGTGCTGATCGTGCTGGCGCTCGCGTTCCTGGGCGTGTTCCTGCTGCTGCCGCTGATCGTGGTGTTCAGCGAGGCGCTGAAGCAGGGGCTGGGGCCGTTCCTTGATGCCGTCCACACCCCCGATGCGCTGGCGGCGATCAAGCTGACGCTGCTGATCGCGGCGATCAGCGTGCCGCTGAACATGGTGTTCGGCGTGGCGGCAAGCTGGGCGATCACCAAGTTCCACTTTCCGGGCAAGAGCCTGCTCATCACGCTGATCGACCTGCCGTTCTCGGTGTCTCCGGTCGTATCCGGCCTGATCTTCGTGCTGCTGTTCGGCGCGCAGGGCTGGTTCGGCCCGTGGCTGGCGGCGCACGACCTCAAGATCATCTTCGCGGTGCCCGGCATCGTGCTGGCCACGGTGTTCATCACCTTCCCGTTCGTGGCACGCGAGCTGATCCCGCTGATGATGGAGCAGGGCAAGGACGACGAGGAAGCCGCCGTCTCGCTCGGCGCGAACGGCTGGCAGGTGTTCCGCCATGTGACGCTGCCGAACATCCGCTGGGGCCTGCTGTATGGCGTGCTGCTGTGCAACGCCCGGGCGATGGGCGAATTCGGCGCGGTCTCGGTGGTTTCGGGCCACATTCGCGGCCTGACCAACACGATGCCGCTGCATGTCGAGATTCTCTACAACGAGTACGATTTCGTCGGCGCCTTCGCGGTCGCCTCGCTGCTGGCGCTACTGGCGCTGGTCACGCTGGTCGCCAAGACCATTCTCGAATGGCGCTTCGACCTCCACCATACGGGAGCAGGGCATTGATCAGGGTCCAGAACGTTACCAAGCGCTTTGGCGATTTCGCCGCGCTGCACGGCATCGATCTCGAAGTCCGTCCGGGCGAGTTCATCGCGCTGCTCGGGCCTTCGGGATCGGGCAAGACCACGCTGCTGCGGATAATCGCCGGGCTGGAGTTCCAGGACAGCGGACAGGTGCTGTTCAGCGGCGAGGACGTTTCCGACCGCAAGGTGGCCGATCGCCACGTCGGGTTCGTGTTCCAGCACTATGCGCTGTTCCGCCACATGACCGTGGCCGACAACGTCGCCTTTGGCCTGACCGTGCGCAAGCGGCGTGACCGTCCTTCGCGCGCGGCCATCGCGGCGCGGGCCGAGGAACTGCTGCGGCTGGTCCAACTCGATGGGCTGGGCGATCGCTATCCGGCGCAGCTTTCCGGTGGCCAGCGCCAGCGTGTGGCGCTGGCGCGCGCGCTGGCGATCGAGCCCCGGCTGCTGCTGCTGGACGAGCCCTTCGGCGCCTTGGACGCAAAGGTCCGCAAGGACCTGCGCCGGTGGCTGCGCGAACTGCACAAGCAGATGGGGCTGACATCGGTCTTCGTCACGCACGACCAGGAAGAGGCGCTGGAACTGGCCGACCGCGTGGTGGTGATGAACAACGGCGTGATCGAGCAGATCGGTACGCCCGAGGAAATCTACATGCATCCGGCGACACCGTTCGTCTCGCACTTCGTCGGCGAAACCAACCGCATCCCGGCCGGCCCGGCCTCGGGCGGCGCGCGCGACGAAGTCCACTTCCGCCCGCATGACGTTGAAGTGGTGCGCGAAGGCGGCGAGGCGCTGCTCGTGGACAACGTGTTCCGCAAGGGAGGCGCCTGGCGCGTCGAAGGCGCGCTGGCGGAGGGCGGCCTGATTGTCGAAATCGATATCGACGTTGCGCAGCCGCGCCCGAACCCCGGCGAAACCGTGCTGATCCGTCCCGTTCGATCCCGAGTTTTCAATACCAACCCCGAAGGAGCACAGCCATGAATACCTCTCCCGCTGCGCCCCGCACCGAGGCCGAGCGCCTGCTGGAAGAAAGCATCGCCAGCGTGCGCGAAGCCCTTGCCGGGCTGAAGTACGGCAACGTTTCGTTGACCGTGCACGAGGGTCGCGTCGTCCAGATCGACGTGACCGAGAAGAAGCGCCTCAAGCCCAACTGAGGCGCGTTCCGACCTTCCTACCGTTTCATCCGAATACCGTTCGTTTCGTCACGCCAATAATCTGATCACACCGCCAACCGGACGACTGGAGGCATCGTGATCCTGCAAAAAGGATCCTCAAGATGTCCCGTGCTCTCCTGCTGGCGGGAGCCGCGCCCTTTGCGCTGCTCGCCGCTCCCGTACTCGCGCAACAGGCGCCCGCTCCCGCGGCCGCCGAGGAAAGCGTTTCCGCACCCGACGGTGAAAGTTCGGGGGGTGACGCCATCATCGTCACGGCCCGCCGCCGCCAGGAAAACGTCCAGACCGTGCCGCTGGCGATCTCGGTGGTCGAAGCCGCCAAGCTCGACGCGCAGGGTACCTACAATATTGCGCGCCTGACCCAGATACAGCCCACGCTGCAATTCTATTCGCAGAACCCGCGCAACACCTTCATCAACATTCGCGGCATCGGCGCCCCGTTCGGCCTGACCAACGACGGCTTCGAACAGGGCGTGGGCATCTACATCGACGATGTCTATTACAACCGTATTGCCTCGGCGACGCTGGACTTCGTCGATGTGGAGCAGATCGAAACGCTGCGCGGGCCGCAGGGCACGCTCTATGGCAAGAACACCACCGCTGGCGCGATCAACATCACAACGCGACCGCCCAGCTTCGACTTTGAAGGCAAGGCCGAAATCTCGCTCGGCAACCTGAACTTCAAGCAGGGCAAGGCCTCGATCTCCGGCCCGCTGTCCGACAAGCTGGCCGCGCGCATCAGCGTCACCACGACCAGCCGCCGCGGCACGCTGTTCGATACCTACAGCAACACCTGGATCCAGTCGCAGGACAATATCGGCCTGCGCGGATCGCTGCTGTGGAAGCCGACGTCGAGCCTCAACGTCACCCTGTCGGGCGACTGGAACCTGCAGGACCCGATCTGCTGCGCGTTCGCCTATGGCGGCTATGGCCCCACGCAGCGGGCGACGAACCGCCAGTATCCCGCGCTGATTTCGTATTTCCCCGGATACCGGGTGCCCAGCACCAATCCCTATGACCGCCTGACCGACGCCGATGCCGCGCTGTCCGCGCGCAACGAGCACGGCGGCGTTTCGGCCAAGGCGGTGTGGGACATCGATCCCGACAACACGCTGACCTCGATCACGGCGTGGCGCTATTGGGACTGGAGCCCGGCCAACGACCGCGATTACACCGGCCTTGCGGTCTATACCAAGGTCAACAACCCCACCAAGCAGAACCAGTACACGCAGGAGTTCCGCTTCAACCACAAGGGCAAGGGCTACGATTTCGTGGTCGGCCTGTTCGGCTTCCACCAGGATATCCGCACCAGCGGCATCCAGCAGACCGGTCCGGCCGCCAGCAAGTGGCTGCTCAACCCCACCAGCGCGCTGTCGAACAACCCGGCGGTGCTGAACAATCTTGTCGCCATCAATGACATCCGGCTGAACAACACCAGCCTTGCCGCCTATGCCAAGCTGAACTGGGACATCACCGACAGCTTCACCGTGTCGCCGGGCTTCCGCGTCAACTACGACAAGAAGGACGGGCTCTATAATTCCGTCGTCACCGGCACCGCGTCGGATGGAACGCGGCAGGTGGTCTCGGCCGTTCCCGGTTCGCCGTACTACAACGATCCGTGGACGGCGGCGCAGCGCGGCATCCAGGCGTCGCAGTTCTTCGAGCCCAAGTTCAGCGCCTGGAACGTCTCCTACGACGTGAACCTGCGCTACAAGGTGGCCCGGGACATCAACGTCTACGCAACCTACGCGCGTTCGTTCAAGACCGGCGGCATCAACCTGAACGGCGTGCCGGCGGATGCCAACGGCGCACCGATCCAGGCGGCGGCCACGATCAAGCCGGAAAAGGTCGATCACTTCGAAATCGGCTTCAAGAGCCAGTTCTGGGATCGCCGCGCGACGTTCAACGTCACCGGCTTCTGGACCAACATCAAGAACTTCCAGGCCAACGTCAGCAACGGGCAGTTCGGCACGGTGCGCGGCTATCTGGCGAACGCGGACAAGGTGCGCACGCGCGGCGTGGAGGCCGATTTCTCGATCCGCCCGAGCGATCGCTTCTCGGCCTATGTCAACGGCGCCTTTACCGATGCCAAATACGTGAAGTTCTGCGACGCGCCGCCTCCGCCGGAACTTTCCGGGGGCACCAGCACCGGGATCGTCGCGACAGGCAAGTGCAGCTACACCGGCACGATCGCCGCACCGGGTCAGGTGGGCAACAGCCCGCCGTTCGTCGATGCCTCTGGTCAGGTGCTGCCGGGCGTATCGAAGTGGGCTTTCGCCTGGGGTGCGGAAGTGAACCAGCCGGCCAAGGTGTTCGGCGAAGAAGGGCAGTTCTACATCGGCTACGATGCCAGCTATCGTTCGCGCTGGTCGTCCAACCCCACGCCGTCGATCTACACCTGGGTCAACGGCTATTCGATCCAGAACTTCCGGGGCGGCTTCCGCACGGAATCGCTCGATGCCTTCCTGTGGGTACGCAACGCGTTCGATCGGAACTACATCGACCTGCTGCTGGCCGGAACGGGCGGCAACACCGGGTTGATCGCTGCGCAGGTCGGCGATCCGCGCACGTTTGGCGGAACCATCCGTCTGAAGTTCTGACCATTTGCGCGGAGCAGGCCGGCGTTTCCATCCAGGTCCGCCGGCTTGCCCCGCGCGTCTCAGTTACTTCCGTCGATGAAATCGCCGAGCGCGCCCAGGACCGAGCCTTCGCCACGGTTCTGGCCGCCACGGCTGCCCGACGCCGCCAGCATCCGCCCGGCTAGTCGGGCGAAGGGCAGGGATTGTATCCAGACCTTTCCCGGCCCGGTCAGCCGCGCGAAGAACAGGCCTTCGCCGCCGAACAGCACGCTGCGCACGCCGCCCGCCGTCACCAGATCGAAATCGACGCCCTGCGTGTAGGCGGCAAGGCAGCCGGTATCGACATGGAGCTGTTCGCCTGGGCCGAGTTCGCGCTCGACCAGCGTGCCGCCCATCTGCACGAAGACCCAGCCGTCGCCGTCCAGCTTCTGCATGATGAAGCCTTCGCCGCCGAACAGGCCGGTCATGACCCGGCGCTGAAAGGCCACGCCGATCGACACGCCGCGCGCGGCGGCGAGAAAGCTGTCCTTCTGGCAGATCAGCGTGCCGCCCACGTCGGACAGCTTGATCGGCAGGATCGAACCCGGCGTGGGGGAAGCGAAGGCGACGCGCGCCTTGCCTTGGCCGTTGTGCGTGAACACGGTGGTGAACAGGCTCTCGCCGGTGACCAGCCGCTTGCCAGCGCCCAGCAGCTTGCCCATGAAGCCGCCGTCACCGCCGCCGCTGCCATCGCCGAACACCGTGGTCATGCCGATCGAGGCGTCCTTCCACACGAAGGCGCCGGCTTCGGCGACGGCGCTTTCGCCGGGGTCCAGCTCGATTTCCAGGAACTGCAGTTCCTGCCCCTTGATCTCGAAATCGATGTCGTCGGCCACGCTGGAGTTGCGGGCGTGGTGCCACGGGCTGTTTGCCATGGGAGCCTCCTTGCCAAGAAAGCGCGAGAATAGCCCCTGAACCGCGATGGTACAGTGACGAATTGCCCTGCCGGCGATCAGGCCCTGGGTACTTGCGCTTCGGTGGAGGCTAGCGCGAAAGCGGCCGTTTCCTCCAGCGGCGGGGCAAGATGATAGCCCTGGCCGAACGTGCAGCCCATACTTTGCAGCATCCGGTCCTGTTCCAAGGACTCGATGCCTTCGGCCACCACGGTCAGCCCCAGCTTGCCGGCGAGATCGAGAATGGTCTGGATGATGTCGCGGCTCTTGGGATCGTCGATCGACGCGGTGAACGAGCGGTCGATCTTGAGCGAATCGAACGGCAGGTTCTTCAGGTAGCTGAGCGAGGAATAGCCGGTGCCGAAATCGTCGAGGCTGGTCTGCACGCCCCAGGCACGGATTTCCTCCAGCACCGCCCGCGTGCGCGCCGCGTCGATGATGGCGACGCCTTCGGTCACTTCCAGCTTGAGGCAGCGCGGTGGCAGTCCGCTGTCCGCGATCGCGCGGCGCACGCTTTGCGTGAAATCGGGCTGGAGAAACTGCTGCGGGGCGATGTTGACGCTGACGAACGGGCGGTTGTGCGCGGGCAACAGCCGGTGCAGCCGGGCGAGCGCGGTGCAGGCCTGCCGCATCACCCAGTCGCCGATGAACACGATCAGGCCGCTGGCTTCCGCCGCTGGGATGAAGGCATCGGGCGACAGCGTGCCCCGGGTGGGGTGCGCCCAGCGGATCAGAGCCTCGAAACCCAGCAGATACGGCGTTTCGCCAAGGCAGAAGATCGGCTGGTAGAACAGCAGGAACTGGTTTTCGCGGATCGCTTCGCGCAGTTCGCGCTCCAGCGCCATGCGCCGGCGCACGTCGCTGCCCAGCGTATCGGTGAAGGTGACGATCCGGTCCCGTCCGCCGCCCTTGGCCTCGTACATCGCGAGGTCCGCATCGCGGCGGATCTGCTCGATCGAGGTGTAGTCGCCGCCGCCGTGGGCGATACCGATCGATGCGCCCACCGATACCATCTCGCCATCGATCGGCATCGGTTCGCGCAGGGCGGCCAGCAGCCGGTTGGCGAGAAATCCGGGCTGGCGCTTGTCGGCAAGCATATCCATGAGGATAACGAACTCGTCGCCCCCCACGCGCGCCAGGGTGATGCGCGGGGAGGGGCCAGGCCAACCGTCCTTGCCGCGTATCCCGGCGACAACCCGGTCAAAGCGCCTGGCCACCTCGACCAGCAAGGCGTCGCCCGCGTGGTGGCCATGCTTGTCGTTCACCGCCTTGAAGCCATCCAGATCGATAACCAGTATCGCCAGGTCCTTGCCGGACCGCGGAAGCCGGGCGAACGCGGCGCGCGCGCGCTCGTCCAGCAGCACGCGGTTGGGAAGGCCGGTCATCGCATCGTGGCGCGCCTCGTGCAGCAACGTCGTCCGGGCGCGCTCGCGTTCCACCACGCGGGCCAGCTGCGTGCTGGCCTGGGTCACGGTCAGCAGGATGTTGTCCTTGTCTACCAGCTGGCGGCGCGAGAAGAATTCCATCACCGCCACCAGTTCATCGCCCACCAGCACGGGAAAGGCGCAGGCCGATTGCAGTCCGGACTGGAGCGCCAGATCGCGGCGCGGAAACCATTTGTCCTCCGCCATTTCGTCGATCCAGTGCGGATGCCGGTCGCGCAGCACCCGGCCAGGCAGGTCCACCCCTTCGCGCAGCACCTGCCGGCGCGAGGCATCCATGATCGCGCGGAACCGGTCGGGCTCGGCAGCGTAGGTGATCCGCGCCTGCCGCCGCGCCTTGCCTTCAAGATCGATGCGATAGGCGTGGCCGACGTCCCAGTTCATGTGGGCGCAGATTTCGGCCAGAGCGATGCCCAGCGCGGCCTTGAAGTCGCTCGACTGGTTGGAGGCGTCGGTGATCCGCTGGAGAAGCGCCAGGCGGACCTGGTTCTCGTAAAGATCGCGCCAGCTTCGTTCGGCGACGGCCTCGGCTTCGATCCGGGCCTTGCGCTCGCGCTCGAGCAGGTGACGCAGATGATCGATCCGTTCGTCGGTGCTATCCGTTTCCGGCCCGGGAAAGGTCATGTGCTTCATGGCGCCGGGCATATCCGGACAGGCTCGGCCGCCATCGCCGGTTGCGGCAAAGGGGCGGGAAGGAGGGCGGTCATGGTGGCCTCGCGGGCTGGAATGATGTGCCCGCCCTGTCTGGCAGGCAAAGGCATCGATCCGGTGAAGCGGAAGGGGCGGGTGGCCCCGTACAGGCCGTTAACTCCGTGGCAGCGCTGTTCCCGCTGGCGTCGGCCGTCAATTCCGCGCTGGTGCGGTATCATTTCGGGGACGCGGACGGGCTGTTGCGCGATCTGGCGGGGCGCGACGCAGCGCGTATCGTCGATACCCGCACCGGCTTGCTGGACGCGCTGGCCCGTTCGCCCGCGATGCGCTGAATCCGACTCGCTGAACCCGGCTACGCGGTTGGCGCGATGGTGTCCGGGGTGTTCGTCGCGACTCCGGAAAAGAAGAAGTGCACGTATTTGTGCGACCAGCGTTCATGCGCGGCCCGATCCCAGTTCTCGTCCGCCCGCGTTACGCGCGCGTGGCCGACCAGGCCTTCCAGCCAGAATTCCGCCGCCGCTGCCGGATCGTGAATATGGACCAGCCCCGTAGCATTCGCCTTGTGGATCAACGCTTCGATGGCGACGAGCGAATGGCGATAGATCGCCGTGCGAACTTCGCCGCATTCGCCGTCGCCTTCCTGATCCATCCAGTCGATCAGGCGTTCCTGCAGGATGCCGTCGGGTGAAAGCAGCAGCGACAGCACTTCGGTGCTGCGCGCGGTGAACGCTTCTATCGGCGGGAGATCCGCGCCGGTGGCGCTGATGTGGGCGTGCTGGGCTTCGATGCGATAGCGCAGGAGCGCGCCCATCAGTTCCCGCTTGTTGGCGAAGCGGGAATAGATCGTGGCCTTGCCGATATGAGCATGGCGGGCAACGCGATCGAAGGTGAAGCCTTCAAAGCCCTCGGCCAGCAGGACGTCCCAGCTTGCCTCCAGAATCCGGCCGACAATCTGTTCCGCTTCCGCTGCGGAAGGGCGTCCGCGGCGCACGGCGCGGCTTTCGCTGCTCTCATCCGCGCAAGCGACGATCAGGTCGGTCGGCCCATCTGGCGGAGTCAGCCCGTCTGTGTCTTCAGTGGCGGACGGCTTGCTGCCTTGCGAGCGCTTCGGCGAGGTCATACTGCTGCATACCGATGTCGCACGGCGCTTTGTCCGCCGATCGGTCTGCCGCTGCGCGGTGAATGGGGCAGGACATTACCAGCCCCTCTTGATAGGCCTGCCAGAATCGGCGGCCAAAATCCGAAATCCAGTCCATCCGTCCCAAATCCTCGCCTTGCTGGCGTTATGGGGACAGAGAGTGCCTTAGTTTTGCGGCGAGTCAAGACGGTATAAACGGAACGAAAACGGCTCATTTCGGCGCTTCCTCCGTCGTCTGCGCAGTCCAGCCCAGACCCAGAGCCTTTTCCACGGCGACAAAATCGGTGGTCAGTTCGGCCCGGGCCGAGATCGCCGCCATTTCGGCCTGGACCGCTTGCCGTTCGGCGGTCAGTGCGTCGCTACGGCCGGCGGTGCCTCCTTGAACGCGTTGCGACTGGAGCGCGTGCGCCCGCATGGCCTGTGCCTGGCTGTCCAGCGCCTTGCCATAGGCGATGCGCTGGCCGCCGAAGCGGGTCAGCGAATTTTCCGCGTCCTGCAGGGCTTTGAGCACCGTCCCACGGAAATTCGCCTCCGCTTCGGCGTATGCGCCTTTCGCCGAGCGCACTTGCGCGTTCACGCGGCCTCCGTCGAACAGCGACCACTTGATCTGGGGCAGCGCCAGCCCGACAAGACTGGATGTCTTGAACACGTCGGCGAAGTTCTGTCCGCCGGTGCCGAGCAGGCCGGTGAAGCTGATCTTCGGATATTTGTCCGCCACCCTGGCGCCAATGTCGGCATTGGCGGCGGCAAGCTGGCGTTCGGCCATGCGGATGTCCGGGCGGTTGCGCAGCAAGAGCGCCGGATCACCCACGGCGACGTCGGCCGGCGGCAGCGGCACCGCGTTCGGAGCGGACAGCAGCGCGTCCAAGGCTCCCGGCTCGCGCCCGGCAAGGACCGCGATCTGATCGATCAGCACGACGATGTCGGCCCGCGTCTTCGCGCGATCCGCTTCGGTCTGCGCGAGTTGGGCGCGGGCCTGCGCTAGCGGCTGTTCCGGTGCGGTGCCGCCCGCCAGCCGTTGCCGGGCAAGGGTGACGAGGTCGCCGTCGATTGCCGCCTGCCGATCGGTCAGCGCCAGCACGGCCTGCTTGGCGCGCAGCGAAACGTAGGCGCGCGCGATCTCGGCCGAAAGAGTCACGCGGGCGTCGGCAAGGCCCGCTTCGGCGGCCTCGGCGCGGGCGGAAGCCGCTTCGATCTTGCGACGCGTGCCGCCGAACAGGTCGATCTCCCACGAGGTGTCGAAGCCTGGTGCATAGGCGTGGAACTCCTCGCGTCCCGAATTGCCCAGAATGCTGCCGGGAAGGTTCACGTAGGGCACGGCGAACGAAACGCTGGCGGTGGGCAGCAGCGCGGTCTTGTTGACCTCAAGCCCCGCGCGTGCCTGCGCGATGCGGGCGTTCGCGGCCTGCACGTCGGGCGCGTTCGCCAGCGCGGTTTCTATGACTTGGTCCAGCACGGGATCGCCCAGCGCCTGCCACCAGCGGGCGGTGGGCGCGGCGGTGCTGGTTCCGGCGTCCGCGCGCAGGAAACTGCCGCGCGTGGCAGCGGTATCCGCCACGTTTGGCGCGCCGTGGTAGTCGGGGCCGACCGTGGCGCAGCCGCTGACGAGCAGCGCGCAGGAAGCGAGCAGGGGGGCGAGGAGAGTTCGGGTGATCGGTCGCATCAGTGCATGGCCGCCATGTGGCGTCCCTTGGGAAGGGGACGCAGGAAAAGGACGAGCGGGGTCACCACGAGAATGCCCGCCACAAGGAACATGAAATCGTCATTGAACGCCATCACCATGGCTTCGCGCAGCACGGTGCTGTCGATCTGGCGGATGGCAGCGGCAAGGCCGTCGGGGCCGCCGCCGAACGTGGCGGAGGTGCTGGAAACCCAGTCCTGCACGGCAAGATCGTTATTGCCGAGAGCGGAATTCAGCGTCCAGTGATGATAGTCGAGCCGGCGCTCCTGGACGGTCGCCAGCAAGGCAAGCCCGATCGACCCGCCCAGATTGCGCGCGGCGTTGAACAGGCCTGAGGCGTCGCCGGCTTCGTCGGGGCGCACCGCCGCGATCGCCGCCTGGTTGAGGAACATCATGCTGAGGACCTGACCCAGTCCGCGAAGGAGCTGGGAATCGACGAAGTCCGAACCCGTGGAGTCCGCGGTAAGCGATGTGTCGATGTAGCACGATGCCATCATCAGCAGCAGCCCGGTGGCGACGATCAGCCGCAGGTCGAACCGGCTGAGCAGGATCGGGAACAACGGCATCATCATCATGGCGGGAATGCCCGAGATGAAGACGACCTGCCCGGCCTGCATCGCGTTGTAGCCGGCGATAGCGGCCAGGAACTGCGGGATCACGTAAGCGGTGCCGTACAGCACCACGCCCAGGATCAGCGCGAGGACGAAGACTGCCGCGAACGTGCGGTTGCGCAGCAGGGCCAGCTTGATCACGGGGCGGCGCGCGTACAGCTGTCCCAGTCCGATCAGCACGAAACCCAGCACGGTGACGGCGGTCAACTGCCAGATCAGCGTGGATTCGAACCACTGTTCGCGGTTGCCTTCCTCCAGCACGACCGTCAGTCCGCCCAGTCCCAGCGCAAGGCCCGCGATCCCCAGCCAGTCCGCCTCGATCAGTTCGTCCAGCTTGGGCTTCTGGTCGGAAAGGCCGACAAGCAGCAGCACCATAAGCGCCAGACAGACCGGAACGTTGATGAAGAAGGCATAGTGCCAGCTGAAATTCTCGGTCAGCCAGCCACCGGCCAGTGGCCCGAGTACGGGGCCGAGGATCACCGTCGAGCCGAACAGCGACGTGCCGATCGGTTGCTGTGACGGAGGCAGACGTGTGGCGATGATGGTCATGGCTGTGGGAATCATCGCACCGCCGGTAAAGCCTTGCCCGATGCGGCCGATGATCATGCCGGTCAGCGTCGTCGACGTGCCGCACATGATCGAGAAACCGGTGAACAGGACGGATGCGATCAGCAGGAACCGGCGCAGGCCGAACACGCGCTCCAGCCAGGCGGTCAGCGGAATGATGACGATTTCGGCGACGAGATAGGCCGTCGAAATCCAGGTGCCTTCGCTGGCGGAGGCACCGATCTCGCCCTGGATGGTGGGAAGCGAGGCGTTGACGATCGAGATGTCGAGCGTGGCCATCAGCGAGCCGAGCGCGCCGGCGGCTACGCCCAGCCAGGCGGTAAGGTCCGCGCGTTCGCGCGCCGGCGGCGGCGCGGGCGGCTGCCCAGCCTGTTCCGCGGGAAGGGTGGCTGCGCTCATGGCCGCTTCGGCGCCTGTTCCTGCTCGCGGCGGATGGATTCGATGGCTCCCTTCGCGGCGGACGTATCGACCTGGACCGTCAGCGACAGCCCGGGAACCAGGACCCGCTTCGATTCCGGCCCGGAATTGATGCGGATGCGCACCGGCACGCGCTGCACGATCTTGGTGAAGTTGCCGGTCGCGTTCTGCGGCGGGATCAGCGAGAAGTTGGCGCCGGTGCCCGGGGTGATGCTGTCCACCACGCCATGAAACGCCACATCGGGCAGCGCATCGACCTTCACGGTCACCGGCTGGCCGGGCCGCATCAACCCGATCTGGGTTTCCTTGAAGTTCGCTTCCACATAGATCGCGTCGACCGGCACCACCGTCAGCAGGCGCTGACCGGGCTGGACGTACTGGCCGAGCCGGACCGACGAATTGCCGATGCGGCCGGCGATGGGGGCTACGATGCGCGTTGTGGCCATATCGTTGTTCGCGGCCTGGCGCTGGGCGAGGGCGGCTTCGATCTGGGCGGCGGACTGGTTCGCCTGCGCCTCGATGGTGCGGACCTTGTCACGCGCCGCGGCAAGCGCGGCCTGCTTCGCGGCAAGATCGGACGCGGCCTGATCGCGGTTCGAGACGAACTGGTCCAGTGTCTGCTTCGGTTCCGCGCCGCTGGCGACAAGCGGGCGGAAACGGGCGACTTCGCCGTTGAGATAGGTGAGCTGGCGCTGCGCGGCGTCGACTGCCGCCGAGGCTTGCCCCACGGCCGAACGCGCTTCCGCGATGCTGGCGATCGAGGCCGCCTGCGTGGCGCGCGCTACCTGAACTTGCGCGTCGGACTGGGCAAGGCGCGTCTGGTAGTCGGTCGGATCAATCTGCACGAGCAGCGTTCCCGCCGCGACCGACTGGTTATCCTTGAAGTTCACCGCCCGGACATAACCGGACAGCTTGGAACTCACCGTTACCCCGTCCGCCTTCACATAAGCGTCATCGGTTTCCTGGATGAAGCGTCCATAGAGGCGATAGTTCGTGTAGGCATAGATGCCATAAGCCGCGCCCACGATCAGCGCGATCAGGCCGATACGGCGGACGCGCTTGCTACGTTTACCGTTGCCGTTTGGCGCAGCGCCGCTCGGATCGATGCCATTCTCTCCGGGCGTATCCGGGGAAACCGGGCTGGAATCGCTTTCGCTGGGAGCGGTCATCGTGCGTCCTGACAACAAGGGGTAATAGAACGAAACAGTTTTGTTTCGTGAGCGCAAGTGGATCGGAATGCGTCGGTTTTCAAGTGCAAGTTCTGCAAGTCGATTGCAAAAAATGGCATGATGAAACGCTAAAGCGTATTTATTTCAGATTTTTATGCGGTTGCAACAAGCGTTCAACGGTCGCGGCGGGGTGATCCGTGCGGCAGGTGCTCCTGCGTCGCATGTTTTATCCGGGTAATATTGACGAGTATAATTTACCCGGATAAAAAGTGCTCAGACGCAGAAGGAACGCATCATGCCTGACCCCTTGTCCTGCACCGCATTCTGCGGCGCGCGGAAAATGTTCTCCGGCCCGCTGGGCGAAGTGGCCTTGCAGGTGAAGCGGGCTCTGGAAGGAGGCGCTGTCGGTGCCATCCAGGTTTTCGATGATCGCAGCGGACGAGTTGTCGATCTGGACCTGCGCGGCAGTGACGCGGAGATCGTGGAGCGTCTCTCGCAGCCTGCGCCGGTCTATCGCGGGCGCTACCGTGCCGCGCCGGCTTCGCCCGGCGCGCTTCCGGCAGGCGAAGGGCAGGCGGAGGAACCACGCGGACGGGGCCGGCCCCGGCTGGGCGTGGTGGCGCGCGAGGTAACCTTGCTGCCGAGACAATGGGAATGGCTGGCCACCCAGCCCGGTGGCGCCTCGGCCACGCTGCGCCGTCTGATCGACAGCGAGCGGAAGAAGCCCGACATCCGCCAGCAACGGCGCCGCGCGCAGGAGGCGGCCTATCACTTCATGCTGGCGATGGCCGGCGATCTGCCCGGTTACGAGGACGCGACGCGGGCTCTGTTCGCCGGAGACCCGGTCGCGCTGGAGCGGCATATCGAGGATTGGCCGGAGGATGTCAGGATGCATGTTCTGTCGCTGGCATACGCTGATCACGGCGCCGGAGAATGACGGAATCATCCGCCCCTCATCTCGATGTATCGGCGGCGGCCGGCGTGCGGTTCGTGCAGCGCCGGATCGCGGGCAGCGTCGTCATGCTGAACCTGCTGCGGTTTCGCGCCGTGGCGGACTATGCGGCGCATCCCGAACTCGCGCCGGCATCGCCGATCAGCGGAAGCGAGGCATTCGACCGCTACATCGCGTATACCCTTCCGCACTTGCGCGCGAGCGGCGGCGATATCCTGTTCATGGGGCAGGGCGGTCCGTTCCTGATTGGACCGGAGGCCGAACGATGGGACATCGCGATGCTGGTGCGCCAGAGCAGCGTTCCGGCGTTCCTCGCCTTCGCCGATAACGAGACTTACCTCGCCGGTATCGGCCATCGCGTGGCGGCGCTCGAGGATGCCAGGCTGTTGCCGCTGGAGGAACTGTCGCTTCCGGGGCACGCCGTGGCGGGGGCATTATCGTAAGGTCGACAGCGAGGGAGCATCTGTCTCTGCCGTGCCACAGGAATGTGATCGACAGGTTCCGATCAGGCGAGCCATTGATCGACGCAATCAATCAAAGTGGCCGGAATTGATCATTGGAAATTGCGAAGGGGAGTCGCTAGCTCACCCTCGTATCCAGTTTACCAACGACGAATCAGAAGGAAATCGTCTGTCATGTCTCTGATCGGAACCACGCTTAAGCCGTTCAAAGCCGAGGCCTATCGCCAGGGCAAGTTCGAAACCGTTACCGACGCCGACGTGAAGGGCAAGTGGGGCGTATTCTTCTTCTATCCGGCCGACTTCACGTTCGTCTGCCCGACCGAGCTGGAAGACCTTGCCGACAAGTATGCCGAGTTTCAGGGCCTGGGCGTTGAAGTCTATTCGGTCTCGACCGACACGCACTTCTCGCACAAGGCCTGGGCCGATACCTCGCCGGCCATCGGCAAGATCCAGTACTACATGCTGGGCGACCAGAACCACGACCTGTCGAACAACTTCGACATCCTGCGCGTGGGCGTGGGCCTTGCTGATCGTGGCACTTTCGTCGTCGATCCGGACGGCGTGATCCAGCTCGTCGAAATCACGCCCGAGGGCGTGGGCCGCAACGCTTCCGAACTGGTGCGCAAGATCAAGGCCGCCAAGTACTGGCGCGAAAACCCCGGCCAGGTCTGCCCGGCCAAGTGGGAAGAAGGCGCCGAAACGCTGGCTCCGTCGATCGACCTCGTCGGCAAGATCTGATGGGTTGGGCCGGGCGGGATTCCCGTCCGGCTCCCCTCTTCCCCGAGACTTTTCGACCGGAGATCGGTGTGCCCCGTTTGATCCGCCAGTCCTGAGCTTCCCCAAGGATTGCCATTCCAAGGCAGTTTTTCGGCAAGCTCAGGGCAACGGGAACCCAGCGTTTCCCCGAGCGCCTCCCGCCGCTCATTTCAGCCTCCCGGCATCCGCGCGATCCCGGTGAAGCATCCATTTGTCTGAAGAGAACCGCCATGCCTATTCTCGATGCCGCCACTACCGGCCAGTTGAAAGCCTATCTCGGCAACCTGCGCCGCCCGATCGAGCTTGTCGCCAGCCTCGACGACAGTCCCAAATCGGCCGAAACGCGCAGTCTGGTCGAGGAGATCGCCGCGCAGTCCGACAAGGTGTCCGCCCGCTTCGACGGTACGGACGCGCGCAAGCCTTCGTTCGCGATCCGCGCCGACGAAGGCAGGGCGGAAGCGGTCTTCGCCGGCCTGCCTATGGGGCACGAGTTCACCTCGCTGATCCTGGCGCTGCTGCACGTGGGCGGCCATCCGCCCAAGGAAGATGCTGAACTGCTCGATCAGGTGCGCGCGCTGGAAGGGCCGCTGCATTTCGAGACGTTCTTCTCGCTCACCTGCCAGAACTGCCCCGATGTGGTGCAGGCGCTGAACATCATGGCCGCGCTCAACCCGAACGTGACGCACGTCGCGATCGACGGCGCCGTGTTCCAGGACGAGGTGGAGCGGCGCAAGATCATGGCCGTGCCGACGGTGTTCCTCAACGGCGAGGCGTTCGGATCGGGGCGCATGGACCTGGCGCAGATCGTGGCGAAGCTCGATACCGGGGCGGTGGCGCGGGCAGCGGAGAAGATCGCCGCCAAGGAGCCGTTCGACGTGCTGGTCGTCGGCGGCGGCCCCGCCGGCGCGGCGGCGGCGATCTATGCCGCGCGCAAGGGCATCCGCACTGGCGTCGTCGCCGAACGCTTCGGCGGGCAGGTGCTCGATACCATGGCGATCGAGAACTTCATCTCGGTGCCGCACACTGAAGGGCCGAAGCTGGCCGCGCATCTCGAACAGCACGTCAAGGATTACGACGTGGACGTGATGAACGTGCAGAAGGCGGTGAAGCTCGTGCCCCCGCTCGATGGCGGGCTGGCCGAGGTGCAGCTTGAAAGCGGCGCCAGCCTGAAAGCGAAGACGGTGATCCTTTCGACCGGCGCGCGCTGGCGGCAGATGGGCGTGCCCGGCGAGGACGAATACCGCAACAAGGGCGTCGCCTATTGCCCGCACTGCGATGGCCCGCTGTTCAAGGGCAAGCGCACGGCGGTGATCGGCGGCGGCAACTCCGGTGTCGAAGCGGCGATCGACCTTGCGGGCATCGTTGCCCATGTCACGCTGATCGAATTCGACAGCCAGCTGCGCGCCGATGCGGTGCTGCAAGCGAAGCTGAACAGCCTGCCCAACGTCACCGTCATCACCTCGGCCCTGACCACCGAAGTGCTGGGCAATGGCGACAAGGTGACCGGCCTCAAGTACCGCGATCGCAAGTCCGAGGAAGTTCACGAAATCGTGCTGGAAGGCATCTTCGTGCAGATAGGCCTTGTCCCCAACACCGAATGGCTCGACCATTCGGTGGCGCTGACCAACCGCGGCGAGATCGAGATCGACGCGCGTGGCGAGACCAGCGCGGCGGGCGTGTTCGCGGCGGGTGACGCGACGACCGTGCCTTACAAGCAGATCGTTATCGCCATGGGCGAAGGTTCGAAGGCGGCGCTTTCCGCGTTCGATTACCTGATCCGGCATTGATGGAATGAGGCGTCGTCCCAGCGGAGGTAAGACCGTCGTCCCAGCGCAGGCTGGGACCTCGGGCCGCTGGGTTCCACCTGACGATGGTCCTCCTGCAAAGGCCTGAGGTTCCAGCTTTCGCTGGGACGGCGTGCGAGGACGGGGGCAGGGTAGGAAAGGCACCCACCTTTCTACAGCAAATCGCCCCGGCGGCCTTGCCGACTCAGGTCCGCCCGGCCACAGCCACGGCGTGAGCGCATCCATCATCATCGGCGCCGACCGGTCCGGCGCCCCTGTCCGGATCGATGTCGAGGAACTGCTGGCGACCCGCCTGCTCGTGCAGGGCAATTCCGGGTCCGGCAAGTCGCACCTGCTGCGCCGTATGCTGGAGGAAAGCGCCGCGCTGGTCCAGCAGGTGGTGATCGATCCGGAAGGCGATTTCGTCACGCTGGCCGAGCCGTTCGGGCATGTCGTGGTCGATGGATCGGCCTATGATCAGGCCGAGATCGCCAAGCTCGCCGCGCGTATCCGCAAGCATCGCGCCTCGGTGATCCTGGCGCTCGACGGGCTGGAGCTGGAAGCGCAGATGCGGTGCGCGGCGGTGTTTCTCAACACGCTGTTCGATGCTCCGCGCGATGAGTGGTATCCCGCCCTGGTGGTGGTGGACGAGGCGCAGATGTTCGCCCCCGCCGCCGCGGGCGACGTGACCGACGAAGTGCGCCGCCTGTCGCTGGCGGCGATGACCAACCTTATGTGCCGGGGGCGCAAGCGCGGCCTGGCCGGGGTGATCGCCACGCAGCGGCTGGCCAAGCTGGCCAAGAACGTCGCCGCCGAGGCGTCCAACTTTCTGATGGGGCGCACGTTCCTCGACATCGACATGGCGCGCGCGGCCGATCTGCTGGGCATGGAGCGGCGCCAGGCCGAACAGATCCGCGATCTGGAGCGCGGTCACTTCCTGGGGCTTGGCCCCGCCATCTGCCGCCGGCCGGTGGGGGTGCGCATCGGCGAGGTGCAGACCCGCGCGCGCAACGTGGTACAGGGGTTGATGCCACTGCCTTCGGCTTCGGGCCAGGACATGGAATCGCTGCTGCTGGCCGAACCGCTGGCGATGGAGGCCCTGCCGCGCGCGCCGGAACCGGAAGCCGCGCCGGTCGAAAGCGGGGAACTGCTCGAACGGATCGAGGGCTATGTGCCCGCCGCCGAACAGGTCGATCCGCCCGCCGAACCCAGCCTGTTCGCGCAGGAGGAAACCGCCGCCGATGTCGCCGCGATCCTGGCCGAGATGGCGCTGGAGCCGGACTGCACGTTTCAGCCCGCGGCGCAGCTTTTCCAGGATTTCACCGTGCGCTGCCGGATGCAGCGGCTGGGCGACACGGGCATCGATCTGGCGGCGTTCCGGCGGCGTTTCGCGATGGCGGTGGCCGGCATTGCCGACGATAGCGAGCCGCGCTGGCAGGACGTGTTGCGCATCGGGCGCGACGTGCCCGACGACCTGCTCGCCCCGTTCCTGGTGCTGGCGCGCGCGGCGGCGGAGGGTACGCCATGCCCCGACGACGACAAGCTGGCCGAAGTCTATGGCACCCGTTCGCCGGGGCGCATCCGCCGCCTGCTGGAACATCTCGAACGCAGCGGCCTGATCGTGGTCCGTACCGACTATGGCGGGCGTCGCTCCATCGGCATTCCGGATCTGGGTTTGACCACCGCGCCGATGGAAGCCTGACCCTTTCCACCCGGATGGTAGCCGTGAAAACGGCGTTTGCGGCATTCGCAAATGCATCCGGATCGTACTGAAATGGCGCACGTTTCGCCCCGTGGACCTGGGTGCGGTGCAAAAGGCTTTGCGTAAAACACTTCGTGACCCTAATGAAACCGCGCATTTGTTCCGTATCGTTCGTTAAGGATGGTGCGGCTGGAAAGGTATCGGATCGTTGGCTTCGGAAGTGACCATGGCGTCGGGAACAGCGGCGGGGCTGCTGGTTGACGGGATGGACGCCATTCTGGGCGTCCATATCGGAACCGCCAATTCCCTGTTCATCTCGCGGCTGGAACGGCAGCTGGATGTCCTGAAGGTTACGCCCAAGCAGGTCGCGATCCTGTGGCTGACAAACGCCAATCCTGGCGTGAAACAATCGGACCTTTCGCGCTTCTTCCAGATCGAAAGGCCCACGGTTCACCAGTTCGTGCGGCAATTGACCAAGAACGGCTACGTGGTGAACGAGCCATCGAAGCTGGATCGTCGTGCCGGCGGGCTGTGGATCACCGAGGATGGTGAGCGGGTGCTGGAACAAGCGCGTGAGATCATCGCTGCGCACGAACGGGAACTGACCGCCTGCCTTTCGGAAGACGAACGCGCGGAACTGTTCCGTCTGGTCATCAAGGTCTGCACGTCAGCGCCTGCCAAGGATTGAGCGCCGACTGCCGGCTTGCGAAAATCGCTCAATAGGGTTTAGGCAGCGCCGCCAAGCCGTTGTATCCGTTCATGCGTGGGTCAGCCCCGCTGGGGCAGCTTGGCCACGAAGCATTTTGGCCACAAGGCATTTTTGGGGAGTGCGTTGATGAAGTTTGTTGCCGTGATGGCCGTTCTGGCCGCCGTTGGTATCGCCGCGTCGGCGGCATCGGCCGCTCCTTCCGGGCCTGCGGGTGACGCGGCGCGGGGTCGTACCGTGTTTGCCCGTTGCGCCGCCTGCCACGATCTCAATACCGGCGCCACGCGCCTGGGGCCGTCGCTGAAGGGCATCGTTGGCCGCAAGTCGGCCGCGATGGCGAACTTCAACTATTCGGCGCAGATGAAGGCCAAGAACGTGACGTGGAACAAGACCACGCTCGATGCCTTCCTCACCTCGCCTACCCGGTTCGTGCCGGGCACGCGCATGGCTTTTGCCGGCCTCCCCAATCCGCAGGATCGCGCCGACCTGATTGCCTATCTGCAACAGGCCGCGCGCTGATCCATCGAGGAACGTCTGAGCGGCCCGGTGCGTGCGCGCCGGGCCGCTTGCTTTTGCACCCGCATCGGCCGGTTTGAGCGCAGGTTCCTCTGGCAAACGATCGGTCAGGATAGTGCCAGCCGGATTTCAAGCGGTTAAGGCGGGTGCATGACGGAAGAAACCTGGCGATTCTGGGTCGATCGCGGCGGCACTTTCACCGATGTCGTGGCGATTGCGCCCGATGGCGGGTTGCACCGCGCAAAACTCCTGTCCGAAGACCCCGGCCGTTATGACGACGCGGCAGTGGAGGCGATGCGCCGGCTGACCGGGGTACCACCAGGCACCGCCTTGCCGCCCGCCGAACTGCGGCTGGGCACGACCGTTGCCACCAACGCCCTGCTCGAACGCAAGGGCGAGCCGACGCTGCTGGCGATCACGCGCGGGTTCGGCGATGCCCTGCGCATCGGTACGCAGGAACGGCCCGACATTTTCGCGCGCCGGATCGATCTGCCGGCGCCCCTGTTCGCGCAGGTCGCGGAAATCGACGAACGGGTCATGGCCGATGGCACGGTGCTGGCTACGTTGGACGAGGACAAGGCCCGTGCCGCGTTGCAGTCCGCGTTCGATGGCGGGCTGCGCGCCATCGCGATCGTGCTGATGCACGGCTGGAAGTATCCGGCGCACGAGGCCGCGCTCGCCCGTATCGCGGCGGAGGTGGGGTTCGCGCAGATTTCGGTCAGCCACCGCGTCGCCCCGCTGATCAAGCTGATCGCGCGGGGGGATACGACCGTGGTCGACGCCTACCTGTCGCCCGTCCTGCGCCGCTATATCGCCGGGCTGGAAGCGGGGCTGGGACCGGCGGTCGCGGCGCTCTACATGCAATCGAGCGGCGGGCTTGCCGCCGGCGAGGCGTTCCACGGCAAAGACGCCGTGCTCTCCGGCCCGGCCGGAGGCATCGTCGGCATGGCGGCCACGGCCAAAGCGGCGGGTTTCGCGCAAGTCGTGGGCTTCGACATGGGCGGCACGTCGACCGACGTTTCGTACTACGCCGGCAGCTATGAGCGCGAGGCCGAGGCGCGGGTGGCGGGATCACGCATCCGCGCGCCGATGATGCGCATTCACACCGTGGCGGCGGGCGGCGGTTCGATCTGCCGTTTCGATGGCGTCCGCTTCCTGGTCGGCCCGGAATCGGCGGGCGCGGTGCCGGGGCCGGCGTGCTACCGGCGCGGCGGGCCGCTGGCGGTGACCGATTGCAACCTCTTGCTGGGCAAGCTGCAACCCGATCATTTCCCGCATGTGTTCGGCCCGGATGGCAATGAACCGCTCGATCGTGACGCGGTGGAGCGCCGTTTCGCCGAACTGACCGCGCAGGTCCGCGCGGCGACCGGGCGCGCGGTTTCGCCCGAGCAGGCTGCCGAAGGCTTCCTGCGCATTGCCGTCGCCAACATGGCCAACGCGATCAAGGCGATTTCCGTGCGCCGGGGCCATGACGTCACCCGTGCTACGCTTGCCTGTTTCGGCGGCGCGGGCGGGCAGCATGCCTGCCTGGTGGCGGATGCGCTGGGGATCGATACCGTGCAGTGCCATCCGCTGGCGAGCGTGCTCTCCGCCTATGGCATGGGCCTTGCCGACCGGCGCGTGGTGTGCGAGGCCACGCTGGGGTGCCTCCTGGATGCGGAGGGGGCGGCTGCCATCGCTCGGACGGTTGGCCTGCTGGGCGATGCGGCGGAGGCCGAACTGGTCGCTGGCCATGTCGAGGGGGCTCACCTGCGGCGCGAGGTGACGCTCCACCTGCGGCCGCAGGGCACCGAGAACACGATCGAAGTGGCTTTTGCACCGCTCGAGGCGATGCGGGCTGCCTTCGCGGCGGACTGGCAGCGCCGGTTCGGCTTCGCGCCCGAAGGTGGGATCTTGGCGGAAGCCGTGCGGGTCGAGGCGGTGGCCGCCTCGGACCATGCCGACGTGCCGGTGGCGGTCCTGCCCGAACGCTCAGGGCCGCCAGCCGGCACCGTCTCGATGTTCACCGGCGGCGAACGGCATGCTACCCCGCTCTACCGGCGCGAGAATTTGGCCTGCGGCTTCACCGCGACGGGGCCGGCGCTGATCGTCGATCCGGTATCGACGACGGTGGTCGAACCGGGCTGGCGCGTGGAAGTCGACGCCATCGGCAACCTCATCCTGCGCCGGGCGCAGCCGCGCGCGGTGGATTGCGCGGCGGATACCGTGCTCGATCCGGTGCGGCTGGAGATCATGAGCGGGCTGTTCATGGCCGTGGCCGAGGAAATGGGCGCGGCGCTTCAGCACAGCGCCTCGTCGGTCAACATCCGTGAGCGGCTCGATTTCTCCTGCGCGCTGTTCGACCGCGCAGGCAGCCTGATCGCCAATGCGCCGCACATGCCCGTGCATCTGGGATCGATGGGCGAAAGCGTGCGCACCGTGCTGGCCCGGCGCGGGGAGGGGCGGGACGGACGCGGGCTGCGCCCCGGCGATGCCTATGTTCTCAACGCGCCGTATGATGGCGGCACCCATCTGCCCGACGTGACGGTGGTGATGCCGGTGTTTGCCGAAGAGGGCGATGCGGCGCCGGCCTGGTTCGTCGCCGCGCGTGGCCATCATGCCGACATCGGCGGGATCGCGCCGGGATCGATGCCCCCCGGCAGCCGCACGCTGGACGAGGAGGGCGTGCTGCTCGATAACGTGCTGCTGGTGGACCAAGGGCACTTGTGCGAGGCGGATTTACGCGCGCGCCTGTCGTCCGGGCGCTGGCCCTCGCGCAACGTGGACCAGAACATCGCGGACCTGAAGGCGCAGATCGCGTCGTGCGCGCGGGGGGCTTCCGAACTGCGCCGCATCGCTGCTGAACAGGGCAGGGCGGTGGTCGATGCCTATATGGGGCATGTGCAGGACCATGCCGAGGCGGCGGTGCGCGCGCTGCTCGACCGGCTGGCCGACGGGAGCTTCACCTATGCGATGGATAACGGCGCGCAGGTTGCCGTGAGCGTGGCGATCGATCGCGCGGCCCGCCATGCCACGGTCGATTTCACCGGCTCCAGCCCGCAACTGGGCGACAATTTCAACGCGCCGCTGCCGGTCGTGCGCGCCGCCGTGCTCTATGTTGTGCGCACGCTGATCGACGATGCGGTGCCGATGAACGAAGGGTGCCTGCGCCCGCTGACCGTGGTGGTGCCCGAAGGGTCGATGCTCCGCCCGCAAGCGCCCGCCGCCGTGGTGGCCGGGAACGTCGAGACCAGCCAGGTCGTGACCGACGCGCTGTTCGGTGCGCTGGGCGCGATGGCGGGGGCGCAGGGGACGATGAACAACTTCACCTTCGGCAATGCGCGCCACCAGTATTACGAGACGATCGCCGGCGGATCGGGCGCGGGGCCGGATTTCGACGGAACGGCGGTGGTGCAGACGCACATGACCAACAGCCGCCTGACCGATCCCGAAGTGCTGGAAACGCGGTTCCCCGTGCTGCTGGAGGAGTTCTCCATCCGGCGCGGCTCGGGCGGGGCCGGCCATCATCGTGGCGGCGATGGCGCGGTGCGCAGAGTGCGCTTTCTCGGAGCGATGGAGGCCGGCATCCTGTCGAACCGCCGGATCGTGCCGCCGTTCGGCCTGCAGGGTGGCGCGGACGGACAAACCGGGCGCAATGGGATCGAGCGCGCGGATGGTCGTGTCGAGGTTCTGCCGGCAACCGCTTCGGCCACGCTGGAGCCAGGCGATGTCTTCGTGATCGAAACGCCGGGCGGCGGCGGGTATGGCGCGCCCGATCGGGAACGCGGCACGCCGTGAATCGTGGATTAGACAAGGTTTTCTACCGCCGCGATTGACTTTCGGGTGCGAGGCGCTTTTGTGTCTCCATGCTGTCGCAGAAGACGCGCTACACGATCAGGGCCTTGCAGCATCTTGCCGATACCTTCGGACAGGGTCCGGTGCGGCTGGATGCCATTGCCGATGCGCAGAACATCCCGCGCAAGTTCCTGACCGTGATTCTCTCGGAAATGGCGCGCGAGGGAATCGTCGTTTCGCAGCGCGGGCGCGAAGGGGGATACGAACTGGCCCTTCCGCCGGTGGACATCCGCTATGGCGACATCATCCGCCTGACGCGGGGCAGCCTTGCGCTGGTTCCGTGCGCCAGCCGCAACGCGCATGAAACCTGCACCAATTGCCTGCCGGAGGCCGAATGCCGGTTGCGGGGCCTGATGCTCCAGTTGCGCGATGAAATGGCGGCTATGCTGGACCGGATCACGCTGGCCGATCCGATTGCGGTGATCCCTCCGTTCGAGGAGGCGTGATCTTCGCGTGGGCCGTCACGTCCTGAAATCGATGCATGCAGAACTTCACTTGGCGTTCATGGGGGCGCTGGTTATAGGGCTGCCATGACGTTTATCGCCCATGGCCGCACCCCGCTGCGGATTGCCGTTCTCGCCGCCGCCACCGCCGCCCTTGGGCTGACCGCCGGTTGCGCCGGCGGCGCGCGTTCCAAGAAGGACGTGGCCTATGTCGCGCGGGACGTCGATACGCTCTACATGGCGGCCAAGGAACGGCTGGACCAGGGCAATGCCAAGCAGGCGGCGGCGCTGTTCGACGAAGTGGAGCGCCAGCATCCCTATTCGCCCTGGGCGCGCCGCGCGCAGTTGATGAGCGCGTTCAGTTACTATGCCGCGCGCGATTACGCCAAGGCGACGCAATCGGCCCAGCGCTTCCTGTCGATTCACCCCGGCAACAAGGACGCGCCCTACGCCTACTACCTGATCGCGCTGTGCTATTACGAGCAGATCAGCGACGTGACGCGCGACCAGAAGATCACCCTGCAGGCGCAGACCGCGCTCAACGAAGTGATGCGCCGTTTCCCGAATACCGATTACGCCACCGACGCGCGGCTGAAGATGGATCTGGTGAACGATCACTTGGCCGGCAAGGAAATGGAGATCGGCCGCTTCTACCAGCGCAGCGGCAAGTGGCTGGCCGGCACCCTGCGGTTCCGCGTGGTGGTCGACAAGTACCAGCAGACCAGCCACACGCCCGAAGCGCTCTATCGTCTGGTCGAAAGCTATCTGGCCCTCGGCGTGCCGGAAGAAGCGCAGAAGGCGGCGGCTGTGCTGGGCAACAACTATCCCGGCAGCGAATGGTATCAGAAGGCCTATCGCCTGATGAACAGCAAGGCCCCCGGCACCAACGCCGCCTGATCGCGATCCGGAGCGGGTGAGCCCGCCCCGGAGCCTTGCTCAGTCCGGAACGTAAACCGGTTTGCGCTTCTCGATGAAAGCCCGCATGCCTTCGGCGAAGTTCGGGCTGCTCGATGTCATGATCTGGTTGCGATTCTCGATGGCCATCGCCGCTTCGAGGCTCGGGGCATCGACCGCAAGGTTGAGCCCTTCCTTGGTCATGCGCAGGCCCTTCGGCGACGCCATCAGCATTTCGTCGATATAGGACTGCGCGGCATCGTCCAGCCGTTCATCGGGAACTACTTCGGACACCAGCCCGGTCGCCAGCGCGCGCGGCGCGTGGATGAAACGGCCGGTCAGCATGAGTTCGGAGGCGACCGAAACGCCGACGAGGCGCGGCAGGAAATAGCTGACGCCCATGTCGCACGATGACAGGCCTAGCCGGATGAAAGCCGCGTTCATCCGGGCGCTTTCGCCGGCGATGCGAATGTCCGAAGCCAGCGCGAAGGCGAAACCGCCGCCGCATGCGGGGCCCTGGACCAGCGCGATGATCGGCTGCGGACAGCGCCGCATCTTCACATAGACATCGGCCAGATAGCCCTGGAAGCCGAAGCCGCCGCCAAAGGGAATGGCGGCGCGCTCGTCCTCGCTGCGCTCCTTGATGTCCAGCCCGGCGCAGAACGCCCGGCCCGCCCCGCGCATCACCACGATGCGCACCGATCCATCGTTGTAGAGCCCGCCGAAATAGTCGTTGAGTTCGCGCACCATCTCCAGCGAGATGGCGTTCATGGCCTCGGGCCGGTTCAGCGTTAGCCAGTCGACCGGCCCGCGGCTTTCGATGGTGATGGTGTTGTAGCGTTCCGCCATGAATACGAATCCTCCCTGCCGCAAAGCGTAGAGGAAAGGCCGGGCAGGATGGAAGGGGGAGCGCGCCTGCGAACGGCTCCCCCTTGGGTACGCGTCAGGCGAAGGCGGCGACAGGTTGCCGGTGCGCCTCGGTCAGCGCCGTCAGGAACTGGTCGGTCGCCCGATCCCAGCTGTAGCTCGCGCCATGGACCGCGGCGCCCAGCCGGTCGCAGCGCAGGGCATCGGCGATCGCGTGATCCAGATTATCGCGCAGCGCGCCGACGCGCATGGGAAGATCGCCGCCGGGGCCGTGGCCGTTCACACCCACGATGTCGAGCGGGCCGGGCACGGGGAAGGCTGCGACCGGCAGGCCGCAGGCCAGCGCTTCGATCATGACGAGACCGAACGTGTCGGTCCGGCTGGGAAACACGAAGACCTGCGCCGAGCAATAGGCCCGCGCCAGCTGCTCGCCCGCGAGCGCGCCGAGGAAGGTCGCTTCGGGAAAGGTTTCGCGCAGGCGGACGAGATCGGGGCCGTCACCGACCACGACTTTGCTGCCCGGGACCGTGCTGGAGAGGAAGGCCTCGAGGTTCTTCTCCACCGCCACGCGCCCCACATAGAGCATCACCGGGCCGGGAAGCGCGGCCATTTCCGGCAGCGGATCGTGGCGGGGATGGAACAGCGACCGGTCGATTCCTCGCGACCACAGGCGTGCGCGTCCGATTCCCTGCGCTGCCAGTTCGCCGGCCAGCGTGGGCGTGGATACCAGCACCGCGCGCGATTGGTTGTGGAACCGGCGCATCAGCGGCCAGAAGTGCGAGGCGTCCAGCCCGGTGCGAACAGCCGCATAGTCCGGAAAGCGGGTGTGGAACGCGGTGGTGAAGGGCGTGCCCGTGCTCTTGCACCAGCCGCGCGCGCTCCAGCCGATCGGCCCTTCCGTGGCGATATGAACGACATCGGGCGCGAAGTCCTTCAGCGTGCGCCGCGTGCCGAAACGCGGGGCCATCGCCAGCCGGATTTCGCTGTAGCCGGGCAGGGGCAGCGTGCGGAACTGGCTGGGCGTGATAAGCTCGACCTCGTGCCCGCGCGCGTTCAGGCGATCCACCGTGGTGGACAGGGTGCGGACGACGCCGTTGACCTGCGGGTGCCAGGCGTCGGTGCAGATCGCGATCCTCATGCCGGTTCCTCCTCGCGCGCGGTGGACGGGGTGAGGGTCTTGCCGTGCTTCATCTCGGCCTCGCGCGTTTCCGCCGCCCAGTCGACGATGGCGATCGCGCCCTGGTGATCCTCGACCAGCGCGGTGCAGCTTTCGACCCAGTCGCCGTCGTTGTAGTAGGTCACATCGCCGATCTGGCGGATCTCGGCGCAGTGGATGTGGCCGCAGACCACGCCGTCCACGCCCTGTTCGCGCGCCGCGTGGGCCACCGCTTCCTCGAAGTCGCAGACGAACTGGACCGCGTTCTTCACGCGCTTCTTGAGGTAGGCCGAAAGCGACCAGTAGGGCAGCTTGAACTGGCGGCGCAGCAGGTTGAACCAGCGGTTCGCGCGCAGCAGGAATTCGTAGGCCTTGTCGCCCAGGAAGGCGAGCCAGCGGGCATAGAGCACCACGCCGTCAAAGCCGTCGCCATGAGTCACCAGCAGGCGGCGCCCGTCGGCGGTGGTGTGGATCGCTTCCAGCGCCAGTTCCACGCCGCCGAAGCTCATCCCCGCGTAAGGGCGCAGCATCTCGTCATGGTTGCCCGCGATCAGCACCACGCGCGTGCCGCGATGCGCCATCTTGAGCACGCGGCGGATCACCTCGTTATGGGCGTCGGGCCAGTACCAGCCCTTTTTCAACCGCCAGCCATCGACGATGTCGCCCACGAGATAGAGCGTTTCGCATTCGATGGAGGCGAGGAAATCGAGCAGCATCGCCGCGTTGCAGCCGCGCGTGCCAAGGTGGATGTCGGAAATCCATACCGTCCGGACCTTGCGCTTGGGGCGGAAGCCGCGCGGTTCGGGCAAGTCCAGCCACGCCGGAACGGAAGTGGCAAGTTCGGTGACCGTCTGGAACGTGGGCCGGAACGCTGGCTTGGCTTGGCGTTGCTTGGGCATGGCCGTGCCTCCTTTGCGGTTGCTTTCAGCGAATCCCTTGCCCCAATCAGGTTGCGGGTGTGTGGCGTGGTGTCACAGGGCTGAAACAAGCCGTGAACGGATGGTGACGGCGCGTTTCCGAACGGCTAAGAACGGTCGCCCATGCTGACCGGACTATCCATCCGCAACATCGTGCTTATCGAGGCACTGGACCTTGCGTTTCCAAGCGGACTCGGCGTGCTCACCGGTGAGACCGGCGCGGGCAAGTCGATCCTGCTCGATGCGCTGGGACTCGTGCTGGGCGATCGGGCCGATGCCGGCCTTGTGCGCGCGGGCGAGGATCAGGCCAGCGTGACCGCCACGTTCGAGTTCGATCGCCTGCCCGATCCGATCCGCCATGCGCTGGCCGAAGCGGACGTGGAGATCGAACCGGGCGAACCGCTGATCGTTCGCCGGCGGCTGCGCGCGGCGAGCGGCGATGCCGGGACCGGAACTGGCGGGGGCAGCAAGGCCTTTATCAACGACCAGCCGGTGGGCGTGGCGCTCCTACGCGAAATCGCGCCGGCGCTGGTCGAACTGCATGGGCAGCATGACGATCGGGGATTGGTCAACGCGCGCGGGCACCGCCTGTTGCTCGATCGCTATGCCCGTGCCGATACGGGGGCCGTGGCCGCCGCCTGGGACAAGTGGCGCGGTGCCGAAACCGCGCTCGCGACCGCCAGGGCGCGGGTGGAAGCGGCGATGGCGGAGCAGGATCTGTTGCTCGCCCATCTTGCGGAACTAACCACGCTGGCGCCGGTGATCGGCGAGGAGGAAGACCTCGCGCTCCAGCGTGCGGCGATGCAGAAGGGCGAGCGGCTGTCCGGCGATCTCGCCGAATTACAGCATTTGTGGGCCGGGTCCGATTCCGCGCTGGCTTCGTTGCGCGCGGCGGCGCGGCGGCTCGATCGCATCGCGGCGGAGCATCCGCTGCTGGCCGAAGCGCTCGAGGCGCTGGACCGCGCCGTGATCGAGGCGAGCGAGGCGGAGGACAAGCTCTCGGCGGCGGCGGAAGCGCTGGCGCATGATCCGCAGGCGCTCGACCGGATCGAGACGCGGCTGTTCGACCTGCGCGGCGCGGCGCGCAAGCATGGCTGCACGCCCGATGAACTGCCCCACCGGATGCACGAGATGCGTCTGGCGCTCGATGCCATCGAAGGCGGGGAAGCGCAGATCGGCGCGTTGCAGCGCGCGGCGCAGGAGGCGGGGCTGGACTATCGCGCCAAGGCCGAAGCGTTGTCCGTCACCCGCGCCGATGCCGCGCGCCGGCTGGACAAGGCGGTGGCCGCCGAACTGGTGCCGCTCAAGCTGGACGCCGCCCGGTTCCATACCGCCGTTCTCCGCCTGCCCGAGGACCGCTGGGGGCCGGGTGGTATCGACGCGGTGGAATTCCTGATCGCGACCAACCCCGGCGCGGATTTCGCGCCGCTGGGCAAGATCGCCAGCGGCGGCGAGCTTTCGCGCTTCATCCTGGCACTCAAGGTGGCGCTGGCCGAGGAAGGCGGCGCGGCGACGGTAATCTTCGACGAGATCGACCGGGGCGTGGGCGGCGCGGTTGCCAGCGCGATCGGCGAACGGCTGGCACGGCTGGCGCACAATAACGGTCGGGGCGGCGGACAGCTTCTGGCGGTCACACACAGCCCGCAGGTCGCCGCGCGTGGCAACGCGCATTACCTGATCGCCAAGTCCAGCCAGGGCATCGTGACGCGAACGTCGGTGGTGCTGCTTGATGCCGCTGGCCGGCAGGAGGAAATCGCACGGATGCTGTCCGGCGCGGAGATCACCGCCGAAGCGCGGGCGCAGGCCGACCGGCTGCTGGAGCAGGCGTGATGTTCGTCAGCCGGCGCACGATGATCGGCGGGGCCGCCGCCGCCATGCTCCTGTCTGGCCGCGCGGGGAAAGTGGAAGCGCATACCATGGAAGAAATCGACGAATCGCAGGTCTATGGCCTGATCGGGCAGATGAAGGCCGCGCCCGGCCGCCGCGACGAACTGATCGGCTATCTGATCGAGGGAAGCGCGGAGATGCCGGGCAATCTCGGCTATCGCGTGTGGAAGGACCGCGGGGATGCGGACGCGATCTGGATAACCGAAGTCTGGAAGGACGAGGCTTCGCACAAGGCGAGCCTGCATCTGCCGCAGGTGCAGGAAGCGATCCGCAAGGCGCGGCCGATAATCGCCGGTTTCGGCGCGCGTGCCGAAGTGTCGCCCGTTGGCGGAGCCGCGCCGGAATGACGGCGCATCCGCTTGACCGGCCGGTGTGGAACTCGCTGCGTGGCCGCCTCTCCGCGCTCGCTTCCGGCGACGACGGGGTGGTCCGGATCGATCCGCGCTACGGGCCGTTCGCGGCCTGCGCTCCGGGGCGGACCGGTGCACTTGTCGGGGTGCTGGGGGAGGCCGGAGAGGAAATCTGGCTGGTGGAACCTGAACTGGTCGAACCCCCGGCGGGAATGGTGGTCCTGCGCACCGGGCCCGTGCTCCAGATGGTGGCCGATGACCCCCTGCCCGAGGTCGGGAACGATGATGGGATCGCGATGCTCGGGGAGAATGACGCTGGCGAAATGGCGGCCATCGCCAGTGCCACCGCGCCGGGGCCATGGAGCACGCTGACGCACCGTTATGGCACCTATTACGGGATCCGGCGGGAAGGGCGGTTGATCGCCATGGCCGGCGAACGCTTCAAGCCCGCCGATGGCTTCGCCGAACTGAGCGGGGTCTGCACCTATCCCGAATTTCGCGGGCAGGGGCTGGCGCGCCGGCTGATCCTGCGCGTCATGGCGGGCTTTGCGGCGCGGGGCGAAACGCCGTTCCTGCACGCTTATGCCGCCAATGCGGGGGCGATCGCGCTCTATGAAACGCTCGGATACCGGGCGCGGCGCGAACTGGTGGTGACGGTTCTGGGGAAGGCGGCATGAGCGTGGAAGGCATGAGCGAGGCCGATGTCGCCAACGAACTGATGCGGCTGGCGCGCGCCATCAACCGTGCCAACAAGCTCTATCACGCGGAGGACGCGCCCGAGATACCCGACGCGGAATACGACGCGCTGGTCCGCCGCAACGCCGAACTGGAAGCGGCGTTCCCGCACCTGGTCCGCGCCGATAGCCCGACCAACGCGGTGGGGCACGAGGTCAGCGCTTCGCCCCTGTCCAAGGTGGCGCACGAGGTTCGCATGATGAGCCTCGACAACGCGTTCTCGGACGAGGAGGTCGCGGAATTCGTCGCGCGCGTGCGGCGCTTCCTGGCGCTGCCGGATGACGCGGAAGTCGTGATGACCGCCGAGGACAAGATCGACGGTCTCTCCTGCTCGCTGCGCTACGAGAACGGGCATCTCGTCCGCGCCGCCACGCGCGGCGACGGGCAGGTGGGCGAGGACGTGACCGCCAACGTCACGCATATCCGCGACATTCCGCAGGACCTGAAGGGCGATGGCCTGTTCGACATCCCCGCCGTGTTCGAGATACGGGGCGAGGTCTATATGGCCAAGGCCGATTTCCTCGCGCTCAATGCCGCGCAGGCGGAGAAAGACGAGAAGATTTTCGCCAACCCGCGCAACGCGGCAGCGGGATCGCTGCGCCAGAAGGATGCGAGCGTCACCGCCAGCCGGCCTCTGCGTTTCTTGGCCCACGGCTGGGGCGCGGCGAGCGAGGTGCCGGAGCCGACGCAGTTCGCGATGATGAAGCGGATCGAGCGCTGGGGCGTGCCGGTTTCGCCGCTGCTTGTTCGCTGCGGCGGCACGGCAGAGATGCTGGCGCATTACCGTGCGATCCAGCAGGCCCGCGCGGACCTGCCCTATGACATCGACGGCGTGGTCTATAAGGTCGACCGGCTGGACTGGCAGCAGCGCCTGGGCTTCGTCGCCAAGGCCCCACGCTGGGGCATGGCGCACAAGTTCCCTGCCGAACGCGCCGAGACGACGCTGGAAGCGATCGACATCCAGGTCGGCCGCACCGGCAAGCTGACGCCGGTGGGACGGCTGAAGCCCGTGCTGGTCGGCGGCGTCACCGTCACCAACGTCACCCTGCACAACCGCGACGAGATCGGCCGGCTAGGCGTGCGCGTTGGCGATCGCGTGGTGCTGCAGCGCGCGGGCGACGTGATCCCGCAGGTGGTTGAGAACGTTACCCGCGACGAACTGCGCGATCCCTATGCTTTTCCCGATCACTGCCCCGAATGCGGCTCCGAAGCCGTTGCGGAGGAAGGCGAGGTCGATGTCCGCTGCACCGGGGGGCTGATCTGCCCGGCGCAGCGCACCGAACGGCTCCGGCACTTCGTCAGCCGCGCCGCGCTCGACATCGAGGGGCTGGGCGAGAAGACGATCTCCGAGTTCTTCGCGCTCGGCTGGCTGGAAAGCCCGGCCGACATCTACCGCCTGCGCCAGCGCCGCGAGGACATCGTGGGGCGCGAGGGCTGGAAGGACAAGTCTGTCGATAACCTGTTGATGGCGATCGAAGCCAAGCGCCGGCCCGACGCCGCGCGCCTGCTGTTCGGCCTGGGCATCCGCCACGTAGGCGCGGTGACCGCGCGCGACCTGATGAAGCGGTTCGTGACGCTGCCGAAGCTGCGGGCGGTAGTGGAGCGGGCACATTCGCCTTTCGCGCCAGTGCAGCCGGACGCGGAGGCTCCCGATGCCCTGTTGCCCGAAGTGCTCGAAGCGAGGGCCGAATTGCTATCCATCGATGGCGTGGGGCCGGTGGTGGTCGAGGCGCTGGGCGATTTCTTCCACGAGCCGCACAACGTGGCGGTGTGGGACGATCTGCTGTCCGAAGTCTCGCCGCCGGACTATGTCGTTGAAACCAAGGACAGCGCGGTCGCCGGCAAGACCGTAGTCTTCACCGGCAAGCTCGAAACGATGAGCCGCGACGAGGCCAAGGCGCAGGCCGAGGCGCTGGGCGCGCGGGCGGCGGGGTCTGTGTCCGCCAAGACCGACCTGATCGTGGCGGGGCCGGGCGCGGGCAGCAAGCTGAAGAAAGCCGCCGAACTCGGCATAGAGGTAATCGACGAGGCGGCCTGGGCCGACATCGTCCGGAACGCGGGATAGGAATGATGGCCTGGCATACCTGGTGGCTCTATGCGGTCACCGTTTTCTTCGTTTCGGCGACGCCGGGGCCGAACATGCTGCACGTCATGGCGCGCAGCGTCGAACTGGGGCTGGCCCGGTCGTTCGCGGCGATGGCGGGATGTTTCGTGGCGGTGTTCGGCTTGCTGACGGCCTCGGCGCTGGGGTTGAGCGCGCTGCTGCTGGCGATTCCGGGCGTATTCACCGTGCTGCGCTATGCCGGCGCGGCCTACCTCGTCTATCTCGGCTACCGGTCGTGGACGGCGGACGATGCCGCCATCGATATTGGCGAGGGCGAGGTCGAACGGGGCCTGTCGACCTGGCGCGTGTTCCGCACCGCCTTCGTCATCGGGATCAGCAATCCCAAGGCGCTGCTGTTCGCGGCGGCCTTCCTGCCGCAGTTCATCGATGCCACGCAGCCCAAGCTGCCGCAGTTCGGCGTGATGGTGCTGACGTTCTCGGTGATCGAGATCTCGTGGTACTTCGTCTATGCGCTGGGCGGCCGGGGCATTGCCGGGTTCCTGACGCGGCCGGGGCTGAAGAAGGCGTTCAACCGTGTGACGGGCAGCATCTTCGTGGCCTTCGGGCTGGCGCTGGTGGGATCGCGCGCGTGACGATCGAGGACCTTGCCGCGATCGGTGCGGAAGCCGGCGCGCTGTTGAAGGCGCGGGGCGAGACGCTGGCCGTGGTCGACGGCGCGACCGGCGGGCTGATGTCGGCCGGGCTGCTGGCGATGCCGGGGGCGTCGGCGTTCTTCCTCGGCAGCGGCGTGATCTACACGCTGAAAGGCCGGCGGATCGTGCTGGGCCACGAGCCGGGATCGCTGCGCGGGCTGACCTCGGCCACGGAAAGCTACGCGCTGGCGCAGGCGGACCTGATCCGCAAGCGCTATGGCGCGGACTGGGGGCTGGCCGAAACCGGCGCGGCGGGTCCGGGCACGCACCCGCTGGGCGTGCCTTCGGGCACCAGCGCCGTGGCGGTGGTCGGGCCGGGCGTTTCGGCTTCCGCCACGATCTCAACCGGCAGCGAGGAGCGGCTGGCCAACATGGGTGCCTTTGCCCGCGCCGGACTGGCGCTGCTGCGTGATACGCTGGTGGCGCGCTGAGCTACCAGCGCTTCGACCATTCGGGCAGTGCGCCCACGCGGCTCTTGCGCACCGCACCACCCTGCCGGCGGCGTAGCCACAGGATCGACCAGTCGCCCCGCACCATGCGCGCGGCCAAGCGCAAGCCCGCGCGGCGATAGGCGGCGCGCACGGCAGGCTCTTGGGTTTCGAGCAGGCCGGCCAGCAGCACCGAGCCGCCGGGCGCGACCGCGCCGGCAAAGGCGGGCGCGAGTTCGGTCAGCGGCCCGGCCAGGATATTGGCGATAAGCAGGTCATACGGCGCACTGGCGGCGAGCAGCGGATGATCCATGCCGGCGGCGACGACCATGGTGAGCGCGCCGGCACCATCGCCGATCGCCACGCCGTTGCCTTGTGCGTTCTCGAGCACCACCGGGGCGCAGACCGCGTCGATGTCGCTGGCGATGGCGCGCGCCGATGGCCAAAGGTGCATCGCGGCGAAGGCGAGCAGGCCAGTGCCGGTGCCGATGTCGGCCAGATTGCGCACGATCGTCCCGTGCGCCTTCATGTGCGCCAGCATGGCGAGGCAGCCGGCGGTGGTGGCGTGCTGGCCGGTGCCGAAGGCCTGGCTGGCGGGGATCACGAAGTTGCGGATGCCCAGCTCCGCGCGCGGGGGATATTCCGGCGTGTGGACGTGGAACGGGCCTTCGTCGATCGGCTCGACCCCGGCCTGGCTCAGCGTGACCCAGTCCTCGTCCGGCAGCTTCTCGATCCGCAGTTCGGGCTTGTCATCGGCGAACAGCGCGGTGATCGCCGCCTTGTCCGCG
Source organism: Novosphingobium sp. EMRT-2 (assembly GCF_005145025.1). NCBI lineage: Bacteria > Pseudomonadati > Pseudomonadota > Alphaproteobacteria > Sphingomonadales > Sphingomonadaceae > Novosphingobium > Novosphingobium sp. EMRT-2. Next base: position 739,070 of record NZ_CP039695.1, on the reverse strand, counting down.
CGCGCCGGCTTGTGCGGCAGCCATGCTTCGAGCTGCCAGTCCTCCGGCTTGTCTTCGGCGATCTCGCTGCCCGCGATGACGATGTCGGCGTCCCAGTCGAACACGTCCTCGTGCGCGGTGAGCGCAGCCTGGATGACGGGACGCGGCGCGTAAACGGTGATTTTCCAGCTCATGGTCGGGGTGACGAGTCCTTCAGGGCCTTGTTGAGCCGGTCCTGCGCCTCGTTGACCAGCGTGCGGCAGGCGCCGGGATCGCGCAGCGGCGCTTGGCCGGCCATCCGTTCGATCAGGTCGCTGGCCGATGGGTGCGGGGTTAGCAGAATGCCGCAATCCCACGCGCGCACGCGGGTGAAAGTGCGGCGGAACATGGCGACGCGATCGGGGTGATCGGCGAAGCGGTAGCTTCCCAGCGGCAGCGCGGTCAGGCTGTCAACATAGGTGAAGCGCTGGCAGCCAGCGTTGCCGCCGCAACTCGTCCAGCGCCAGCTTGTCGATCCTTCGGTGTGGCCCGGCGTCGCCAGCGCGGTCAGCGCCAGCGGCCCCACGCGCAGCACTTCGCCATCGCGCAGCACGCGGTCGACGCGGACCGGCGTGAAGGGATCGATGTGGCCGGCCTGCGGATCGGCGGGGCTGGTCTTGCCGCTGGTTAGCGCCGGCAGCCCCGCGCTGAGCGCCGCGATCTTCGCGCCGGTCGCGCGTTGCAGCGTGGCCAGGCCGCCGACATGATCGAAGTGTTCGTGGCTGGTCACGATCCAGCGGATGGTGCGCGGATCGACGCCGGCGGCGCGGATGTTGGCGAGGATAGAGGGAGCGGCCTGTTCGGTCACGGCATCGATCAGCACGTTGCCCTGCGGCGACGTCAGCAGGATTGCGCTGACCGTGCAGGTGCCGACGTACCAGACGTTGCCATAGATGCGCGCGGCGGGAGCAGGGTCGGAGAAGCTGTCCTTGCCCTCGCAGGCGGACAGGATCGCGCGCGCCGCCACGGGATCGGCGGGCGCCGGCGCCGTTGCGGCATGGGCGGCGGAAGTACCGGCCAGGAGCAGCGCGGCAAGGACGAACGTCTTAGCGGACATAGCTGGCTCCGTTGGCGTCGATCACTGCGCCGGTCATGCTGGGGGGCGCGTCGAGCGTGCAGAATACGGCGATGGCGGCGATCTCGTCCGGCGTGGCGACGCGGCCCAGCGGAATGTCCGCCAGCAGGCCGGGGCCGCCCCGGCTTGCGAGGTAATCGCCCGCCATCGCCGTATCGGTGAAGCCGGGCGTGATCGCGTAGCTGAGGATGCCCTTTGCCGCATAGCCGCGCGCGATCGTCTTGTGCAGCGCCAGCATCCCACCCTTGGCGGCGGCATAGTGCCAGTGATCCGGGGAATCGCCGCGATAGCCGGCGCGGCTGGCGATATGAACGATGCGCCCTGCCACGCCGCGCTCCAGCCAGTGCCGCACGGCGAAGCGCGATAGCTGCGCGGCGGAGGTCAGGTTGATCCGCAGCGTGTCCTCCCACCCGTCCAGCCAGGCGATGTCGGACCGGTCGAGCGGGTTCGCCTCAAACAGGCCGGCGTTGTTCACCAGCACGTCGATCGTGCCGCCGGCCGCATCCAGCGCGGCCTGCCACAGGCGCTGCGGTGCGGAAGGATCGGACAGGTCGGCGGCCAGTGTTCCGGCGCGGGGTGTGCTGCCATGCCGGATGGCGCGGGCTCCGCGCGCATCCAGGCCGCTGGCGATGGCTGCGCCGATGCCGCGCGACGATCCGGTGACGAGGACGTGGGGGGATGTCATGAAGTTCCTCTTGCAGTCGGTTTCGTTGCGGTGCAACCGCGTCGGCGTCGAGCGGGGCGAATTGTACTTTGGTCCGCTTGCACAGGTCGGCATTTCGACTAATACCGAATCGCTTCCCGGTCGCGGCCCAAACGCGATCGCCAACTATTTTTAGGGGGTTCACATGGCGCAGGCGCGCAGCAACCGGCCGATTTCGCCGCATCTCCAGATCTGGCGCTGGGGTCCGGCCATGCTGGTTTCGATCCTTCACCGCGTAACCGGCAATGGCCTGGCTTTCGCCGGCCTTGGCCTGCTGCTGTGGTGGGTGGGCGCGATCGCGAGCGGTCCCGAAGCCTATGACAGCTTCCTCGGCTGGGTCTGGACCGGCACCGGCGGCGCGCCGCAGTTCGTGACCGCCATTCTCGGCAAGATCGTGTTCGTGGGCCTGACTTGGGCATTCTTCCAGCACCTCGCCAGCGGCGTGCGCCACCTGATCCTCGATATCGGCGCCGGCTACGAACTGCACGCCAACGCGCGCTGGTCGGTTGTCACGCTGATCTTCTCGATCGCTTCCACCATCCTTTTCTGGGCCTTCCTGCTGCTGCGCTAAGCGCCGGCAGGGTCCATTCAAACGTCGGGGATACCATGGGTAACGGCACCTCAATCGGACGCGTTCGCGGGCTGGGTTCCAGCCATCAGGGCGCGCATCACTGGCTGCTTTCGCGTCTGACCGCGGTCGGCAACATCGTCCTCATCCCGTTCCTGCTGGCCAGCCTCGTGCTGCTGCCGGCCTACGATTATGCGACGGTCCACGCCTGGGCGGCGCGTCCGCTTTCGTCCACGGCGCTGATCCTGATCATGATCAACACGTTCTATCACGCGCGCCTTGGCGTGCAGGTGATGCTCGAGGACTACCTGCACGAGGATGCCGGCAAGTTCGCCGGCTGGCTGCTCGTCAACCTCGTGCCTTTCGCCGGTGCCGCTTTCGGTATCCTTTCGGTTCTCCGCATCGCTCTCGGGGGCGCCTGATCCATGGCTTCTTCTGCTTCCACCCAGCCCGCCTACAAGATCATCGACCATACCTATGACACGGTCGTGGTCGGCGCGGGCGGTTCCGGCCTGCGCGCCACGATGGGCAGCGCCCAGGCGGGCCTGCGCACGGCCTGCATCACCAAGGTCTTCCCCACGCGCTCGCACACCGTGGCGGCGCAGGGCGGCATTGCCGCCTCGCTCCAGAACAACACGCCGGACCACTGGACCTGGCACATGTACGATACCGTCAAGGGATCGGACTGGCTGGGCGACCAGGACGCCATCGAATACATGGTGCGCGAAGCTCCGGCGGCGGTGTACGAGCTGGAGCACGCGGGCGTGCCGTTCAGCCGCAACAAGGACGGCACGATCTACCAGCGTCCGTTCGGCGGCCACATGCAGAACATGGGCGAAGGCCCGCCGGTGCAGCGCACCTGCGCGGCGGCGGACCGCACCGGCCACGCCATGCTTCACGCGCTGTACCAGCAATCGCTGAAGTACGACGCGGACTTCTTCATCGAATACTTCGCGATCGACCTGATCATGGAAAACGGCGAATGCCGTGGCGTGATCGCGATGTGCCTCGATGACGGCTCGATCCACCGCTTCCGCAGCCACGCGGTCGTGCTGGCGACGGGCGGCTACGGCCGTTGCTACTTCACCGCCACCTCGGCCCATACCTGCACCGGTGACGGCGGCGGCATGGTGCTGCGCGCCGGCCTGCCGCTGCAGGACATGGAATTCGTGCAGTTCCACCCGACCGGCATCTACGGCGCGGGCGTGCTCATCACCGAGGGCGCGCGCGGCGAGGGCGGCTACCTCACCAACTCCGAAGGCGAGCGCTTCATGGAACGCTATGCCCCTTCGGCGAAGGACCTCGCCAGCCGCGACGTCGTCTCGCGCTCGATGGCCATGGAAATCCGCGAAGGGCGCGGCGTCGGCCCGCACAAGGACCACATCTACCTGCACCTCGATCACATCGATCAGAAGGTGCTGGCGGAACGCCTGCCGGGCATTACCGAAAGCGGCAAGATCTTCGCCGGTGTGGACCTTACGCGCCAGCCGCTGCCGGTCGTTCCCACGGTCCACTACAACATGGGCGGAATCCCGACGAACTACCACGGCGAAGTCGTGACGATCGGCGCCGACGGCAACCCCGAAACGGTCGTCCCCGGCCTGTTCGCGGTGGGTGAGGCGGCCTGCGTTTCGGTCCATGGCGCCAACCGCCTCGGCTCGAACTCGCTGATCGACCTCGTGGTGTTCGGCCGCGCCACCGGCCTGCGCCTGAAGGAGCTGGTCAAGCCCGGCACCGCGCACAACTCGCTGCCCAAGGACAGCGCGGACCTCGCGCTCGGCCGCCTCGACCACTTCCGCAACGCCAAGGGTGGTTCGCCGACCGCGGAAATCCGCGTGGAGATGCAGCGCACGATGTCGGGCCACGCAGCGGTGTTCCGCACCGACGAACTGATGGCCGAAGGCAAGGTGAAGCTGGGCGAAACCTACCAGCGTATGCAGGACGTCCACGTTTCGGACCGCTCGCTGATCTGGAACTCGGACCTGATCGAAACGCTGGAACTGGACAACCTGATCGCGCAGGCTTCGGTCACCATGCACGGCGCGTACAACCGCAAGGAAAGCCGCGGCGCCCACGCGCACGAGGACTTCCCGAACCGCGACGATAAGAACTGGATGAAGCACACCGTCGCCTGGTTCGACGGCTGGGGCGGTCAGGGCGGCGGCGTGAAGCTGGATTACCGCCCGGTCCACGAATACACGCTGACCGACGATGTCGAATACATCAAGCCCAAGGCGCGCGTGTACTGATCGATCTTCGCGGACACGCGAACAGCAAAAGGCCCCCCGAGCGATCCGGGGGTCTTTTTGTATCGGCCGGAATGTTATCTCCGCCGCGGCGTGGGCTGGACGACTGCGCGCGATTCGTAGCGGGTGCCGTCCTTGCTCTCTTTCGTGTCGCGGCTTTCCGCCTTGCTGTTGCGGTCCTCGGCCTCGCGCGTTGCGGTCAGCCGGGCGACATCAGCGGCGCTGGCGGCATGGGCCGGATAGCGGCAGCCGCGCTGCTGTCCTACGCCCTTGATGAAGGCGCGACGGACGGAACCGGCATAGAGCGCGACCTGCCACTGGCGCTGGTTTTCGTTGGCGCCCGAAATCTCGCGGATGATGCCGCCGAACGGGATCAGCGATCCCACCACCGATTTGGCGAGCGACCCCACGGTATTGCCGCGTTTTTCGCCCGCAGTCTTTTCCTCGACCACGTCGATGTCGTCGCCCAGCACGGCGTCGAGCCGGCGCACTTCGCCCTGCAGGTCGCTGCACCCGCGCAGGCCGGCCAGATCATAGGGCTTCTCGCGCGCGTTCAGAAGGATGGGCGGAATATCCTCCTTCTTGAGATTCATGTCCGACAGTGGCTTGGTCACCACGTCGCCGGCGGTCACGTCCTTGGGGGCGACCGCCGTCTGGGCCGAACCGCCGGCAGGGATCAGGCCGACGGTGAGCGTGGCGCAAAGGGCCGCGAGGGAAACGAGGCTTTGTTTCGTCATCGGTAAACTCCCCGGTTTGGAGAGAATACGCCCATTGCCGCTTCGGGTTCCTTAGGGCCTCATTGCCGAAGGTCGGAGAAGGTGTCGCACTGGTCCTCGTCGGCGGTTTCGATGCCCTTGCGCAGCCAGGTCATGCGCTGCGCCGAACTGCCGTGGGTGAACGCCGCTTCCACCGGGCGACGCCCGGCTGCCTTCATCAGCGTGTCGTCGCCGATCTGGTGCGCGGCCTTCAGCCCTTCCTCGATGTCGCCCGGCTCGATCCGGTCCTTGTTGAGCCCGGCCCAGACGCCGGCATAGCAATCGGCCTGCAATTCCAGCCGCACCGAGAGTTCGTTGGCGCGGGAAGGGTTGCGCTGTTGCAGGCCGTGGACCTGATCCGACAGGCCCAGCAGGTTCTGGATGTGATGGCCATATTCGTGCGCCATCACGTAATCGCGCGCGAAATCGCCGCCCGCGTCCATCTGCTTGTCCATCTCGTTATAGAAATCGGTGTCGATGTAGATGCCCTGGTCGGGCGGGCAGTAGAACGGCCCCATCGCGCTTTGCGCCGCGCCGCAGCCCGATTGGCCCTGCTGCGAATAGAATACCAGCTTCGGCGCGCGGAACGCGATGCCGGCCTTGTCGAAGCGCGGCTTCCACGTCTTGTTGAGCGAGGACAGCGCGTTGCAGCTTTCGCGACTGAACGGGTTGACGGTGCAGATTTCCTGCACGCTGGAGCCGCCGCCCGCCTGCGCCGGGCCGGCGGGAAGGCTCTGCTGGTCCTGTGTCTGCTGCTGGAGCGAGCCTAGCATCTGCGCCGGATCGGCGCCGAACACGAAGACCGCGATCAGCGCGATCACGATGGTGCCGCAGCCGAGCCGTCCACCCGTGCCGCCGATGACGGGAAAGCCGCGACCTCCGCCGCCGCGCTGATCCTCCACGTTGATCGAATCGTCGAAGTCGTCGAGCCGCATCGTCTTGTCTGCCTGTCCTTTCCGGTCCCGGTTGCCGCTATGGCACAGAAAGGCCTGATCTGGCCAATACCGCGAACGAACCTGCCCAGCTGTGGTTCATCTTTTGAATCCGAAGGAGGAACTTGCGCCGGGTTCGGGCATTTGCCAGCACGGGTCTGCGTTGAAGCGTTTGGGGGCGTCGATGAGTCGTGTTGGCAGGCTTCGGCTGGTTCGGGCGACGGCGGTGGCCGTGGCCGGGCTGTCGTTGCTCAACGCCGCTGCTCCGGTATCGTCGGTGGCGCGGCGCGACACGCCGCTGGAAGCCGCGTTGCGCAGCCATGTGGTCACTCTGTCCAGCGAGGAATTCGGCGGCCGCGAACCGGGCACCGACGGCGAGACGAAGACGTTGCGCTATCTTGCCCGGCAATGGTTCGACATCGGGCTGGAATCGGGCACGAACAATCCCGGCAGCGCGTGGTTCGCCCCCGTGGAACTGGTGGAGCGCGTGCCGGCTGCCTCGCGCGTGGCGTTCCGCCGCGGGAAACAGCGCCTGGCGGTTTCGCAGGACGGGGCTTTCGTCGTCACGTCCGGCCTGCGCAGCCTGGTGGAGAATGCGCCGGTGCTGTTCGTGGGGCACGGCACCGGACCGGTGCCGCCGCGCGCGGAACTGGCGGGCCGGATCGCTCTGATGCTCGACAGCCTGCCGCCGGGGACACCCTCCGCCGCGACCGAGGACCGGCCGGGGCGTCTGCTCGATGCCGGCGCATCGGCGGTGATCGTGGTGCTGGACGGCGATCGGCGCATCGACGAGGTGACGGCCCGCCGCCGCCGCGCGGGATATGCGCTGGCGGGCGGACAACTGGGCGGGGACATCGAGGCTTTCGTGACTCCGGCCTTTGCCGGGCAGATGCTGGCGGGCGGCGCGGCGCGCGATGTGGTCGCCTTGCGGCACGAGGCTGCCGCGGCGGGTTTCGTTCCGCGCCTGCTGGGCGTGGAAGGATCGCTGGAGGCGACCAGCACGGAAACGCGCGTGCGGACGCACAACCTGATCGGCAAGATAGAGGGGCGCAATCCCGCCGCCGGGGCGGTGCTGGTGATGGCGCACTGGGATCACTTCGGCCAGTGCGGCACGCCGCCCAGGTTGTGCCCCGGCGCGGTCGACAATGCGTCGGGCGTCGCGGTGATCACCGAAGTCGCGCGCAGCCTGGTGCGCGGACAGGCGCGCGGGGCCAAGCCGATGGATCGCGACGTCTATTTCCTCGCCACCACGGGCGAGGAGCTGGGGCTGCTGGGCGCGATGGCCTTTGCCGAGAACCCGCCCCTGCCGCTCGACAAGGTGGTGGCCGCCTTCAACGTCGACAGCACGGGGCTGGTGCCGGCCGGGCGGCCGGTGGCGATCGTGGGGCGGGGCATGACCAGCCTCGATGCCGGAATCGGCCGCGTGGTGGCGCGGATGAAGCGCAGGCTGGCGAACGATGACGCCGCCAACGCCTTCGTGCGGCGGCAGGATAGCTGGGCGCTGATGCAGCACGACGTGCCGGCGGTGATGGTCAGCAGCAGCTATGGCGATCCCGAGCGGCTCGACCGGTTCATGAAGGAGCGCTATCACACGCCGGCGGACAAGGCCGACCTGATCGAGGTGGGCGGCATGGCCGATGACGTGACGCTGCACACCGAACTGGTACGTGAATTTGCCGATGCGAAGCGCGTTCCGGCGCCGGGATCGGGCGGGGGTACGACCAAAGCCGCTACCCCCTAGCGCAAACCGCCCGGCTTGATTACATGGGCCGCCACGATTCTCCCCGGACTGAAAGTGGCAGCACCATGGATATCCCCCTCGGCCTTACCTTCGACGACGTTCTTCTGCGTCCCGGCGAGTCCGATCTGCTGCCATCGCAGGCCGACACACGCACCCGCCTGACCAGCGCGATCTCGCTCAACATTCCGGTGCTGTCCTCGGCGATGGACACCGTGACCGAGGCGGACATGGCGATCGTCATGGCGCAGCTGGGCGGGATCGGCGTGCTGCACCGGAACCTGACGGTGGAGGAACAGGCGGCAGCGGTCCGCGCGGTCAAGCGCTTCGAAAGCGGCATGGTGGTCAACCCGATCACGATCGCGCCCGATGCCACGCTGGGCGAGGCGCAGGCGATCATGCGCGCCAACAAGATCAGCGGCATCCCGGTGGTGGAAGCGAGCGGGAAGCTGGCCGGCATCCTTACCAACCGCGATGTGCGGTTCGCGGACAATCCGGCGCAGCCGGTGCGGGAACTGATGACGCACGAAAATCTCGCCACGGTGAAGCTTGGCACCAGCGGCGACGACGCCCGCCGCCTGCTGCACCAGCGCCGGATCGAAAAGCTGCTGGTGGTGGACGATGCCTTTCGCTGCATCGGCCTGATCACCGTGAAGGATATCGAGAAGGCCGTGACGTTCCCCAGCGCGACCAAGGACGCGGCGGGCCGCCTGCGCGTCGCCGCCGCGACGACCGTGGGCGAAAAGGGGCTGGAACGCACGCGGGCGCTGGTCGACGCCGAATGCGACGTGATCATCATCGATACCGCGCATGGCCACAACCGCGATGTCGCGCGGGCGGTGGAAGCGGTGAAGAAGCTGTCCAACACGGTGCAGGTGATCGCCGGCAACGTCGCCACGGGCGAGGCGACCCGCGCGCTGATCGATGCCGGGGCGGATGGCATCAAGGTGGGCATCGGGCCGGGATCGATCTGCACCACGCGCATCGTCGCGGGCGTGGGCGTGCCGCAGTTGACCGCCGTGATGGAATGCGCCGAGGAAGCAGACCGCAGCAACGTGCCGGTAATCGCCGACGGCGGCCTGCGCACCTCTGGCGATGCGGCCAAGGCGCTGGCGGCCGGCGCCAGCTCGATCATGATCGGCTCGATGCTGGCCGGCACCGAGGAAGCGCCGGGCGAGACGTTCCTGTACCAAGGCCGGGCCTACAAGTCCTACCGCGGCATGGGATCGGTCGGCGCGATGGCACGCGGTTCGGCGGATCGGTATTTCCAGCAGGACATCAAGGACCAGATGAAGCTGGTGCCCGAAGGCATCGAGGGGCAGGTGCCCTACAAGGGTCCGGCCAAGGATGTCGTCCACCAGCTCGTTGGCGGTATCAAGGCGGCAATGGGCTACACCGGCAGCGCCACGATCGAGAGCCTGCGCAAGAATGCCAAGTTCGTGCGCATCACCAATGCGGGCCTGCGCGAAAGCCACGTCCATGACGTGACGATCACGCGCGAGGCGCCGAACTACCCCACGCGGTGACCCCCGCCGCGCGCGTCCAGGCCGCGATCGACATCCTTGACGCGGTGATCGCGGCGGCGGCCCGGCAGGGCGCGTCGGCCGACCGGATCGCGGCGGAATGGTTCCGGGCGCGGCGCTTCGTGGGATCGAAGGACCGCCGCGCGATCCGCGAACTGGCGTGGAACGCCATCCGCGCCTGCGGTGAAGCGCCGGCGAGCGGCCGCGCGGCGATGCTGCGGCTGGCGGCGGATGATTCCGCGCTGCCCGCCCTGTTCGATGGTTCGACCTATGGCCCCGCGCCGATCGCGCCGGGCGAACCGGTGGCGGCTGGCGGGATCGCGCCGCGTTGGCTGGAGGAAGCGCTTGCGGCTTCGGGCCTCGATGCGGACGAGCAGGGCGCTTTGCTGGGCCGGGCGCCGCTGGACCTGCGGGCCAACCGGCTGAAGACCACGCGCGAGGAACTGGCCGCGCGCCTGCCGGTGACGGCGGAGCGCACCGTCGCGCCGGATGCACTGCGCCTGCCGGCGGGCACCGCGGCGGAAAGCTGGCCCGAATTCGCGCAGGGCCTGTTCGAAGTGCAGGACACGGGCAGCCAACTCGCCTGCGCGGCGCTGGCGGTCCAGCCGGGCGAAAGCGTGATCGACCTGTGCGCGGGCGCCGGCGGCAAGACGCTGGCGCTGGCGGCAGCGCTGGAGAACCGCGGGCATCTGCTAGCCTGTGATGTCGACCGGCCGCGCCTGTCGCGCTTGCCCGAACGCGCGGCGCGGGCCGGGACCATCGCGGAAACGCGGCTGCTCGATCCCGATCGCGAGGCGGCGATGCTGGCGGACTGGGCGGGCAGGGCGGATGCTGTCCTGATCGATGCGCCTTGTTCGGGCACGGGCACCTGGCGGCGCAATCCCGAGGCGCGCTGGCGGCTCTCGCCAGCCGCGATCGCGCGGTACGCGGCGACGCAGGCGCGCTTGTTGCGCGTGGCGGCCGATCTGGTACGTCCGGGCGGACGGCTGACCTATATCGTCTGTTCGCTGCTCGATGCCGAAGGCGCGGATGGAGTGGCGGCGTTCCTGGCCGAAAGGCCGGACTGGCGGTCCGATCTCCCGGCGATGCCGGCCGGGCGGGCACGGGGTTCGGGGTGGCGCCTCACCCCGGCGCACGATGGCACAGACGGGTTTTTCTTCTCGACGCTTCGCCGCCTATGATAGATGATATTCCCATGACCGCCGGATCACCACGCCCTGGCTCCCGGCTGAAGGAGTTCGTGATGCGCTACACACCCGTTGCCCTTGCCCTTTCGTTGCTCGCCGGCGTCACCGGAAGCATGGGGACGGCGAAGGTGACCGAAGCCATCGATCCCCGGGCACAGGCCTTGCTGGACGCGGGGCGCAAGGCGCTGACGGCTGGCGATGTCGAAGGGGCGACCAACAGCTTTGAGGCCGCGCTGGCGGTCGATCCGGGCAACACCGGCACGTTCGTGGCGCTGGCCGATGCCGCGCGGCGCAGCGGGATGCAGGGCAAGGCGATCCATTACTACCGGCTGGCGCTGTCGCGCGATCCCAACAACCTGGCCGCCATTTCGGGCGAAGGCGGCGCGATGGTGGAGAAGGGCGCGGTCGACAAGGCGCGCCGCAATCTGTCGCGGCTGGAAGGGCTGTGCGGCAAGACATGCGCCGAGACCGAGGATCTGGCGGCCGTGATCGCCAAGGGACCGGCGCCCAAGGTGGTTTCGGCCGAGGCGATCAAGCCCCAGCCGACGGTCGAATCGAACTGAGGCTTAGGGTCAAATCAGGTCGCGGAATTCTTCCAAAACCTGCCGATAGACGCGCTTCTTGAAGGGCACGATCACGTCCGGCAGCAGTTCCGGATCGATCCATTTCCATTCGCGGAATTCGGCGTGTTCGTGCGCATCCAGCCGCACGTCCTCGTCCTGGCCGATGAAGCGCAGCAGCAGCCATTTCTGCCGCTGCCCGCGATAGCGGCCCTTCCAGATCTTGCCGAGCAGTTCATCGGGCAGGTCGTAGAAGTATTCCTCGCGGCTTTCCGCGATGACCGTCACCAGATCGGGTGTGAGGCCGGTTTCCTCGCCCAGCTCGCGCAGCGCGGCGGGGTGCAGTTCCTCGCCGTCGTCGATGCCGCCCTGCGGCATCTGCCAGGCTTCCCCCGCCCGTTCATCGATGCGCCGGCCCACGAAAACCTGGCCTTGCGCGTTGACCAGCATCAGGCCGACGCAGGGGCGGTAGGGAAGCCCCGCAAACTCTTCGTTCATTTCAACCTTTCCAGCAGCAGGCGGATCGCCTGGAAGATGGACCGCATGTCAGCCTGCGCGCTCGGCAGCGCCTTGCGGATCTGCGTGAACCCGTGGATCGTACCCTTCATTTCCAGGAAGATCACGTCCGACCCGGCGAGGATCAACTGAGCGCCATAGACCCGGCCGCTATCGCGAATCGGATCGAGACCTGCGGTTACCAACACCGTGGGCGGCATGTTCGCATGGTCGCCGTAGAGCGGATAGGCGCGCTTGTCACCCGGTACGGCGCGATAGCCATCGGCGAACCATTCCATCGTGTCCTTCGTCAGCAGGTAGCCATCGGCGAAGGAGAGGAACGAGTCGTGGTCGGGCCGGTCGTCGCTGAGCGGATAGATCGGGACCTGGATGACCACTGGAACAGCGGCGGGCTTTTCCTGCAGCGCCTGGGTGGTGACGATCGTTAGGTTGCCTCCGGCCGAATCGCCCATGGGGATCAGGCCGGTGAACGTGCGGCCGAGTTCCGCCGGGCTGCCGGCGACCCACCGCGTCGCCGCCTCGCAATCGTCGGGCGCGGCGGGGAAGGGGGCTTCGGGCGCGAGGCGGTAATCCACCGCGACGACCGGCAGGTCCAGTTCGGCGGCGATTTCGGTGCAGAGCCGGTGGTGCGTTTCCAGATCGCCGATGACGAAGCCGCCGCCGTGATAGAACACCACGACCGGGCCGGGCTCGCGGGTTTCGCGCGCGTCGTAGAAGCGCAGCGGGATCGGGCCGGCCGGGCCAGGGCAGGTCAGGTCGCGGATCACCGCCAGATCGCGCGGGTCCTGCTCCGCCAGTTCCTGCATGGCCAGATAGCTGGCGCGCGCGGCTTCCAGCCCCAACTGGCTCATCGGCGGGGCACCGGTGCCGTTGAGGTAGTCGAGGAACCCCTTCACGTCGGGCCGGACGAAATGCTGCGGGCGGTCGATCGTCTCACTGTCTGACATGGCTGCGGGCTCCTCTTCCGGTTGCCGGTGTGGCGGGTGGTGTTCCCGATCCATTTGAGATCGGGAATCGTTTTTCGCCATCATGCCTAAGTCTGCTTTTGCAACTTGACTAGCGTCTCCGATGGGAATCAAGGACGTTCCGTGCGTTTCGCGTCGAAGAGATTTTCTTCTTTGCGTGCGGATTGATGGAGACATAGGCGCATCGTGCTGCCAGAGCGCGGTTGCGCAGACGAGGAAGAGAATGGTTACAGCACTTGCAGAAGGTCCGGACGCTCTGACTGGCGGGACCACGTCCGCCGCACCCGAAGCGGTGGTCGTGCGCTTCGCGGGCGACTCCGGCGACGGGATGCAGCTTACCGGAGGTCAGTTCACGCTGTCGACCGCGCTGGCCGGCAACGACCTGGCGACCTTCCCGGACTTTCCGGCTGAAATTCGCGCGCCGCAGGGCACGCTGTTCGGTGTTTCGGCGTTCCAGATCAATTTTGGCTCGACCGACATCGAAACCGCCGGCGACGCGCCCGACGTGCTGGTGGCGATGAACCCGGCGGCGCTGAAGACCAATGTCGGCCAGTTGAAGGCCGGCGGCCTCATCATCGCGGACACCGGCGAGTTCAACAAGCGCAACCTCGAAAAGGCGAAGTACGAGCAGAACCCGCTCGAGGACGGCAGCCTCGAAAAGTGGCAGCTTCTGGCGTTCGACATTTCGGCGCTGACGCTCGAAGCGGTCAAGCCGTTCGGCCTGGGCAACAAGGAAGCCCTGCGCTGCAAGAACATGTGGACGCTGGGCCTGGCCCTGTGGATGTTCGACCGTGACCGCAAGCCGCTGGTCGACTGGCTGAACGCCAAGTTCGCCAAGGCGCCGGTGCTGGCCGAAGCCAACATCGCCGCGCTCAATGCCGGCCACGCCTATGGCGAGACGGCGGAACTGGCCGGGCCGCTCAAGCAGTATCACATCGCCCCGGTGGAAACCGCGCCGGGCCTCTACCGCACGGTGACGGGCGCGGAAGCGGTGAGCCTGGGCCTTGTGGCCGGGGCGCAGCTTGCCGAGTTGCCGATGTTCTTCGGCGGCTACCCGATCACGCCGGCCTCGGCGATCCTGCACAACCTGGCCAAGCTCAAGGAATTCGGCGTCACCACCTTCCAGGCGGAAGACGAAATCGCCGCGATCGCTTCGGCCATCGGCGCGTCCTATGCAGGGCAGCTTGGCGTCACCTCGTCGTCCGGCCCCGGCATCGCGCTGAAGGGCGAGGCGATGGGCCTTGCCATCATGACCGAACTGCCGCTGGTGATCGTCAACTCGCAGCGCGGCGGCCCGTCCACGGGCCTGCCGACCAAGACCGAGCAGTCGGATCTCTATCAGGCGGTCTATGGCCGCAACGGTGATGCGCCGATGCCGGTGATTGCCGCGCGTTCGCCGGCCGACGCCTTCGATTGCGCGATCGAGGCCTGCCGTATCGCGGTGGAATACATGACGCCGGTGATGCTGCTGACCGATGGCTATATCGGTAACGCCGCCGAGCCTTGGAAGGTGCCCGATCCGGCCAGCTACACGCCGTTCCCGGCGAAGTTCCTCGAAGAGAAGAACGGCCCGGATGGCGAGTTGCTGCCCTTCGCGCGCGACGAAAAGGGCGCGCGCCCGTGGATCAAGCCGGGCACGCCAGGCCTGATGCACCGCATTGGCGGCATCGAGAAGAACCCCGGCACCGGCAATATCGATTATTCGCCGGCCAGCCACCAGACCATGACCGACGCGCGCAAGGCCAAGGTGGACGGCATCGCCCACGGCATTCCGCAGCAGGACGTGACGCTCGGCACCGAAGGCGGCAAGCTGGTGGTTGTCGGCTGGGGATCGACCTTCGGGCCGATTCACCAAGCCGTGCGCCGCGCGCGCGCCAAGGGGCTGGACGTCTCGCACGTCCACGTCCGCCACGTCTGGCCGCTGCCGACCAATCTGGGCGACTTGCTCGGCCAGTACGAACGCATCCTCGTGCCCGAGATGAACACCGGCCAGTTCAAGACGGTGTTGCGCGACCAGTTCCTGGTGGACGCGAAGCCGCTCAACAAGACCAGCGGCCAGCCGTTCACCATAGCCGAAATCGAAGCCGCGATCGAAGGAGCGCTGGCATGAACGACATGACCCCCATCAAGACCACGCTCAAGGACTGGGAAACCGATCAGGAAGTGCGCTGGTGCCCCGGTTGCGGCGACTACGCGATCCTGAAGGCGGTGCAGCGCACGCTGCCCGAAATCGGCGCGGACCCGGCCAAGACCGTGTTCGTTTCGGGCATCGGCTGCTCCAGCCGTTTCCCCTACTACGTGGAAAGCTATGGCTTCCACACGATCCACGGCCGCGCGCCCGCGTTTGCGACCGGCATCAAGCTGGCCAATCCCGAACTCGACGTGTGGCTGGTGACCGGTGACGGCGACGGCATGTCGATCGGCGGCAACCACACGATGCACATCCTGCGGCGCAACGTGAACACGCAGATCCTGTTGTTCAACAACGAGATCTACGGGCTGACCAAGGGCCAGTATTCGCCCACCAGCCGCGAAGGCACGCATTCGCCGACGACGCCGCTCGGTTCGGTCGATCGCCCAGCGCTGCCCTGCGCCTTCGCGCTGGGCGCGGGCGCGCGTTTCATTGCGCGGGCCTATGACGTGTCGAAGGACCTGTCCTCGGTGCTCAAGGCCGCGCACGGCCATCAGGGTGCGGCGTTCGTGGAGATTTTCCAGAACTGCATCGTCTATAACAAGGACCGCTTCGACGATTTCACCGCCAAGGGCGTGGCAGACCAGAACCAGCTCTGGGTTAAGGACGGCGAGCCGATGCTGTTCGGCAGCGAGAAGAGCGGCGGCGTCAGGGGCATCGCACTCGACATAGATACGCTGAGCCTCAAGGTCGTCGACGTGATCGATGGCGATTGGCAGGCGGCGGGCGTGATCGTGCACAATGTCAAGAATCGCGCGATCGCCCACATGCTCGTCGAAATGCCGTTCGGTCCGTTCCCGATGGCGCTGGGCGTGATCTACGACGATCCCCGCCCGACCTACGAAGCGACCGTGCTGGCGCAGGATGCGCAGGCGCGCGCGGGCAAGAGCGCGAACCTCGCCAAGCTGCTCGCCAAGGGCCAGACCTGGACGGTGGAAGGCTGAACCGAGCAATCGGGCCGGCAGGACGGGTGGGGCAGCGTTGGACAACCTGACCCACAGCCTTGTCGGCTGGGCGCTGGCCGAAACCGGGCTCAAGCGCCGCACGCGCAAGGGACTGGCCGCCACCGTGCTGGCGGCCAACCTGCCCGATATCGACGTGTTCTTCGGCTGGGCGCCGTGGCCGCCGCTGGCGATGCACCGCGGTTTTACCCATGGCCTGATCGGTGGGGTGCTGGTGTTACCGCCGGTGCTGGCCGCCTTCCTGTGGTTGCTGGACCGCTGGCAGGCGCGGCGGGGACGACTGGCAGACGATAGCCCGCCGATGTGCTTCGGCTGGTTGCTGGCGCTGTGCTGGATCGGCGCGCTGACGCATCCGCTGCTCGATCTGCAGAACGTCTATGCGATCCAGCTGCTTTCACCGGCGAGCGAAAGCTGGTTTCATGCCGATGGCCTGTTCATCGTTTCACCCTGGCTGCTGGCGATGCTGGGGCTGGGCATCTGGCGCGCCCGACGTGGGGGAAGCGGACTCCCGGCGATGCTGGCGCTGACGGGGAGCGCCTTGTTCATCGCTGTCAATATTGGCATTTCCGCGCTGGCCTGGGCCGCGCCATCGCGCGATGCGCCTTACGCCACGCCGGACCGGATTTTCGCCGCGCCCGAGCCGCTGCTGTTCTGGCGGCGTGATGTGGTCTGGCGGCAGGATGGCATGATCGTGCAGGGGCGCTACGATCCGTTGCGCCGCCTTGACGGGCTGGTGGATTTCGGTGCGCCGATACCCGACCGGATGGGCGAGCCGATCGTCCGCCGCGCGGCGCAGGCGACGGCGCAGGCACGCAAGTTCCTGGCCTGGTCGCAAATGCCGGTGGCGCGCGTGGAGCAAGGGCACTGCCGTGCGGTGGTGACGTTCGGCGATGCCCGCTTCACCGGCCCCGCCATGAGCCGCAACTTCAACACCGTTGTCACGCTGCCCGTGGACGGAGCCGGGTGCATGGGTGGGTGACGTCTGCCCTTTGGGGCTGGTTTCGGATGACCGCACGGGTCCGCTAGGAGAGTTCCTCCAAACGAAGGACCGCGCTTTCCCATGAAACCACCTGCCATCGTCTGGCTGCGTCGCGACCTGAGGCTGGCCGATCAGGCGGCTTTCCACGCGGCGGCGGCGGAAGGGCCGGTGATCCCGGTCTATGTGCTGGACGACGAAACGCCCCGGCACCGGCGCATGGGCGGGGCCTCGCGCTGGTGGCTGCACCACAGTCTATCCAGCCTGGACGCGGACTTGCGCGCGCGGGGATCGCGGCTGGTGCTGCGGCGTGGACGCTGCGAGGAGGTGCTGGCGGAGCTTGCCGCGCAGACCGGCGCGGTGCGGGTTCATGCCTTGCACCATTATGAGCCGTGGTGGCGCAACGCGGAGCGCGCGGTGGCGCAGCGGCTGGATCTGGTGCTGCATGACGGGAACTATCTGGCGCCGCCGGGATCGGTTCGGACCGGGTCGGGGCAACCCTATCGCATCTATACGCCGTTCTGGCGGGCGCTGACCGAACGGATGCCGCCGCCCCTGCCGTTATCAGCGCCGGAGGCCTTGCCAGCGCCGGCGGCATGGCCGGACAGCGAAGCCTTGGCCGACTGGGCGTTGCTGCCCACCTCTCCGGATTGGGCCGGGGGGGTCCGCGCGGAATGGACGCCGGGCGAGTCCGGCGCGCGCGAACGGCTGGCGGCGTTCGCCGATCGTGCGCGGCGCTATGCCGAACGGCGCAACCTGCCCTCGGTGGAGGCGACATCGCGGCTTTCCCCGCACCTGCATTTCGGGGAGATTTCGCCCGCCGCAATCTGGCACTCCGTGCGCGATGCGGGCGGATCGGTCGATACGTTTCTTGGGGAAGTGGGCTGGCGCGACTATGCGCAGAACGTGATTCTCCAGTTCCCGGACTATGGCGCTCGCAACGCGCGTGCGCCGTTCGACCATATGGCATGGCGCACCGGGCCGGAGGCGGACCGGGATCTTAGCGCCTGGTGCCAGGGGCGCACCGGCTATCCCATCGTCGATGCCGGGATGCGCGAGCTGTGGGCTTCGGGCTGGATGCACAACCGCGTGCGGATGATCGCCGCCAGCTTCCTGATCAAGCACCTGTTGATCGACTGGCGGCGCGGCGAACAGTGGTTCTGGGATACGCTGGTCGATGCCGATTACGGCTCCAACGCGGTCAACTGGCAGTGGAGCGCGGGCACAGGCGTCGATTCCAACATGTTCGTGCGGATCATGGCCCCGCTGACGCAATCGCCCAAGTTCGATGCGGGGGACTATATCCGGCGCTGGGTGCCCGAACTGACCGATGTGCCCGATCCCCTGATCCACGATCCGCCGGTGCGGCGCGGCGGCTACCCGGCCCCGATCATCGGCCACGCGGCCGGGCGCCAGCGGGCGCTGGAAGCCCATGCGGGTTTGAAGACGATCTGATCCTTTCTCGCGCCGGCCGGGATTGCCCGACCGGGATCAACCGCGCATAGTATTCGCATGAACGCGCATACGCCGGTACGAGGAGAGCATCTGGTGGCCGGTGGCCGGTCGATGACCGCCGGCACGGGACTGCTCGCCCGGCTGGTCACGGGATCGATGAGCCGGCTGCTGGACCGGATCGATGCCGGCATGGCTGAGGGATCGCTGCTGGCGCGGCTGCCAGATGGTTCCACCCGCCTGTTCGGTGCGCGTGCGCCGGGATACGCGGCGGAAATCACGCTGCACGACTGGCGCGGGCTGTTGCGGCTGGCAACGGCGGGTTCGGTTGGCTGGTATCAGGCATGGGAAGCGGGTGAATGGGAAAGCCCGGACCCGGTCGCCCTGTTCGCGCTGTTCATGCGCAACGTGTCCGCGATGGGGGATATGGCGCGCGCCAAGGGGCCATGGCGCTGGGCCGGTCGCGTGCTGCACGCGCTGCGCCGAAACAGCCGCAAGGGCGCGCGGCTCAACATTTCGGCGCATTACGATCTCGGCAACGATTTCTATGCCTGCTGGCTCGATCCGTCGATGAGCTATTCCAGCGCGCTGTGGGCGGGTATCGCGCCCGAGGCGGACCTGGAAACCGCGCAGGTCCACAAGGTTGACCGGCTGGCGGAGCGCCTGCGTTTGCAACCGGGGGCGAGCGTGCTGGAGATCGGTTGCGGCTGGGGTTTCCTGGCCCGCCGGTTCGCGCAGGCCCACGGTGCGCAAGTCGTTGGCATCAGCCTGTCGGATGAGCAACTGGCCTGGGCGCGCGAACGGGCCGTACCGGGCACCGAATACCGCCATCAGGACTATCGCGACGTCGAAGGGCAATTCGACGCGATTGCCAGCGTGGAGATGGTCGAGGCGGTGGGGCGGCGGTTCTGGCCATCGTGGTTCGATTGCATCGCCCGCCACCTGAAACCCGGCGGACGCGCGGCTATCCAGTTCATCTCGATCCGCGATGATCTGTTCGATGCCTATGCCGCCAGCGCCGATTTCATTCAGGCTTACGTCTTTCCCGGCGGTCTGCTGATCCGCGAAAGCGCGTTCCGCGCGCTGGCGGCGGAACGCGGGCTGGCGTGGGAGGACCGGCAGGATTTTGGCGCCGACTATGCCCGCACGCTGCGCCTGTGGCGTGAGGCGTTCGACCGCGCGGTGGACGAGGGGCGGTTGCCTCCGGCATTCGACGCCCGCTTCGTGCGCCTGTGGCGCTACTACCTGATGTATTGCGAGGGCGGCTTCCTGGGCGGCGGAATCGACGTCAGCCAGGTCACGCTGGTGAAGCAGGCCTGAAGGATCAGGCTTCCACGCGCTCGCGATGCGGGCTGTCGTGCGTTTCCTGCGCCAGCGCTACAATCCGCCCGGCGACGATGGCCGGCGCTTTCACCGAATTGGGGTCTTCGCCCGGATAGGCGCGGGCGCGCATCTTCGTGCGCGTGGCGCCCGGATCGAGCACGGTGACGCGGATGTTCGAGATCGCCCGGACTTCCTGCGCGTAGGATTCCAGCAGGTTGTCGAACGCGGCCTTGGATGCGCCATAGGCACCCCAGTAGGCGCGGGGCTTCGCGCCCACACTGCTGGTCACGCCGATGACGTGGGCGTTGCCGCTGCGCTTCAGCATGGCGTCAAAGCCCGCGATCAGCGCCTGTGTCGCCATCACGTTGAGCGTCATGGCCAGGTTGAACTCGCGCGGATCGATCTGCCACACGGGCGTCAGCGTGGGCAGCGTGGCGGCGTTGATGACCAGGATGTCGAGCGCGCTCCAGCGGCCGGAGATGGCAGTGGCCAGCCGCGCGATGCCTTCCGGCTCGGTCAGGTCGACCGGCGCGATCGTGGCGCTGCCGCCGGCCTCGAAGATTTCCTCCTCGACCTGCTCAAGCTCCTTCGCCGATCGCGCGACGAGCACCACATGCGCGCCGGCCGCGGCCAGGGCGCGCGCGGTTTCCGCGCCGATGCCACGGCTGGCGCCCGTGACCAGCGCGACCTGCCCCGCCAGGGGGCCGCTGCCCTGCGTCATTCAGGCGACCTTTCCGACCGGCAGGGGCAGTTGATCGGTGGCGTCGCGGTCGGCCACGTCGGTCAGCCGCGTCGGGTAATCGCCGGTGAAGCAGGCATCGCAATACTGCGGGCAGCCGTTGTTGCGCTGCGCTTCGCCCACCGCGCGGTAAAGCCCGTCGATCGAGACGAAGGCGAGGCTGTCGGCCTGGATGAAATCGGCCATCGCCGGCACGTTCATGCGCGCGGCCAGCAGCTTCGACCGTTCGGGCGTGTCCACGCCATAGAAGCAGGAGTGCTCCGTCGGCGGGCTGGCGACGCGCATGTGCACTTCGCTCGCCCCGGCATCGCGCATCATCTGCACAATCTTCAGGCTGGTGGTACCGCGCACGATCGAATCGTCGATCAGCACGATCCGCTTGCCTTCCACCAGCGCACGGTTGGCGTTGTGCTTGCGCTTCACGTCGGCATGGCGCGCGCCGTCCGACGGCTGGATGAAGGTGCGGCCGACATAGTGCGAGCGGATGATGCCCAGCTCGAACGGAATGCCGGACTGCTGCGCGTAGCCAAGCGCGGCCGGTACGCCGCTGTCGGGCACGGGGATCACCAGATCGGCATCGGCCGGGCTTTCGATGGCGAGCTGGGCGCCGATCGCCTTGCGCACCTGATAGACCGAACGGCCGCCCATCAGCGAATCCGGGCGGCTGAAATAGACGTGCTCGAAAATGCAGGGGCGGGCGCCGGGATTGCCGAACGGACGGTGGCTTTCGACCGTGCCGTCATGCGCAACGCGGATCAGTTCGCCGGGATCGACTTCGCGTACGAAGTCCGCGCCGACCACGTCGAGCGCAACGGTTTCGCTGGCGAAGACCACGGCATCGCCGATCTTGCCCATCACCAGCGGGCGGATACCCAGGGGATCGCGGCAGGCGATCATGCCGGCCGGTGTCATGCAGATCAGCGAATAGGCGCCTTCGACCAGCCGCAGGGCATCGACGAAGCGATCGAGCAGGGTGGGATAGCGGCTGGTGGCGACGAGGTGGATGATAACTTCGGTGTCGGAGGTCGACTGAAAGATCGCGCCTTTGCGCACGAGGTCGCGCTTCAGGTACATCGCGTTGGAGATGTTGCCGTTGTGCGCGATGGCGAAGCCGCCCGTGGCAAGATCGGCGAACAGCGGCTGTACGTTGCGCAGGCCGGACCCGCCCGTGGTGGAATAGCGGACGTGGCCGGCGGCCGTCGAGCCGGGCAGTTCCGCCAGCGCCTGTTCGCTGGAAAAGTTCTGCGCGACGTGGCCGATGCCGCGGCGGGAGTAGAATTCCTGACCATCGAAGCTGGTGATGCCCACCGCTTCCTGCCCGCGATGCTGGAGGGCATGCAGCCCCAGCGCAACCATCGCCGCCGCATCGCGCGTGCCGATTACGCCGAAGATGCCGCACTCTTCGCGCAGCTTGTCGCCATCCACGTCCCAGGGTGCGTGGTCATGAGAAAGATCGGTGAAAGTCATGGGTCCTCGAGGACTCGTCACGAGGGCGCAACAGCGCCGGCCAGCGAAGGCGCCCATGTGGCCCCGATTGCCCCGGAACGCAAGGGGCGGGCATGACATTCGCGCCGCGATCCCGCTGCAACGTAGGTTTCGCGCCGTCCCGAAGGCGGATAAGGACCTCTTCTTAGACGGAATTTAACCATTGCGAGAGACAAGGGAACGCATGATCCCCTCCCGCTTCCCTGCTGCTCGCTCCATCGCCGGGCCTGTCGGCATGGCCCTGCTGTATTTCGCCACGGCGGCAACGACCGTGTATTTCAGCCGCTTCAGCGGCGGGGTCGCGATGATCTGGGTATCGAGCGCGCTGCTCTCGGGGTATCTGCTCACGGCGGGGCGTCGCGTCTGGCCGTTGACGATCGCGCTTTGCGCGTTGGCCAGCTTCCTGGCGACGGGCTTCTTCGGGTTCGGGTGGCGGGTTGCCGCCCAGCTCGCGCTGGTTAACATGGGTGAAGCCCTGATGGCCGCGATAATGCTCAAGCGCATCTTCGACGCCTATTGGCCTGGCGATACCCTCGAATGGCTGGCGGGGTATTATCTCGGCATCGGGCTGGCCGTGCCGATGGTCAGCGGCCTGGCGGCGCTGGCGGTGACCGGCATGATGCTGGACATCGATCCGGGCAGCAATTTCGTGCACTGGATGATCGGCCACGCGGTTGGTCTGCTCACGTTCCTGCCGTTCACGATCAGCTTTTCCTACGCCGTTCATCACGGCCAGCCCCTTCTGCCGGACAACCGGCGGCTCGTGGCCGTTCTGGCGGTGGTGGCGATGACCGTGCTGACGACGGTGGTGTTCAATCAGCCCAACCGGCCGCTGATGCTGTTCCCTGTGCTGATGGTGGTTGCAGCCGCGGTATGGGCGCCGTGCGTCGTCACGACGTTCCTGCCCTGCGTGCTGGCGCTGATCGGCGGCATGCTGACGATGCGCGGCGAAGGGCCGGTGGCGATGATGCATCTCGATCTCGGCGATCGGATGCAGTTCTTCGAAATCTACATCGCGGTGACGGTGCTGTTCGCGCTGCCGGTCCAGTTCGAGCAGGAACGCCGGCGCCGGCAGATGCGCGAACTGGCGGAAAGCGAGGCGCGGTATCGCCTGTTGTCCGATCACGTCAGCGACATCATCATGCATCTCGATGCCGATGGCCGCATCCGCTATGTCTCGCCCTCGATCCTCTACGTCAGCGGCTATGATCCCGCAGGCCTCGTCGGCACGAATGTCTCGGAGCTGATCCATCCGGATCATCTGCAACAGGTTCACGAGGCGGGATTGCGTGCGCGCAACGCGCCGGGCACGCCGATCAGCGTGGAACATCTGGCCCTAACCAAGCTTGGCGAGCCGCGCTGGTTCGAAACGCATTTTCGCGCGGTGCCCGAAGACGGCGCGCTGATCTGCGCGACGCGCGACATTTCGCAGCGCAAGCGGCTTGAAGCGGATCTTTCGATCGCCGCGCTGACCGATCCGCTGACCGGACTGTCGAACCGCCGCGCGTTCTTCGATCTGGCCGAGCGGACCGTGGCCAGCGGCGTCATCGGCTGCATCGTCGTATTCGACATCGATCATTTCAAAGCGGTCAACGATCGGTTCGGCCACGGCGCGGGCGACATGGTGCTGGCCTCGGTTGCGCAGGCGGCGCGGCGCGCGCTGCGCCAGACGGACCACATCGCGCGGATCGGCGGCGAGGAATTCGCGGTGATCCTGCCCGAAACCCGCATCGACCATGCCGAAAAGATCTGCGTCCGCCTGTGCAAGGAAATTTCGCGTTCGGCGGTGCCGGTGGGATCGGTCATCGTGCGGGTTACGGTGAGCGCTGGGATCGCGGTGCTTGACGGCGATCTTTCGGACACGCTCTCGCGCGCCGACGCCGCGCTCTATCGAGCCAAGAGCGCGGGCCGCGATCGCACTGCGGTCGCGGCCTGACCCCACCGCTCGTCAGGCGGCAAGGCGTGGCGCGGGCGGGCCGCCGGGCACGTCGGTGGAGCTAACATCGAAGCGTCCGACCAACTGGCGTAGCTGGTCCGCCTCGTTGGCCAGCATCCGCGCGGCGGCGTTGCACTCTTCGCCCATCGCGGCATTCTGCTGCGTCACCCGGTCCATGCCGCCGATCGCGCCGTTGATCTGCGCCAAGCGTTCGGCCTGCTCCTGCGCGGAGGTGGCGATCCGGCCGATGATGTCGCTGATCGCAAGCACCTTCGCCATGACTGTGTCGAACGCTTCGCCGGACCGGCCGACCAGCGTCACGCCTTCGCCCACCTGATCGGCGCACTGTTCGATCAGCGATTTGACCTGCTGCGCGGCGTC
The DNA here is from genome assembly GCF_005145025.1 of Novosphingobium sp. EMRT-2. Lineage (NCBI taxonomy): Bacteria > Pseudomonadati > Pseudomonadota > Alphaproteobacteria > Sphingomonadales > Sphingomonadaceae > Novosphingobium > Novosphingobium sp. EMRT-2. The sequence continues at coordinate 714,839 of NZ_CP039695.1, read as the reverse complement.
GGCGGAATTGGTGGCGAGATTGCGCACTTCGTCGCTGACCACGGCGAAGCCCTTGCCCGCTTCGCCCGCGCGCGCGGCTTCCACGCTGGCGTTCAGCGAAAGCAGGTGCGTCTGGTGGGCGAGACGATCGATGACTTCGGTGATCGGCACGATCTGCCGCGTGCTGCTGGCGATCCGGTCCATCGCGCCGACCGTTTCGGAAACGATGATGGTGTTGCCCTGCGCTTCGGCCTGCGCCGACGTGACGGTGGAGGCGGCCTCCTGCGCCGCGCCGGCGGTATGCTGCACGGTATCGTTCAGGTCGCGCAGCGCGGTTGCGGTTTCCTGCAGGCTGTTGGCCTGGATCTCGGTGCGCTGGGCAAGCTCGGTGATGGCCGCGTTGATTTCCGAGGCGCTGTTCGAGACGCGCCCGATCGAGGCCATGACGGTGCTGATCGCTTCGGACATGGCGGCTGCGGCCAGGTTGTAGTCGTCGCGCAACTGGACGTAGGCTTCCGGAAATTCCTCGGCGATACGGTGATTCAGCCCGCCGTCCTTCAACCGGGCGAGCGCCGCCCCAAGGCTGCTGACGACGCGGCGCTGCACGGCCATTTCGCGCTCCGAATCCGCGCGTGCCTTTTCCTCCACGTAATGCACGATGCTTTGAAGCGCGCGCGCCGTTTCGCCGAGTTCGTCCTTGCGCCGCTCGTGCGGGTTCTCGATGTCCATTTCGCCCCGGCCCATGCGCTGCATCAGCGTGGTCATGCTGCCGATCGGCCGGACGATGCGGAAGATGACCATCGTGCAGAAACCCACGACCAGCACCAGCAGCAGCAGCGCCAGCACGCCCAGCAGCCGCATGGATTCGGAGAGGCTGGAGGCCGCCTTTTCGTTCAGGCGCTGGCCATAGTTGTTCGCCAGCGTCACCGTCCTGTCAACGGCGGCACGGTGCGTGGCGTAGAGGGTGGAAAGGCGCTCGAACGACTGTTGCATCGCCGCCCCATCGCCCTGCCGCGCGGCGGGCAGGAACCGGCCCTGCAGTTCCTGCCAGAACCGCTCAGCCGGATCATGCGTCTCTACGGTGATCGCCCGCTTCACCACGGGATCGATATCGGACCCGAGCCAGTGCTGGTGGCGATCGTCATACGCGGCCTTGAGCGCGGCGATGCGCCGGCTGGTCGCTTCGGCGCGGGAAGGGTCGCGCATCAGCATCGCTGCTTCCAGATAGGGTTCGATGACGTATTCGGGCGGAGGCAGGATGTCCGCCACCAGATCGGCGGCCTCGCGCGATTTGGTGTGCAGCGGTCCACCGATGCGGATGTCGTTGATCCTGAGCGCGCTGATCACGACGCTCGCCACCAGAATGAAAAGCATGGCGAGGCCGGCCGCAAAGACTGTTTTTCTGATGGTCACCGGTCTGTTCCCGAAAAGCTGAATGGTCCAAGCTTTCCTGCGCCTGTTTGGCCTAAGGTGGGGTTACGCGGGCACCGCGTAGAATCCCGCGTGCGCCTTTATCAACCGGTGGGGCTTTGGCGCGGAAAACGCACCATTGCCCAAGACGGCCGCCGCGCCTAAATCCCGTGGCCACATCGCTCGATCCAGGAAAGTTCCGGCTTGATCCTCAACACCTTCGAATGGACCATCGCCAAGCGCTACATGCTGCCGGGGCGGGGGGAGGCGTTCATCGCCCTGGTCGCCGGGATCAGTCTTGCCGCCGTGATGCTGGGCGTCGCGGCGCTGGTGATCGTCATGAGCGTGATGAACGGTTTCCGCGCGGAACTGCTCGACAAGATCGTGGGGCTGAACGGTCACGCGATCATCCAGGCCTATGGCGGGCGGCTGGACGATTGGCAGGACATCCTGAAACAGGTGCGCGCGACGCCGGGCGTCACCCGCGCCTCGCCGCTAATCGAACAGCCCTTGCTGGCGACGTTCAACGGCCGGGTCGAGGCGATCCTGGTGCGCGGCAACACCGCCGAGGACATCAAGCGGCTGGAGGAAAAGCGCGTGGCCGGCTCGTTCGCCGCGCTCACGCCCGGTTCGTCCAACGTGGCGATCGGATCGCGGCTGGCGGAAAATCTCGGCGCGCGGGTTGGCGATACGATCACGGTGGTCAATCCGGCGGGCCGTTCCACGCCGTTCGGCACCGTGCCCCGCCAGATTGCCTACACCGTTTCGGCGATCTTCGAGATCGGCGTTTATGATTACGATCAGGCCTATGTCGTGATGCCGATCCCCGATGCGCAGACGCTGCTGCTGACGGGCGACACGATCGGCATGATCGAAGTGACCACCACCAACGCCGATACCGTCAACCAGACGCTCGCGCCGCTCAAGCAGCAACTGGCGGGGCGCGCGGTGGTAACGGACTGGATGACCATCAACGGCAGCCTGTTCAAGGCGCTGGCGGTGGAGCGCGTGACGATGTTCGTGGTGCTTTCGATCATCGTGCTGGTGGCGGTATTCAACATCCTTTCGTCGCTGATCATGCTGGTGCGCGCCAAGACGCGTGACATCGCGATCCTGCGCACGATGGGGGCGACGCGGCGCAGCCTGCTCAAGATATTCATGACCATCGGCTTCGTGATCGGGGCGCTCGGCACCGTGGTCGGGCTGGGGCTGGGCTTCGTGTTCCTCTATTTCCGGCAATCGGTAGTCCATGCCGTCGAATGGATCACGGGGCAGAATCTGTGGGACCCGTCGATCCGCTTCCTGACCGAACTGCCCAGCCGCAGCGATCCGGTCGAGATTGTGGTGATCTGCGTGATGGCGCTCGTCCTCAGTTTCCTGGCGACGCTTTACCCGGCGATGAAGGCGGCCAGTACCGATCCCGTGCAGGTGCTGCGCTATGAATGATGTGTCGATGAACAAGCCCGCCTCCAATCAGCCTGTCGCCAGCCTGCGCAACCTGCGGCGCAGTTTTTCGCAAGGCGGCGAAACGATCGAGGTGCTGCGCGGCATCCATCTCGACATCCGCCCCGGAGAGATCGTGGCGCTGCTCGGCCCGTCCGGTTCGGGCAAGTCGACCATGCTGCAGGCGATCGGGCTGCTGGAAGGCGGCTTCGAAGGCGTGATCGAGATCGCCGGCGTCGATGCCTCGAAACTGTCCGGCGATGCCCGCACCACGCTGCGGCGGGATTCGCTGGGGTTCGTCTATCAGTTCCACCACCTGCTGCCCGATTTCAACGCGGTGGAGAACGTGGTGCTGCCGCAACTCGTGGCCGGTAGGACTACCGACGAGGCGCGGGAGCGGGCGGCGGAACTGTTGACCGCTCTGGGGCTGGGGCACCGCATGGAGCATCGGCCGAGCCAGCTGTCCGGGGGCGAGCAGCAACGCGTGGCGGTGGCGCGGGCGCTGGCCAACCGGCCCGCGCTGGTGCTGGCGGACGAGCCGACCGGCAATCTGGACGAAGCCACGGCGGACCGGGTGCTGGAAGAGTTCCTGAAGCTGGTGCGCGGGCAGGGCAGCGCGGCGCTGGTGGCCACGCACAACGAACGCCTGGCCTTCCGTATGGACCGCGTGCTGCGGCTGCACGAAGGCATGCTCGAATAGGCGGCTGCGCCGCGTTCATGGCCAATTTGTAATGGCCGCTGGCGGGATACGCCGTCCGCTTTGCGCGTTCTCCTTGCCTGAAGGAGATTGTTCAATGAACACGACTATCCGCGCGGAAACGGGATCAGATCGCCAGGGGTTCTGGACGGACCACGCCGTGGTCATGCGTCGTGAGGCGGCCGATGGCCTGTTCCACGGTTTTGCCGCGCTGCATTCGGGCAGCTTTGCCGACATGGTCCGGCTGGTTTCGCGCATGCCGGCCGATGAACGGGCGGCGCTGGTGATCGAAAAGGCCGGTGACCGGCAGTATAATCCGGCGGAAATCGCGGCTCTGGTCAGCCGGGCGGACTTCCCCGCTTGATCCATTCCGGTGGTCGTGCGACTCCTTCCGCAAACAGGAGGGAGAAATGATGGAATCGGTCGACCTGCAGGCGGAAGGCACGCTGCACGAACGCGACGATGGCGGGTCTGAGATGCAATACAATTTCAGCGTGGTCCAGAAAGGTCCGATCGCTGAATTGCTGCGCTCCGTTGTGGCGATGACCGCCGAACAGCGCGCCCGGCTGGTGCTCGACGTACCGGGCGGGCGATCGCTTAACGTCGGCGAAATGCTGGCGCTGGCGGAACGGGAAGGCTTGTGATGACCGCGCCCCGGACCATCGCGGACTTTAGGGCGAAGTTGCCCAACGGCGAAGAGATCAACCTTGCCGACAAGCTCGGCGCGGTCTTGCTGGTAGTGAACACCGCATCGAAATGCGGCTTCACCCCGCAGTATGACGGGCTGGAGGCATTGTGGCGGAAGTATCGGGAACAAGGGTTCGAGATACTGGCCTTCCCCTGCAACCAATTCGGCGGACAGGAACCCGGCACGGCGGAAGAGATCGAAAGCTTCTGCAAGGTCAATTTCGGGGTCAGTTTCCCGTTGATGGCCAAGATCGACGTCAACGGCGACGATGCCACGCCGCTATACCAGTGGCTGAAGGCGGAGGCGCCCGGCGTGCTGGGCACCAAGGGGATCAAGTGGAACTTCACCAAGTTCCTCATCAACCGCGAGGGCAAGGTGGTGCGCCGCTACGCCCCTACCGACAAGCCGGAAGCGTTGGAAAAGGACATCGAAGCGCTACTGTAGGCGATCGTATCGCTTGCAGACAAAGCTCACCCCGCTGCTACTAACGCCGCCTGCGACGGCGCAGATATCACTCCCCTCCCGCAAGCGGGAGGGGCTGGGGTGGGCAGTCCATAAGGATCACGGTCGCCCTGCTTTAGGCGGTCATTGACCCCCCAGGCCCGCCAGCTTGCCGGCATCGACCGTCGCGACGGCCGCTTTCAACTGATCGATGCTGTCCGCATCGCCTTCGGCCTCGACCATGAAGCGGTTAGCGATGGCATGGCCGAACGAGCCGCGATGGTCGGTCTTGTTCCATTTTTCGGATTGCATCTGCCCGTTGACCACGCCCGTCCGTTCATAGCCGTCGGCATCTTCCTTGCTTTGGCTGACGCCCATTGCCGCGCCAAGCCCGGCCAGCGCACCAACGGCGGACATGTCGGTGATGCGCAGGGTGAAGCGCTTGTCGCCGTTTTCATAGGTGCCGGTGGCATTGCTGCCGAGTCCGCCAACCGCGCCGCTCTCCACGCCCGTGCGCTGGAAAGGACCGATCGCGGCGGGAAGCAGGTCTTTCAACGCATCGGGCGCCACGGCCTTCGCCTCGCCCTTCGATTGCGCCTCCATCTGGTCGGCCGCCTGCTGAACCTTGTCGAGATCGACCTTGCCCACGCCCGGAATGCTAAGCGCGCCTGACACCTTGCCGCTATCCGGCGCCGTGATCGCCGCGCCCGATCCCATCATGGTGAGGAACGCACCGGAAACGCCCCCGATCACGAGATAGAGCACCACGGCGCAGGCGATCGTGACTGCCGTATATCCGGCGGCTTTGTCCTGCGGGACTTTCATTACCGGCGTTGCGCCGAGGTAGTAGAGGTAGAGGCTGTAGAGCCCGGCCAGGCCGAGCAGCCCCAGTCCGGGAAGAAGCTGGGCAATCCCCGCCAGCCAGGCGGCGGTGGAGCCATAGACCACCAGCTTGAACGCGGCGGTGCGGTTCGAGACCCCGGAGAACTTCGGCGCCAGCCAGTCCGCGATCAGCGCCAGCACGATCACGCCGACGAGGCCGAGCACGTACGTCGCCACGGCGCTGCCGAGGCCGGCCACGAGGCCCGGCTTCCAGCTTAACCCCAGCGCGCCGTAACCGAATACCTGCCCGTGAACGAACGCCGCCAGCGGGCCTATGGCGGCCAGTGGCATGGCATAGCGGGTGATCATGTCGCCCGGCGTTTCGGCGCTGGCCGCGATCCGGGGCCATTCGTTCGCGGGCTTAAGCAAGATCGCCTTGGCGCGCTCCACGATGCTGCGGTCGTCTGCCTGAGGCAGTTCGGGCGTGTCGGTCATTTCCGCGTCCTTTCCTATCGGGCGAAACTCACGCGACCTTTTTGACCTTCTTTGCCGCAGGATAGTCCTGGCAGCGTTGCAAACCAAGTGATGCGCGTCACGATGGAGGTGGCAGGGCGGATTTTTCGGTGGGAAGCGCGCGCGGCGCTCTTGGTTAGGCGGCGAACGGGGGGCATATTCGGAACTATGCCTCACGCCCCGTTCGTTCCGCTTCGCATTTTCTCGTCCTATACGATGCTCGACGGCGCGATCGACCCGAAGATGATCGCCAAGACGGCGGCCGAGCGGGGCTTTCCGGCGATCGCCATTTCCGATCGCAACGGGCTTTACGGCAGCGTCGCCTTCGCCAAGGCGTGCAAGGACGTGGGCGTGCAGCCGGTGATCGGCACGATGCTGGCCGTGGCGCGCCCTGAACGCGAAGGGGCTGCGCCGGGCTTCGGGGCGCAGGCGCCGACGATCGACTGGCTGGGTCTCTACGCGCAGGATGCGACGGGATACGACAACCTCTGCCATCTCGTCAGCCGGGCGCACCTGGAACGCCCGCTGGAGTTCGCGCCGCATGTCGTGCTGGCGGACCTTGTGGGTCACACCGATGGCCTGCTGTGCCTGACGGCGGGCGGGGAAGGCGCGCTGACGCGGCTGCTGGCCGAAGGGCAGATGCCGGCGGCCCATGCCTATTGCGATCGGCTGCAGGAACTGTTTCCCGACCGGCTCTACCTCGAACTCGTGCGGCGGGGGGACAAGGTGGAGGAAGCGGGCGAGGAAGCACTGATCGAGTTGGCCTATGCCCGCGATCTGCCGCTGATCGCCACCAATCCGGCATGCTTCGCCGAGCGCACGTTCTACGCCGCGCACGATGCCATGCTGTGCATCGCCAGTTCGACGCATGTCGACAGCGCCGATCGCCCACGTTCCTCGCAGGAATGGTGGATCAAGCCGGCGGAGATCATGGAGCAGCTGTTCTCCGACGTGCCCGAGGCGCTGGAGAACACGCTGGTGGTGGCGCAGCGCACCGCGTTCATGCCGCCCAAGCGCAAGCCGATCCTGCCCAGCCTGGCCGGCGACAAGGAAGGCGAGGCGCGGATGTGCGCCGAGGATTCGCGCACCGGCCTGGTCGCGCGGTTGCAGCCGTACTACCCCGAAGCCTGCCATGCCGAACTGGCGCAAGTGCTGTGCGCCGGGCCGGACGCGGAACTGGCCGCCGGCGACTTTCCGCTGCTCGTCGAAGCGGGCGTGTTTCAGGAAGTGCTCGACTACCGCGCGCGGCTGGAGTTCGAGATCGGGATCATCAACCGCATGGGCTTTGGCGGTTACTTCCTGATCGTTGCCGACTTCATCAAGTGGGCCAAGGAGCATTCGATTCCGGTGGGGCCGGGGCGCGGGTCCGGCGCCGGCTCGCTCGTGGCCTGGGCGCTGACCATCACCGATCTCGATCCGATCCGGCTGGGGCTGCTGTTCGAACGCTTCCTCAATCCCGAGCGCGTGTCGATGCCGGACTTCGATATCGACTTCTGCGAAACGCGGCGCGGCGAAGTGATCCGCTACGTCCAGCAGAAGTACGGCGACGATCACGTCGCGCAGATCATTACCTTCGGCAAGCTGAAGGCCCGCGCGGTGCTGCGCGATACCGGCCGTATCCTGCAGATGAGCTACGGCCAGGTGGACCGGCTGTGCAAGATGGTGCCCAACCATCCGACCGACCCCTGGCCACTGCCGCGCGCGCTGAACGGCGTGGCGGAACTGAAGCGCGAATACGACCGCGATCCCGAGGTCAAGCGGCTCATCGATCTTGCCATGCAGCTGGAAGGTCTGCCGCGCAACAGCTCCACCCATGCCGCCGGCGTGGTGATCGGCGACCGGCCGCTGGCGCAGCTCGTCCCGCTCTACCGCGATCCGCGTTCGGACATGCCGGTGACCCAGTTCGACATGAAGCATGTCGAGGATTCGGGGCTGGTGAAGTTCGACTTCCTGGGCCTCAAGACGCTGTCGGTGTTGCGCAAGGCGGTGGACCTGCTGGGCAAGCGCGGGATCGCGATCGACCTGTCCACGCTGCCGTGGGACGATGCCGACGTGTACCGGTTGCTCCAGTCCGGCGATACGGTGGGCGTGTTCCAGCTGGAATCGGAAGGCATGCGGCGCACGCTGGCGGCGGTGAAGCCGACCAACTTCGGCGACATCATCGCGCTCGTCTCGCTTTATCGGCCCGGCCCGATGGACAACATCCCCCTGTTCGGGCGGCGCAAGAACGGCTTGGAGAGCATCGAATACCCGCACGAGAAGCTCGCCGGCATCCTGTCCGAAACCTATGGCATCTTCGTCTATCAGGAACAGGTAATGCAGGCCGCGCAGATTCTGGCCGGCTATTCGCTGGGCGATGCCGACCTGCTGCGCCGCGCCATGGGCAAGAAGGTGCAGGCGGAAATGGACGCCCAGCGCCAGCGCTTCGTCGATGGCTGCAAGGAGGTTTCGGCAATCGAGCCGGCCAAGGCCAACGAGCTGTTCGACTTGATCGACAAGTTCGCGGGCTATGGTTTCAACAAGTCGCACGCCGCCGCCTATGCGCTGCTCGCCTATCAGACGGCTTGGCTGAAGACGCACTATCCCCACGAATTCTACGCCGCCTCGATGTGCTTCGACATGCACCAGTCGGAAAAGCTGGCGGTGTTCGTGGACGACATGCGGCGCAACGGCGTGGCGCTGCACGGGCCGGATATCAACCATTCCGTTGCCGAATTCACCGTCGAGCGGACCGACGATGGCTATGCCGTGCGCTATGCGCTGGCGGGGCTGCGCAACGTGGGCGAAAAGGCGATGGAAGCGATCGTCGCCGAGCGCGAGGCCAAGGGCCGGTTCGAAACGCTGGACGACCTGTTTCGCCGCATTCCCGCCGGATCGATGAACCGGCGCCAGCTGGAAGCGCTGGCCGCCGGCGGCGCGCTCGATTGCCTGGAACCGAACCGCGCCCAAGTGATCGCCAACGCCGAACTGTTGATGGCCGTGGCGGACGAGGCTGCGCGCTCGCGCTCCAGTGGGCAGGGCGGGCTGTTCGGAGGCGATGACCACGCCGTGCCCGCCACCAGGCTGGCCGAGACGAAGCCGTGGAGCCGCGCCGACCAGATGGCGGCCGAACGCGAGAACTTCGGGTTCTATTTCGCCGCGCATCCGGTGGAGGAATACCGCGCGGTTGCCTCCGCCAATGGCGCGCGCACCTATGGCAGCCTGATGTCGGGCGGCGGCGATGCGGGCGGGCGCAGCGGCGCGGTGATGGCGGCGATGGTGGAGAACGTCCAGAAGCGCAAGACGAAGCGCGGCAAGGACTTCGTCATGGCCGATTTTTCCGACAGCAGCGGGCTGTTCTCCGCCTCGTGCTTCGAGGAGGCACTGGTCGATTCCTTCGTGCAGTGGGCGCGCGAAGGAACCTGCGTGCTGCTGAATGTCGAACTGGACCGGCCCAACCCCGATGAGCCGCCCCGCGTGACGGTGCGCGGCGCGCGCCCGCTGTCCTCCGTCACCAGCGCGGCGCGGATGCAGCTGAAGCTCGATGTAACGAAGCCCGAGGCGATTTCGGAACTGGCCATGCTGCTGCCACGCGGCGGCGACGCGAAAGGCGAAGTGCTGGCACGCCTGCGGACGGGCAGCCCGAAGGAGCCCCTGATCCGGCTGGGCGGGGATTTCCGGCTCGACAGCGATTTAATCGAACGGTTGATTCCCATCGAGGGGCTTGCCAATGTGGCGCTGACCGCGCGTGCCGAAAGGCACTTGCGGCTGGTGGAATAGAACAACCGGGAGAGGAAAACGATGCAGCTTGGAGCCATGCAGGATTGGAAGCTGCGCGTTACCCATCTGCTCGACCATGCCGCGCGCGAACATGGTGCGCGCGAACTCGTCAGCCACTGGGCCGATGGCACGGAAAGCCGCACCACCTGGGCGGGCATTCGCCGTGATGCGCTGAAAATGACGCAGGCGCTGCAGCGGATCGGCATCCAGCCCGGTGATCGCATCGCCACGCTGGCGATGAACCATCACCGGCACCTCGTCACCTGGTATGGCGCGGTGGGTGCGGGCGGCATCCTGCACACGATCAACCCGCGCCTGTTCGACGACCAGCTGGAATATATCGTGGCCCATGCCGAAGACCGCGTCCTGCTGTTCGACAAGGCGTTCGCGCCGATCGTGGAGCGGATGAAGCCGCGCTGGCCGACGATCGAACGCTACGTCTGCTTCGATTCCGATGAGCCCGCGATCCATTTCGAGGACTGGATCGGTGCCGAGAACGGCCATGCCATCTGGGCGGACGGCGACGAGAACGATCCGTGCATGCTGTGCTACACCAGCGGAACCACCGGCAATCCCAAGGGCGTGCTCTACACGCACCGCTCGACCATGCTGCACGCGATCTCCTCGCTGCAGCCGGCGGTGTTCGGCATGGACGCGCGGACGGTGATGATGCCGATCGTGCCGATGTTCCACGCGGCCAGCTGGGGCCTGCCGTGGGCTGGCGCCGCGGCCGGGGCCAAGTTCGTCTATTCGGCGGTGAACGATGCGGCCGTGCTGTGCGACCTGTTCCGGCGCGAGAAGGTGACGGCTTCGGCCGGCGTGCCGACGGTGTGGCTGGCCTTTCTCCAGGAAATAGACAGGTCCGGCATGGGGATGCCGCCCAGCCTGAAGCAGGTCGTTTGCGGCGGTTCGGCCATGCCGTCCTCGATGATCGAGCGCTTCATGGGCGAAGGCATCCGCGTGGCGCACGCGTGGGGCATGACCGAAACCTCGCCCATCGGCACCACCGGCACCGAAACCTGGGACTGGGACGACCTGAACTTTGCCGAGCAGGTCGGCATCAAGGCGATGCAGGGCCGGGTGCCGTTCGGCGTCGAGATGCGCTGCGTCGATCTGGGTGATTCGGATATCGTCCTGCCGCGCGACGGCAAGACCGCCGGGGCCTTGCAGGTACGCGGGCCATGGGTGGTCAAGCGCTACTTCAAGGGCGAAAAGGAAGCGGTCGACGCCGGCCAGTGGTTCGATACCGGCGATGTGGCGGTGATCCACCCCAACGGCACGCTGCAACTGACCGACCGGACCAAGGACGTCATCAAGTCCGGCGGCGAATGGATCAGCTCGGTCGAGCTGGAAAACGCCGCCGTCGGCCATCCCGCCGTGGCCGAAGCTGCCGCGATCGGCGTGTTCCACCCCAAGTGGGACGAACGGCCGCTGCTGGTCGTGGTGCGCAAGGCTGGCGCTGATGTCGGGTCCGATGAATTGCGCGCGTTCCTGGCCACCAAGGTCGCCAAGTGGTGGGTGCCCGACGACATCGTGTTCGTCGACGAGATCCCGCACACCGGCACCGGCAAGATCAGCAAGAAGGACCTGCGCGACCAGTTCCGCGATTTCCAGTGGGCCGCCTGAGCCATGGACTACATCGATCCGGACCGCGCCAACTTCGACCGCTTCAAGGCGCTGCCGCGCAACACGCCGATCCGGATGCTGAATCTTGTCCGCTTCAAGGACAAGGCGACTTATCCCGCAGGGCATCCGCTGGCGGACAAGGGCTGGACGGGCGCGCAGGCCTATGCCGAATACCACCGCGCGATCGCGCCGGTGCTGGCGAAAGTGGGCGCGAGCATGGTCTGGGAAGGCGATTTCGAGTGCGTCGTCACCGGGCCGGAGGAATGGCCGTGGGATGCCACGTTCGTCATGGGCTATCCCGATGCCGCGGCGTTCCTCGCCATGGTGACGGACCCCGAATACAAGCCGGTCGTCGTCCATCGCCAGGCGGCGGTGCGGGACAGCCGGCTGGTGCGGTTTTCATCGACGAAAGGATAGGCGCATGATCGTGACCACGACGGAGAATGTCGCCGGGCGCGAAGTGCAGGAAGCGCTGGGACAGGTGTTCGGCGTGGTCGTGCGCAGCCGGGGGCTGGGCGGGAACATCCTGGCCGGCTTGCGCTCGATTGTGGGTGGCGAGATCAAGGAATATTCGGCGCTGGTGGAGGATACCCGGCGGCACGCGATCGATCGGCTGGTGATGAACGCGCGGCTGATGGGCGCTGATGCCGTGGTGATGATGCGCTTCGATTCCGGATCGATCGGGCAGACGATGAACGAAGTCGTCGCCTATGGCACGGCGGTGAGGCTGAAACCGCAATGACGCGCAATGGCCGCATCGCCGCGCTGGTGCTGGCGGTCGCGATGGTATGCGGCGGCGTGGCGCTCGAAGGCAGCACCGGGGGCGGAGCCGGTCTGTTCGTGTTCGCCGCGCTGATCGTGATCGGCACCGTGTTCGACGCCGGCTATCGCGGACGCAGGCGCTCTCCGCACGGCCAGTGGCAGCGCACCGGCGAGCGCGAGATCGATCACGAGACGGGCGCGATCATCGAGGTCTGGTACGATCCGCTGACCGGCGAACGGCGCTACGAACCGGCGGAACGTGCCTAATGACCCTAGAGAAGTCGATTATGTCGCTTGCACACTTTCACCTTACGCGTTCGTCATTGCGAGCGTAGCGAAGCAATCCAGAGCGGCTTGAGCGTGACTCTGGATTGCTTCGTCGACTTTGTCTCCTCGCAATGACGATGGTGAGTTTGTAAAAAACCTAAACGCCCTAGAGAAGGCTGAGCTGCCCATCCACGCTGGGCGGGCGGAAGGCCGAACAATCGAGATCGATATCCATGCGGCCTATCCCCGCGCGCTTGCAGCCCAGGCGGAAGCGGGTGCGGATCAGGTCGGCCCACACCCCCTGCGGCTTCATCCGGGTGAAGAAACCGGGATCGTTGTCCCGCCCGTCGCGCACGTCCTGCACGATGGCCATGACCTTGCCCGCGCGATCGGGGAAGTGGACGGACAGCCATTCGCGAAACAGCGGCGCCACTTCGTGCGGCAGGCGCAGCATGATCCAGCTGGCTGACCGCACGCCCAGCGTGCCGGCGCGTTCGAGAATGCCTTCCATGAATTCATCGGTGATCGAAGGGATGACCGGCGCGACCGAGACATGCGCTGGCACGCCCGCTTCCACCAGCCTGCCCAGCGCGGCCAGCCGCTTGGCGGGGGCTGAGGCGCGCGGTTCCAGCAGGCGGGACAGGTGCGGATCGAGACTCGTCACCGAGATGCTCACGGCGGTCAGCCGGTGGCGCGCCAGTTCGGCCAGCAGGTCCAGATCGTCCAGCACGCGGGCCGACTTGGTGGTGATCGTCACCGGATGGCGTGTTTCCAGGCAGGTTTCCAGCACCTGCCGCGTGATGCGATAGCGCGCCTCGATCGGCTGATAGGGATCGGTATTGGTCCCCATGGCCAGCGGCCGGGGGCGGTATCCCCGCTTGGCGAACGTCTTGCGCAAGAGGTCCGCGGCCTGCGGCTTGGCGAACAGTTTCGTTTCGAAATCGAGGCCGGGGGACAGATCGTGATAGGCATGGCTCGGCCGCGCATAGCAGTAGATGCAGCCGTGCTCGCAGCCGGCATAGGCATTGAGCGAACGGTCAAAGGCGATGTCGGGCGATGTGTTGAACGTGACGATCGATTTGGGGTGCAGATCGATCACCGTGGTCCGCAGCTTGCCCGGCGCGCCGTCTATCCCTTCGCGCGCGTCAAGCCAGTCCCCATCCTCCTCGCGCGTGGCCAGGCCGAAGCGCGTCGGCACGGCGCCCGATTGCGCGCCTCGGCCGTGAATGGGAACGGAACGGGCCATTCTCGCAAAATAGAACATAAAAAGAACAAGCGCAACCGCTGGCGCGGGCTGCAATCCAGGCGCTCAGACTTCCAGCAGGCGCGGCATCAGTTCCACGAAATTGCAGGGGCGGTTCCGGCTGTCGAGCTGTTCGGCCAGGATGCCGTCCCAGCCGTCCTTCACCGCGCCGTTGGACCCGGGCAGGGCGAAGATGTACGTCCCGCGCGCCACCACCGCGCAGGCGCGCGACTGGATCGTGCTGGTGCCGATGGTCTTGTAGCTGATCCAGCGGAACAGTTCGCCGAAGCCCGGAATGTCGCGCGTCTTCACGCGGTCGAGCGCTTCGGGCGTCACGTCGCGGCCGGTGAGGCCCGTGCCGCCGGTGATGACCACCGCGTCTATCGCGCGATCGTCGATCCAGGTGTTCAGTCGCTCGGCGATGCGGGCGGCGTCGTCCTTCTCGATGGCGCGGGCGGCCAGGGTGTGACCGGCGCCGGCAATGCGCCCGGCAAGGATGTCACCCGAGGTATCGTCTTCCGGCCCGCGCGTGTCGGACACGGTGAGCAGGGCGATGTTGATCGGCTTGAACGTGCGCGAGGGATCAATGGCCATTATAGGCGACCCGCACGTTCTCCGCGCCCGAAAGCCCGGGGAACTTGGGCCAAAGGCCTTGCACAAGCCCGATCCGGCTGTCGGAGGGACCGCCCGCCTGCCGCTCATACATCCAGTAATTGCGCATCACGATGGCGACGTAGCCCCGCGTCTCCCAGTAGGGAATCGACTCCATCCACAGCAGCGGATCGCCGCCATCGTGGATTTCGGTGTTCCAGCGCGCGATCGGCAGCGGTCCGGCGTTGTACGCGGCCATGACCTTGGGCAGGAGCCCGCCTGTCGCGCCCGAATCGCGCAGCTGGGTGAGGTAGGTCTGGCCGAAGGCAAGGTTGACGTCGGGCTGATCGAGCTGGCGGTCACGCCCCGCCATCGCCGGATCGTTCCGCGCCATGTCGCGCGCGGTGCCGGGCATCACCTGCATCAGCCCGCGCGCGCCGGCCGGGCTGGTGACGGCGGTGCGGAAGTTCGATTCCTGCAGCGAATGGGCAAAGACCAGCGCCGGATCGACCTTCCAACCGTTGGCCGGCGCCCACTTCGGCGCGGGGAAGCGCGCGGCTTCATCGGCCCGCGCGCCGGCCGGGGCGTTGTAGGCCATCCACAATTGCGTGGAGGGCAGGCCCAGATCGCGCGCGAGGCGCGACAGCGGGGCATAGAGACCAGGATCGCCGATCCGCGCCTGATAGCGCAGCACTTCGTCCGCCAGGCCATCGCGGCCGATCTCGGCCAGCTGCACGGCCAAGCGCACGTTGTTGACCGCGCGCAGCTTCTGCCAGTCATCGTTGCTGAAATCGGGCGTGGTGGCGAGCTGGCCTTCGCGCAGCCCCAGCGCCTCGGCGGCCATCATCCCATAGAGCGTATCGCGGCTGCGGGCGGCGGCGCGCAACGCCGCTGTCACCTTTTCGGGCTTGCGGCAACGTAGCCACGCGCGGCTGGCCCAGTAATGCGCGGCCGAGGAGAGTTCCTGATTCTGGGCCTGCCCGGCGGCCTTTTCGAAGCTATCGGCGGCGGCAAGGCAATCGTCCATGCGCCAGCTTGCAAGCCCTGCCGTCCACAGCGCCTCGGCAATCCACGGGCCGGAGCCTTCAACCGCGCTCAGCGACACCGCGCGGGCATCGGCATCCTGATTTTCGATGTAGAACGCCCAGCCGACCTTCTGGCGCCATTCGGCGCGCGCGTCGGACGATAGCGAGGCATCGATGCCGTCGAGCAGGACCTTGGCGCCCATCGGATCATCATTCTTGATCCGGAGCTGGATCGCGCTGGCGACCGAATCCGGCATCGTGCCATCGGCGATCGAGCGGGGGCGGATGCGCTTGGATACCGAAGGCATCGCGAAAAGCTGCTGCGTGCTGGGCAGCGGCACGGGCAGGGCGGTGGCGCCACGCTTGATCGCCAGCCGGCCGATCTGTTCGGCCCACGGCAGTTCCGGGGCCTGCGCCAGCAGCTGGTTCAGCGAATCGAGTTCGATGCGCGGCGACGAGGCGGCGAGGTAGAATTGCGCGCGGGCGACCGCATGGAGCGGACCATCGGCGCGCTTGACGAACATCGACTGGACCGACGCCCAATCCTCGCGCTCGATCGCGCCGAACAGGTCACGGTAATACTGGCGGTCGTCCTGGCTCAGCAGCGAGGGAACGGCAGTTCGATCCGCGCGGCTGCGGAAATAGTCGACCGCCGCGCTGTTGGCGTGCGCGGGCATCGTGCCCGCCATCGAGCCGGCCACCGCCGCCAATCCCAGAAGGGCTGCGCGGGTGAGGCGCCTGTTGATCACCAAGGTTCAGTCCCCGTCCGTCGTCCATTCAAGCCAGCGGCTCCAAATGCCCGCCTTGAGCGCCGGCCGCGCCAGCATCGCTTCAAGGTCATGGGCCGAAGCCGCCGGAACCCTGCCTCCGTCATGGTTAAACGAGTCCAAATTCGCAGCATTATTCGGTGAATCGTTGCCCATCAGCGTTGAAATGCCCGATCTCCCGAACACAAGCATCCTGCGCGGCGCCGCCAGGGTGACATGGTGCGCCAGAATGGCGCCCATTCCCGTTTCCGCCAGGCGGGTCCAGTCCGGCGCGGCGATTCGGGCCGGCAACGCGGCCGCGATGTAGGTCTGCGCGCGGGACAGGCCCATCGCGGCCAGCATCGCGTCGAGCAACCGGCCCGCGCGCCCGGATAGCAGCGCCTCGCTATCGTCCTCTTCGGGCATCGCCACCAGCACCATCAGACCGGCCTGCGCAGGGCCGGCGGGGGGCACGCGCGGCAGGCCGGCGGGAGCCAGCGATGGTTCCGAAAGCCACCACGAAGGGAACTCCGCCAGTGTTGCCGGCCACTGATCGCGCGGGCCGCCCACGCGCGGAATTTCGACCACAGCCGGCGTTTCGGGCGCTTTTCGGACTGGTGCCGGTCGAGCGTCTCCCTTTTCCGTTTGAGCGCGGGCGTGGGCTTCGGCGAGCCAGTCCTGCGGATCATCGACGAAGGCGCAATCCACACCCGCGTCGCGCCACCAGTCGAAGGCGGCGGCAACGAGCGCTGGCGTCCGAGCACGAATATCCGCGATGCTTTCCGCCATCAGGTCTCTGCATTATTCCATGGGACAGTGCTTGCGGTCTTGACCTTGCACAAGGCAGCTTTCAAGGCACTAACACGTTCAGCGCGCAATTAAGAACACGGAGCAGGGGAATGAGCGAACGGGAATCGATGCCTTATGACGTCGTCATCGTCGGCGGCGGTCCGGCCGGGCTGGCGGCATCCATCCGCCTGAAGCAGATCAATCCCGAGATTTCCGTCTGCCTCCTGGAAAAGGGGTCGGAGATCGGCGCGCATATCCTGTCGGGCGCGGTGGTCGATCCGAAGGCGCTGGACGAACTGCTGCCCGAATGGCGCGAGCAAGGCTGCCCGATGGCGGAAACGCCCGTCACCGACAACTGGCACTGGGTGCTGACCCGCACCGGCAAGATGGCGATTCCGCACTGGCCGATGCCGCCGTTCATGTCGAACCACGGCAACTACACCGGCAGTCTGGGCAACCTGTGCCGCTGGCTGGCCGAACAGGCGATGGAACTGGGCGTCGAAATCTTCCCCGGCTTCCCGGCGGCCGAAGTGCTGTTCGACGAGAACGGCGCGGTCATGGGCGTGGCCACCGGCGACATGGGCGTGGGCCGCGATGGCGAGAAGAAGGCCGATTACCAGCCCGGCATGGAATTGCACGCCAAGTACACCTTCTTTGCCGAAGGCGCGCGCGGGCATCTGACCAAGCGACTGAAGCAGCACTTCGATCTGGAGCGGAACTGCGAACCGCAGGTCTATGGCATCGGCATCAAGGAACTGTGGGACATCGATCCCGAAAAGCACGTTCCGGGCCGCGTGCTGCACACGCAGGGCTGGCCGCTTTCGGAAAGCAACACTTGGGGCGGCGGGTTCCTCTATCATCAGGCGAACAACCAGGTCGCGCTCGGGTTCGTCACCGCGCTCGATTACGCCAACCCCTATGTCTATCCGTTCGAAGAGTTCCAGCGCTGGAAGCAGCACCCGGAAATCCGCAAGATCCTGGAAGGTGGCCGCCGTGTGTCCTATGGGGCGCGGGCGATCAACGAAGGGGGCTGGCAGTCCGTGCCGGAGCTGGCGTTCCCCGGCGGCGCGCTGATCGGCTGCTCGGCCGGCTTCGTCAACGTGCCGCGCATCAAGGGCAGCCACACCGCGATGAAGAGCGGCATGCTCGCGGCCGAAGCCGCCGCCGCCGCGATCGCGGCCGGGCGCGAGAAGGACGCGATGGCCGAATACGACGCGGCCGTGCGCGAAAGCTGGATCGCCACCGAACTGAAGAAGGTGCAGAACGCCCAGCCGCTGATCGCCAAGTTCGGCGGCGAACTCGGCACCGTGCTGGCCGGCACGGACATGTGGCTGCGCACGATTGCCGGCTTCGGCCTGTGGAAGCCGCTCAAGCACCACAAGGATGCCGAAGCGACGCAGCGCGCCGATCTGTTCAAGCCGATCGCCTATCCCAAGCCCGATGGCGTGATCAGCTTCGACCGCCTGACCTCGGTTTCGTTCTCCTATACCAATCACGAGGAGGACCAGCCGTGCCACCTCGTGCTGAAGGACCCGACCGTGCCGACGCGGATCAACCTGCCGCTCTATGCCGGGCCGGAGCAGCGCTATTGCCCGGCGGGCGTCTATGAGTTCGTCGGCGTCGAGGAAGGCGAACCGCGCCTGCAGATCAACGCGCAGAACTGCGTCCACTGCAAGACCTGCGACATCAAGGACGTGACGCAGAACATCGACTGGGTAACGCCCGAAGGCGGCGGCGGGCCGAACTATCCGAATATGTGATTTAGGTCCCCCCCGTTATGGGGAGGGGGACCATCCGCAGGATGGCGGAGGGGCACGGGCATGGTCACCGGACCCGGGCGGACAGTCAAACTCGCGCGGAAACTGCGTAGCGAGATGACCCTGCCCGAGGTTATCCTGTGGAGAGCCCTGCGCCTTCGGCCTGGCGGCTTCAAATTTCGCCGCCAGCATCCGGCCGGAAGCTATATCGTGGATTTCTATTGCGCGCGCTTGCGCCTTGCGATCGAAATCGATGGTGCGGTTCACGATGCGGCCGGTCGGATCGATCATGATGCTGTCCGCTCGCATTTTTTACGATCGCAGGGTATCGCGACGCTCAGAATTCCTGCCAGAGTGGTGCTGGAAGATCTGAATCTTGTGGTGACGCGGATTGTCGTTGTTTGTGAAGAGCGTTCGGCAAGGCTTGCCGCGAAAGCGCGAGTGCCCCTCCACCATCCTGCGGATGGTCCCCCTCCCCTTGACGGGGAGGCATGACGATGCGTGAAACCGCCTATGCCAAGCTCAATCTCGCGCTCCACGTGCGGCGGCGCCGGGCTGATGGTTATCACGAACTGGAGACGCTGTTCGCCTTCGTGGACGCGGGCGACGAACTGACCGCCGAACCGGCTGACGCGTTCTCGCTCACGATCACCGGTCCGTTCGCCGATGGGCTGTCAAACGGCGACGACAACCTCGTCCTGCGCGCCGCACGGATGCTTGCCGACCGCAACGGCTTCCGGGGCGGCGCGGCGTTCACGCTGGACAAGCGCTTGCCCATCGCCGCCGGTATCGGCGGTGGATCGGCAGACGCGGCGGCAGCCCTGCGCCTGCTCGCGCGGATGTGGCGGCTGGGGCCGGACCATGTGCGTCCTTCCGACATCGCGGCAGACCTCGGCGCCGATGTACCCGCCTGTGTCGCTTCGCAAACCGTGCATGGCGAAGGCGTGGGGGAGAAGCTCACGCCTATAGACGGCAGCGCCCTGGCCGGATTGCCGGTGCTGCTGGTCAATCCGCGCGTTGCCTGCCCCACCGGCCCGGTCTTCGCCGCGTGGGACGGCATCGACCGGGGCGCGCTGGACGTTGCCAACTGGGGTAATGCGCGCAACGATCTGGAAATGCCGGCCGTGGCGTTGCACCCGCAGATTGCCGACGTGCTGGCCGCGCTTCAGGCAACTGGCCCACGTCTTGCCCGCATGTCCGGCTCGGGCGCGACGTGCTTTGCGCTGTTCGAAACCAGCACGGCGCGCGATGCGGCGGCGCGATCGATTGCAACCCGCCGGCCCGGTTGGTGGACCTTGGCGGGAGCCTTGAGATGACCGACGCCTTCCGCCTGCTCGGCACGCCGCGCTTCGGTGGCATCATGGTGGTATCGGACCATGCCTCCAACCGCGTGCCCGATGGCATCGACCTTGGCATCGACCCCGCGCTGCTCGACCAGCACATCGCGGTGGATATCGGCGTCGCCGGCATTGCCGAACGCATGGTGGAGCGGCCGGGCATCGCCGCGTTCCTTGGCAACGTCAGTCGGCTCGTCTGTGATTTCAACCGGGATGAACACGCGCCCGCCGTCATCCCCATCGCCAGCGACGGGCATGCCATTCCTGGCAACGCGCTGGATCATGCGGGGCACGAGGCGCGACTGACGCGGTTCTTCCGGCCCTATCACGCGGCGCTGGCCGATGCGCTCGATGCCGCGCCCGCCGCGCTGATCCTCTCGCTGCACAGCTTCACCCCGCGCCTGGCGACCAGCGACGAACCGCGCCCGTGGCAGATCGGCGTGCTTTACAACGAGGACGATCGCGCCGCGCGCGTCGCGATTCCGCTGCTGGAGGCCGCGGGGCTGATCGTGGGCGATCAGGAACCCTATTCCGGCCGCCTGCTCAACGCCACGATGAACCGCCATGCCGAAGCGGAAGGCCGTCCCTATCTGGGGGTGGAAGTGCGGCAGGACCAGATCGGCACGGCGGAGGGGCAGGCGCGCTGGGCGGAACTGCTGGCCCGCGTCGCCAATCAGGTTGCGCTTGAAATCAGCTAGGGATTCCGGGCGTCAGCGCGCTGGCCGACCTTGAAAATTATCCTTCGACTGGCCTTCCCGCGTGGAGTAGGTGGCAGGTTTGAGCCTGTGATTTTCGAGTCAGTTTCCGGAGTTCGTACCCATGCCAGCCTATCGTTCGCGCACGTCCACCCATGGTCGCAACATGGCGGGGGCACGGGGGCTGTGGCGCGCGACGGGGATGAAGGACAGCGATTTCGGCAAGCCGATCATCGCGGTGGTGAACAGCTTCACGCAGTTCGTGCCGGGGCACGTCCATCTCAAGGACCTGGGCCAGCTCGTCGCGCGCGAGATCGAGGCAGCGGGCGGCGTCGCCAAGGAATTCAACACGATCGCGGTGGATGACGGCATCGCCATGGGCCACGATGGCATGCTCTATTCGCTGCCCAGCCGCGATCTGATCGCCGACAGCGTGGAATACATGGTCAACGCCCATTGCGCCGACGCGATGGTGTGCATCTCGAACTGCGACAAGATCACGCCGGGCATGCTGATGGCGGCGATGCGGATCAACATCCCGGTGGTGTTCGTTTCGGGCGGGCCGATGGAAGCGGGCAAGGTGGTGCTGCGCGGCAAGGAACACGCGCTGGACCTGATCGACGCGATGGTCGCCGCTGCCGACGAATCCTACACTGACGAGGAAGTGCAGACGATCGAACGGTCCGCCTGCCCCACCTGCGGTTCGTGCTCGGGCATGTTCACCGCTAATTCGATGAACTGTCTGACCGAGGCGCTGGGGCTGTCGCTGCCGGGCAACGGGTCCACGCTGGCGACTCACGCCGATCGCGAGCGTCTGTTCCGCGAGGCCGGCCGCCTGGTGGTGGACTTGTGCAAGCGGTACTACGAGGACGAGGACGAGACCGCGCTGCCGCGCGCGATCGCCAGCTTCGCCGCATTCGAGAACGCGATGAGCCTCGACATCGCGATGGGCGGTTCGACCAACACCGTGCTGCACCTGCTGGCCGCCGCGCAGGAAGCGGGCGTCGATTTCACCATGACGGACATCGATCGCCTCTCGCGCCGGGTGCCCTGCCTGTCGAAGGTGGCGCCGGCAAAGGCCGATGTTCACATGGAGGACGTCCACCGCGCCGGTGGTATCTTCGCGATCCTGGGCGAGCTTGACCGGGCGGGACTGCTGAACACCGACCTACCGACCGTCCACAGCCGTACGCTGGGCGACGCGCTCAACCAGTGGGACATCGCGCGCACCAACGCACCTTCGGTGCAGGAATTCTTCAAGGCCGCGCCCGGCGGTGTGCCCACGCAGACTGCGTTCAGCCAGAACCGCCGCTGGGATTCGCTCGATCTCGATCGCGAGAGCGGCGTGATCCGGTCGGCCGAACACGCCTTCAGCAAGGATGGCGGTCTGGCGGTGCTGACTGGCAATATCGCGCTCGACGGCTGCATCGTGAAGACGGCGGGAGTCGACGAATCGATCCTGAAGTTCTCCGGGCCGGCGGTGGTGTTCGAAAGCCAGGACGCGGCCGTCACCGGGATCCTGACCGGTCAGGTCAAGGCGGGCGATGTCGTGGTGATCCGCTACGAAGGGCCGAAAGGCGGGCCGGGCATGCAGGAAATGCTCTACCCCACCAGCTACATCAAATCGAAGGGGCTGGGCAAAGCCTGCGCGCTGATCACCGACGGGCGCTTTTCGGGTGGCACGTCGGGCCTGTCGATCGGCCACGTCTCGCCCGAAGCGGCGGAAGGCGGCGCGATCGGGTTGGTCCGCAATGGCGACCGCATCGACATCGACATCCCCGCGCGCACGATCAGCCTGGCGGTGTCGGACGCGGAACTCGCGGCGCGCCGTGCCGAGATGGAGGCCACCGGCGACGCCGCGTGGAAGCCGCTGAAGCCGCGCGCGCGCAAGGTTTCAGTGGCGTTGCAGGCCTATGCCGCGATGACCACCAGCGCTGCGAAGGGCGCGGTGCGCGACATTTCGCAGCTCAAGCCCGCCGCGCGCGGCTGAGCGCGCCGGCAGGGTTGAAGGGGGGCGGGGCCAACCATGCCGCAACACCGTGCATCCGTCCTGAGGCAGGTGCTCACCGTCGCGCAGATGCGCGCGGCCGAGGAAGCGCTGATCGCCACTGGCACCAGCGTGGAAGCGCTGATGGACGTGGCCGGGCGCGGTGCGGGCGAATATGTCCGCCGGATCGCGGCGGGCCGCCCGGTGACCGTACTGTGCGGACCGGGCAACAACGGTGGCGACGGCTACGTCATCGCGCGCCATTTGCAGGAGCACGGCACCCCCGTCACCGTGATCGCCGCGCGCGATCCGGGGACGGACGCCGCGCGCAACGCGCGTGGTCTGTTTACCGGCACGGTGCTGGGGCCGGACGCGGCCGTGCATGGCGAGGTATTTGTCGATTGCCTGTTCGGCAGCGGCCTGACGCGCGCGCTGCCCGACGATCTTCTTGCGCTGCTGCGCCGTCTGGCGGCGGCGCATCATGTCAGGATCACGGCCGATCTGCCGAGCGGGGTGGAAAGCGACAGTGGGCGATCGTTGAACGAGGGACTGCCGGACTGGGACCTGACTGTGGCGCTGGGCGCGTGGAAGCACGCGCATTTCGCGATGCCAGCGGTGGCGGGGATGGGGCACCTGCGGCTGGTCGATATCGGCGTGGCGGCGATGCCGGGCGCGGCGGTGGTGCTGGACAAGCCGGTGCTCCACGCGCCGCCCGCCGATTCCCACAAGTACCGGCGCGGTCTGCTGGCCATCGTCGGCGGCGAGATGCCCGGCGCGCCTCTCCTCTCGGCCGAAGCGGCGCTGCGGGCGGGCGCGGGCTATGTGCGCCTGCTGGCCGATTGGCGGCCGGATGGCGTGCCGCCCGAATTGGTCTGCGTGGAAGACGTTGCCACGGGCATCGCCGATGAACGGATCGCGGCGCTGCTGGTCGGGCCGGGGCTGGGCCGGGGGCAGACCGCCCGCGCGCGTTTGGGCGCGGTGGTTTCGCGCGGCTTGCCCACGGTGATCGATGCCGATGCGCTGATGCTGCTGGGACCGGACCTGCCCTTGCGCGCGGCCTGCGTGCTGACGCCGCACGAGGGCGAGATGGCGGCGCTGGAACGCGCCTTCGCCCTGTCCGGCGACGGCCTTCGGCGGGACCGCGCGGTTGCACTGGCGCGTGCGAGCGGCGCTGTGGTGCTGCTCAAGGGACCGGATAGCCTGATCGCGGCCCCCGATGGCTCGGTCACGCTCGCGCCCCGCGCGCCGAGTTGGCTCGCCGTGGCTGGATCGGGGGATGTGCTCGCCGGGATTATCGCGAGCCGGCTGGCGATGCACGGTGATGCCGTGCAAGCCGCGCAGGAGGGGCTTTGGCTGCACGGTGAGGCAGCTCAGCTGGCCGGCCCTGCCTTTACCGCGCTCGATCTGGCCCGCGCGACGCGGCTGGCCGTGCGGGCAGCGATCGCATGACCGGCCGGGCCGTGATCGTGCGCGTTGCCGCGAAGGGCGAAGGCGCGACCGCTGACGGGCGCTATGTAGCGCTCGCCGCTCCGGGAGACGCGCTGGAAACCGATGGCACGTTGACGCGGGGACCGGAGCATGTCGATCCCGCCTGCCGCCACTTTCCCGCGTGCGGTGGTTGCCAGTTGCAGCACCTCTCCGAAAAGGCGTTGGTGGACTACGTGCAGGATCGCGTCGTCGGCGCGGCGCGGGGTCAGGGGCTTGAGGCCGAAGCGATCCTGCCCGCGCACCTTTCCCCGCCGCACACGCGCCGCCGCGCGACGCTGCATGCGCAGGCGATCGGCCGGCGCGTGGTGCTTGGGTTCCGCGAACAGGGATCGCACCGGATCGTCGACATGCGCGAATGCGCGGTTCTGGCACCGCCGCTGTTCGCTCTGGTAGCGCCGTTGCGCAAGCTGCTGGAAGGCTGGAACGATCGCAAGCTCGCGGTCGACATCGAACTGGCGCTGGCCGATCAGGGCGTCTCGGTGGGGCTGCAGGGCTTGGTCGCCGAGGGTCTGCGGCAGACCGAGGCGCTGCTGGATTTCGCGCGCGACAATGGCCTTGCGCGCCTGACGCTCGATTCCGGCTATGGCCCCGAAACGGTGTGGGAGCCGGAGCCGGTTACCATCACGCTGGGCGGAACCCCGGTCGCGCTACCACCGGGCGGCTTTCTCCAGGCCACGCAGGACGGGGAAGATGCGCTGGTGTCGGCCGCGCGCGCATGGCTGGGCGATGCGCGGACGGTGGCCGATCTCTTCGCCGGGCTGGGGACCTTCGCCTTTGCCCTTGCCGGGCCGGGCACCAAGGTGCTGGCGGCCGAAGCCGCGCGCGATGCGCACCTGGCTTGCCAGTCCGCCGCGCGGATGAACGGGCGGCCGGTCCACGCGCTGCACCGCGATCTGTTCCGCAACCCGCTGCGGTCCGAGGAACTCGATCGCTTCGGCGCGGTGCTGCTCGATCCCCCGCGCGCCGGCGCGCGCGAGCAGGTGGCGCAGATCGCCGAAAGCCGCGTGCCGCGCGTGGTCTATGTCAGTTGCAACCCGGCAAGCTGGGCGCGTGATGCGGCCACGCTGATCGCCGGAGGATACAGGCTGGCCGAACTGCGCCCGGTGGGGCAGTTCCGTTGGTCGATCCATGTCGAACTGGCCAGCCTGTTTCTTAAGGATTGACGGGTCAGAACACCGCCATCGCGGCGTGGACGACCAGCGCCATCAGCACGAATGTCGACAGCGCGAACAGCGCGAAACGCACCAGCACGCGGTTGACCGTCGCCTGCACAAGGCTGTGCACCACGCGCAGGCCGGCATAGCTCCAGCCCAGCGTGGCGTTCAGGCCATCGCCGTGGCCCGTGATCGCCAGCACCAGCGCCACGGCGTAGAACACGGTCGGTGCTTCGTGCAGGTGGTTGTAGTTGTGGGCGATCCACTGGACCTTGGACGGCAGCACCGCATCGAGATCCTTGCCGGTGCCGCCCGTGAGGGTGGCGCTGTCGATTTTCGCCGCGTTCATTGCCGGGATGCGCGTGGCGTACATCCACAGCCACATCACCATGGTCCAGGCCGCGAGCAGGACCACGGGTTTCAGGATGGTCATTCCGATCATTGGCATTCTCCCCCTCTTTTGAATTTGCGCGTTAGATGACAACCGTCGCCAGCACGGCCCGGATCGTCAGGCCGATCAGGCAGAACGTGGAAAGGCTGAACAGCGTGAAGCGCACCGGAACGCGGTTGACCGTCGCCTGCCACAGCGAATGGACCACGCGCAGGCCGACATAGCCCCAGGCCAGCCCCACATCGATCCGATCGGCCCCGACGATGGCCAGGATCGCGACCACCGCGTAGAACAGCGTCGGCTGCTCCATCAGGTGCGTGTAGTTGTGCGATTTCCAGTTCACCACCGGCGGCAGCACGCCTTCCAGATCCTGTCCGCGACCGCCCGGCTTGGCGTTGGCCATTCCACCGATCCGCGACAGGGCCGGCAGGCGCGTCGCCGCGGCCCAGCCCAGCATGATCAGCGACCACGCCACCAGAACGGCGGCGGGCGCCAGCATTGCCTGTTGCATCGTTGTCCTCTCCACCCGTTTCAGGCCGGGAGACTGTGGACAGCGGGATAAA
This sequence comes from Novosphingobium sp. EMRT-2, assembly GCF_005145025.1. Classification (NCBI taxonomy): domain Bacteria; kingdom Pseudomonadati; phylum Pseudomonadota; class Alphaproteobacteria; order Sphingomonadales; family Sphingomonadaceae; genus Novosphingobium; species Novosphingobium sp. EMRT-2. Next base: position 688,666 of record NZ_CP039695.1, on the reverse strand, counting down.
TTGTCAAATGCAACTGGTATTCGAGGCTCAGTCCGTGTCCGGCCGGCGCAGCGTGACGATACGGTAGTAGCCGAGCGGACCGCGTCTCGTGCGGACCGTGAGCCGGCGCGCCTGCGCCACCGTTTCGGCACTTTCTACCAGATCGAGCCGGGGCTGGACGTGAAAATGGGCCAGCCAGGCGTTGAGCAAGGCGCGCAAAGGGCGGGGCAGTCCGCCGAGATCGCCGAAATCGACAATATGGAGCTTGCCGCCGGGCGCCAGCACACGCGCCGCCTGATCGATCGCCGCCCGCCAGTCCGGGATCATCGAAAGCGCGAAGGAAATCATCACATGGTCGAACTGGCTGATGCCGAACAGGGCGGCGGGATCGAAGTGGGTCGCATCCCCCAACGCCAGCCGCGCATCGGTGCCCAACCGGGCTTCCGCCGTTTCCAGCATATGCGCCGATATGTCGAAGCCGTGCAGCCGCACCCACGGCCAGCGCGATCCGATTCGGGCCAGGTTGCGGCCGGTGCCGCAGCCCACTTCCAGCACGCTCTGGCCCGGCGCGCAGCCCATCCGGTCGATCAGCGTATCGCGCCCGAACAGGTAGTACTTGCGCGTCGCGTCATAGATGTGGCGCTGGCGGCGATAGATCGAATCCATCAACGCGCCGTGCGATCCCGTTGCGGGGCGGGTGAGTATCGTGCTCATGCCAGTTCGTAGAGGTGGACGCCGCCATAGATCGACGAGCGATCGCGCGCGGTCAGGTCAAGCGACAGGGCTTCGTGATAGCGCCAGCGCGCCAGCATCGCTTCATCGACGCGGCCCGGCAGCAGGCTGGGCGCGGCGGCGGTGCGGAACAGCACGCGCGCGCCGGGGCGAGCAGTGCGGGTGATCTCGCGCCACAGCGCGTTGAGCTGGTCGTCGGTCATCCAGTCCTGCGCATCGAGCAGTACGTAGCGATCGAGCGAGGCGGCATCCTGCTGTGCGAGGTGTTCCGTCATGTTGGCGTGGCGAACCGTCACGCGTTCGGCCCGTGCCCGCACGGCGTTCCAGTTCGCTTCCTGCAGGTACGGGGGCAGCGGGCATTCGGGTGCCTTGCCGTACCCGCGCGAAAAGGCCTGCCAGGCGAAATAGTTGTCGTTGATGGCGAAGCCGCAGGCCAGCTTTTCCAGCCGCTGGCGCAGCACGGCCGCCATCGGCTGGTCGCCGGCCAGCGCATCGAACTGCGCCGGGGGAATGCCAAGCCCGAACAGCGAGGCCGGCTGGTCGGTCAGCCAGCGCACGAAGCGCCGGTCGAACACCGGGGCCAGCTTTTCCTCGAACACGCGGCGCTGCTCCTCCAGCGTCGGCGCGGCGAGGATTTCCGACAGGTCGATGCGGTACAGCTTCGCCAGAAGATGCGCCACGCCGATGAAGTTGCCGAGCAGCCCGCGCTTGTAGATGCCCTTGCTGAAGCCGCCGATGCGGCGGCGTCCGGAAAGGTCACGCCCTTCCCAATAGCGGCGGCTGACCTCGTCGAGGTGGGGGGCCACCCATTCGCGATAGGCGGCGATGTTGGCGCGGCTGTCGGCATCGGCGAAGAAGCGGCGGAATAGCGCGTGGCTGGGCAGGTGCCGGGCCGAGGCGAGCTTGAGCCGGTTGAGTGCGATATGCGCGGTGTTGAGATCGACGGCGGTGATCGCCTGCGGATCGGCAACGAGGTACGAAAGCACGTTGCAGCCGCCGCTGGCGATGGCGACCATGCGGCTGTCGGGGCGAATCTGCAGCGCCTCCATGTCCACTTCGGGATCTTCCCAGATCTGAGCATAGACCAGGCCCCGGAACGCGAGGGCAAACGTGTGATCGAGCAAGCGGTTGGCCACGCCCGAACCTTTGCGGACCACCGAACGGGTAATCGGATGAGTGCGCGCTCTCTCCAGCATTGCGAAACCTCGGACATCGCCAATGGATGACGCGCGATTAGGCTTCGGACGTTGCGGTATTGTGGCAGAGGGGGGCGGTTCAACCGGGCGTGGCGATGACCTGCAGGAAAGAGGCCGGATCGACGTTCCCGCCGGACAGCAATACCGCCGTGCGCCCGTCGGCCGGGACCTTGCCGGCCAGCACGGCCGCCAGCGCCGCCGCGCCGCCCGGCTCGATCACCAGGCGCAGTTTCGCGAACGCCAGCCTTTGCGCGGCGCGCACTTCGGCTTCGCTCACGGTCACGCCTTGCAGTCCGCGGGCCGTCATCACCTCGAAGTTGACCGGGAACGTTACGGGTGTCTGCAAGGCGTCGCAGGCGGTCGGCGGTGGATTGGCGTCGAGCAGCAGGATATGCCCCGCCGCCAGGCTGCGCGTCACATCGTCCCAGCCTTCCGGTTCCACCGGCACGATTTCCGCATCGGGGCAGGCGAGGGCGAGGCCGGCGGTGAGTCCGCCGCCGCCGCAGGGGCAGACGATCCGCGTGGGCGCGCCGCCGGCTCGCGCTTCCATCTGCGCCGCCAGTTCGATGCCCGCCGAACCCTGCCCTTCGATCACCCAGGGATCGCCATAGGCGTGGACGAGCACCGCGCCGGTTTTCGCGCAGAGATCGGCGGCGATGGCATCGCGCGATTCGCGCATCCGTTGGTAGAGCACGATCTGCGCGCCCAGCGCCCGCGTCGCTTCCAGCTTCACCCCCGGCGCGTCGGACGGCATCACGATCGTGGCCGCCACGCCCAGCCTGCGCGCCGCCCAGGCCACCCCCTGCGCGTGGTTGCCGCTCGATACCGCCACCACGCCGCGCGCCCTCTCGTCCGGCGAAAGGTCGCTCATCCGGTGCCATGCGCCGCGGATCTTGAACGCGCCAACGGGTTGCAGGCTCTCCACCTTGCACCAGATTGTCACGCCGTTGACATCGAGCGGCAGCATCGGGGTTTGTGGCAGGATGTCCGCGATCTTCGCGGCCGCGCGCAGCACGCCATCGCGGGTGGGGCGGCGGACGGAAGCGGGGCCTGAGGAAGAAGGAGGACTTGGGTTTGTCATTCCTATCCCCTAAAGGCGCTTGCCATGAATGTCCCGCGCCGTGCCGCGCGGCGGTTGAAAATGTTTGGAGAACCCATGGCTAAAGTACTCGTCATCGGCGCAGGCGGCGTCGGCTCGGTCGCGGTCCACAAGATGGCGATGAACCCGGATATCTTTGGCGACGTTGTTCTCGCCAGCCGCACCAAGAGCAAGTGCGATGCGATCGCCGCTTCGGTTAAGCAGCGCACCGGGCGCGACGTGGCGACCTACCAGATCGACGCCGACGACGTGGCCGCGACGACCGCGCTGATCCGGGAGGTTCAGCCCGTGCTCGTCGTGAACCTGGCGCTGCCGTATCAGGACCTGGCGATCATGGACGCCTGCCTTGCCGCCGGCGTCAACTACATGGACACCGCCAACTACGAACCGCGCGAGGAAGCGAAGTTCGAATACAAGTGGCAGTGGGCCTACCAGGAAAAGTTCAAGGCCGCCGGCCTGATGGCGCTGCTGGGCTCGGGCTTCGATCCGGGCGTGACCAGCGCGTTCGCGATGTGGCTGAAGAAACACAAGCTCAAGACCATCCGCACGCTCGACATCCTGGATTGCAACGGCGGCGATCACGGCCAGCACTTCGCCACCAACTTCAATCCGGAAATCAACATCCGCGAAGTGACCGCGCCCGCGCGCCACTGGGAGAATGGCGACTGGGTGGAAACCCCGGCGATGTCGGTGAAGCAGACCTTCGATTTCGAGGCGGTCGGCCCGAAGAACATGTACCTGATGTACCACGAGGAGCTGGAAAGCCTGGCGAAGTTCATTCCGGAAATGGAGCGCGCGCGCTTCTGGATGACCTTCGGCGATGCCTATATCACGCACCTCACCGTGCTGCAGAACGTGGGCATGACGCGGATCGACCCGGTGATCTACGAAGGCAAGGAGATTATCCCGCTCCAGTTCCTGAAGGCCGTGCTGCCCGAACCGTCGAGCCTTGGTTCCACCACCAAGGGCAAGACCAACATCGGCGACATCGCCACGGGCGAGGCGCTGGACGGTTCGGGCGAGAAGACCTTCTACATCTACAACATCTGCGATCACGAGGACGCCTATGCCGAAACCGGCAACCAGGCGGTCAGCTACACCACCGGTGTGCCCGCGATGATCGGCGCCGCGCTGATGGTGCAGGGCGTGTGGAAGGGCGAGGGCGTGTTCAACATGGAACAGTTCGATCCCGACCCCTACATGGACATGCTGAACAAGCACGGCCTGCCCTGGCAGGTGAAGGAACTCGAGGGACCGCTGGCATTTTGATGCGCCGCCTGCTGATCAGCCTTGTTGCCTGCCAGGCGCTGGCGGCCTGCGCGCCGGCCAAGGCGCCGACGGCGCCTTCCGCGCCCGTCGCGCAATCCGGCCCGTCGTGCGCGGCGAGTGGCGGGTTCCTGGAGCGGCGCGGGCGCCTAGGCGCCGAACTGTGCGTCCATCGCTATGCCGATGCGGGCAAGGCCTGCCATGACAAGGCCGATTGCCAGGGACGCTGCATTGCCGATCGCGAGGGCGGACTGCCCGCCGCCGGTGAACCTGCATCGGGGAAGTGCCAAGCCGACGACAGGTTGTTCGGCTGCTTTGCCGAAGTGCGGGACGGCAAGGCGCAGCCCGGCCTCTGCATCGACTGAAGGACTGCCCATGGAAACCAGAGCCGGTGATCCGGGCGCGTTCGCCCATTTCGACCTGTCGCGGGTCGATAGTCCCGCCTTCGTCGTGGACGCGGCCCGGCTGCGTGCCAATCTGGCGGTGCTGGCCGACGTGCGCGATCGGGCGGGGATCAAGGTTCTGGCGGCGCTCAAGGCGTTCTCGATGTGGCGCGTCGCGCCCATCGTCGGCCAGTACCTCGATGGCGTCTGTACGTCCGGCCTGTGGGAAGCCAAGCTCGCCGACGAGCACTACGGCGGCGAGATCGCGACCTATTGCGCGGCCTACAAGGCGGAGGACCTGCCCGAGATCCTGCGCCTGTCCGACCATGTGATCTTCAATTCGCCGGGCCAGCATGCGCGCTTCTCCGGCGAGCTTGCCGCCGCGCGCAGCGCTGGCGAGCACTTCGACGTGGCCTTGCGCATCAACCCGCTCCACGCCGAAGGCGAAGTGCCGCGCTACGATCCATGCGCGCCGCATTCGCGCCTTGGCTTCCCGGTCGACCAACTGACCGACGCGCACATGGAAGGCGTGACCGGGCTGCACTTCCATTCGCTGTGCGAGCAGGACTTCGAGCCGCTGCAGCGCACGTGGGAAGCACTCAAGCCGCGTATCGAGCGGTTCTTCCCGCGCCTTGAATGGCTGAACTTCGGTGGTGGCCACCACATCACCCGCGCCGATTACCAGCGCGACGATCTGGTGGCGTTCCTGCAGCAGGTGAAGGCCGAAACCGGGTGCGAGATCTATCTCGAACCGGGCGAGGCGGTGGCGCTGGATGCCGGAATCCTCGTGGGCACCGTGCTCGATACCCACTGGAACGGGATGCCGATCGCCATCACCGATATTTCCGCCACCTGCCACATGCCCGACGTGCTGGAAGCGCCCTACCGCCCAGCCATGCTGGGCGAGCGGCCAACGGACGAGTACGAAGGCGGGGAAGGGGAGGCCGTGCGCCTGGGCGGTCCTTCGTGCCTTGCCGGCGACGTGATCGGCGATTTCCGGCTGCCGGCGCCGGTCGAACCCGGCGTGCGCTTCGCCTTTCTCGATCAGGCGCACTACTCGATGGTCAAGACCACGACCTTCAACGGCGTGCCGCTGCCCTCGATATGGTTGTGGGACAGCGAAACCGATGCGCTCGAATGCGTGCGGCGCTTCGCCTACGAGGATTTTCGCGACAGGCTTTCCTGATCGGGAGGGCTGGCCTGAACGGGCACCCTGGGGCATGCTCCTTTCCGAAAACGAAAACGGAGAGGGTTGAATGCCGGACAAGCTGCTCGACGCGATCACCAGCGATCCCGTGGCGATGGGCTGGATGCAGGGAGCGCCGCCCGCGCCGGACAAGCGCCTGTTGGCCGCGCGCGCCGATCACATGCGCTTTCCGACCACGCGCTGGGCCTTTTCCCATATGCGCGAATTCACGCCGACCGCGCGCGTTGCCGGCGCGGGCGGAGCGCCGCTGCCCCGCGCCGTCGACGACGATCTGGATGGGGTGCGCTTCGCGCCGCTGGGGCGCGAGGGAACGATCACGATTGGAGAGGCGCTGCTGGAGGCCTTCACCGATGGCATCCTCGTGCTCCATCGCGGCCGGGTGGTGTTCGAGCGCTGGTTCGGCGTGACCGGCCCGGAAACGCGCCACATCGCCTTTTCCATGACCAAGAGCTTCGTCGGCACGCTCGCTGAAATGCTAGTGGAGGAAGGCCGGCTCGATCCCGCCGCCCCCGCGCTGGACTACGTGCCGGAACTGGCCGGCAGCGGCTTTGCCGATGCCACGGTGCGGCAGATCCTGGACATGACGACCGCGATCGATTTTTCCGAGGACTATGCCGATCCTTCCTCCGGTATCGGCGCGCTCAGCGCCGCGCTGGCGCTCACGCCGCGCCCGGCGGGCTATGCCGGCCCCTCGTGCCTGCCCGATTTCCTACCCACCATCCGCAAGGCGGGGCAACACGGCGAGGCGTTCGTCTATCGCACCGCCAACACCGATGTCCTCGCCTGGATCATCGCGCGGATCGAGGGGCGGCGCCTGCATGAAACGCTGTCGGAACGCCTGTGGCGGCCGCTGGGCTTGCCGGGCGATGCGGACATGCTGCTGGACCCGGTGGGGACTTCCTTCGCCGGGGGAGGGCTCAACCTGCGGCTGGAAGACCTGACGCGGTTCGGGGAGGCAATCCGCACCGGCGGGGCGGGCGTGATCCCGCCAGCTGTGATCGCGCGCATCCGCACAGGGGGCGATCCGGCGAAGTTCGACCTCGCTGGGCGTTACCCCGAATTGCCGGGCTGGAGCTATCGCAGCCAGTGGTGGATCAGCCACGACGAACACGGCTGTTTCTCGGCGCGGGGCATCCATGGGCAGACGCTGTGGATCGACCCGATGGCGGAGATGGTGATCGCACGATTCGCCTCGCACCCTGTGGCCGCGAACAGCGCCAACGCCGCCGTTTCGCTGCCCGCCTGGCGCGCGCTTGCGCAGGCGCTGAAACCCTGAAAACACTGGATTCCGGCGGCTTGTGTTTCAGTTCAGTGACAGGGATTTGAAGCGCGAAGATTTTCACTTGAAGTTCACAACGGTAGCCTTATGTACCCCCTCTCGCTGCCCCATGGGGACTTCCAAACCGCAAGGCAGCTTTGTTCAACATTTCCGTTTGGGGGTCCCTTGAGTTGCACATCTATCCTGACGCACTGGCTGTAGTTGGCGCCTCGGCGCCTGACCAACCCGCCATTCTGAATCGCCCGCATGCCGCTGCGCGCGCTGCCCGCTTCTTTGTCGAGAAGTTTCCGGGCAAGTCGCTCTATGCGGTGAAGGCGAATCCTTCGCCCGAGCTTCTGCGCGTGCTGTGGGATACCGGCGTGACGCACTACGACGTCGCCTCGATCACCGAGGCCCGGCTGGTGCGCACGACGCTGCCCGAAGCCACGCTGTGCTTCATGCATCCGGTCAAGGCGCCCGGCGCGATCCGCGAGGCCTATCGCGATCATGGCGTGCGCGTGTTCAGCCTCGATTCGCTCGAGGAACTGGAGAAGATCAAGGCGGCCACCGCCGACGACGCCGGCAACGCGGCCGAAGACCTCACGCTGTGCGTGCGCCTGCGCGTGTCGTCGGAGTATTCGGAGCTCAGCCTCGCCTCCAAGTTCGGCTGCGACCTGACCGATGCGGCGGAACTGCTGCAGGCCACGCGCCAGGCGGCGGATTCGCTGGGCGTGTGCTTCCACGTGGGCAGCCAAGCGATGAGCCCGCATGCCTATGTGCAGGCTTTGGAAAAGGCGCGCGCGGCGATCGTCGATGCCTCGGTCCTCGTCGACATCATCGACGTGGGCGGTGGTTTCCCGTCGATCTATCCGGGCATGGAACCGCCGCCGCTGGAGGATTACTTCGGCGTGATCGACCGCACCTATGAATCGCTGCCGGTGTCCTATTCGGCCGAACTGTGGTGCGAACCGGGCCGGGCGCTGTGCGCGGAATTCAACTCGATGATCGTGCGCGTCGAAAAGCGCCGCGGCGATGAGCTGTACATCAACGATGGCGCCTATGGTGCGCTGTTCGATGCCGCGCATGTCGGCTGGCGCTTCCCGGTGAAGCTGCTGCGCGAAGAGGCTTCGGACGACTTCGTGCCGTTCAGTTTCTATGGCCCGACCTGCGACGACATGGACCACATGGACGGTCCGTTCGAACTGCCGGCGGACATCAAGGCGGGCGACTACATCGAGATCGGCATGCTCGGGGCCTATGGCGCGGCGATGAAGACCGCGTTCAACGGCTTCGGCGCTACCGAGGTGTTCGAGGTTTCGGACGAGCCGATGGCCAGCCAATATCGTGGCGACCGGCGCGACCCGCGCGTTTCGGACAACGTCGTTTCGCTGCGCTGATACCGTTCCGTAGCTGCGGACCGGAAAGAAAAGGCCCCGCCGATGGCGGGGCCTTTTTCGTTTGCCGTCTTGACAGGCCAGATGCCGGGGAGCGGCCCCTACGGCTTGACGGGGCCGCCAGGGAAGGATGCCCTGCGTTGGCGCAGGGCATCCTCCTCCCCGGACATCGTCAGAACTTCACACGCGCGCCGGCGTAGAACGACGTGCCGATGTCCTCGGTCGGGTAGAGGACCGATCCGAGATCAGGCTTCTGGTTGAACAGGTTGCTGATCCCGCCGTAGAACTGGAAGTTCTTCTGCACATCGATGCTGGCATAGATGGAGGGTTCGAAAAACTCTGGCGCTTGTCGGCCTGACCTGATTCACTGCCCTTGCGGATGAGCGGAGGCGATGATGGCGGGACAGCCCGGTTTCTTTGATCTTTCGAACCGGTACGAGGCCTTGAGCGCAGCGGGTGATCCGTTGGAGCGTCTGTCCGGGGTGGTCGACTTTGAGGTTTTCCGGGGGCCATTGATCGCCGCTCTGCGCCGCAGTGTTCGTGGCAAAGGCGGGCGGCCGCCGTTTGACCCGGTGATGATGTTCAAAATTCTGGTGCTGCAGGCGCTCTATTCGCTTTCGGACGAAGCGACGGAATTCCAGATCAAGGATCGCTTGTCGTTCCAGCGCTTCCTGGGCCTTGGGCTCGATGGCACGGTGCCGGATGCAACGACGGTGTGGCTGTTCCGCGAGCGCTTGGTGCAAGCCAAGGCAATCGACAAGCTCTTCGCCCGCTTCGATGCCGCACTGACCGACCGGGGCTATCTCGCCATGGGCGGCCAGATCATCGATGCTACCGTTGTGCCTGCCCCCAAGCAGCGGAACACCGACGAGGAGAAGGCAGCGATCAAGGACGGCCGGATCCCGGAGGCATGGAAGGCAAAGCCAGCCCGGCTCCGTCAGAAGGATCGCGATGCCCGCTGGAGCGTGAAGTACACCAAGGCCAAGGTGAAGGAGGGTGCCGATCCCAAGGCCTTCAAGCCGGTCGATCTCGCCATCCCGATGTTCGGCTACAAGAACCACATCGGCATCGACCGGGCTCACGGGTTGATCCGGACCTGGGATGCCAGTGCCGCCAATGCCCATGACGGCGCCCGGTTGCCTGACCTGATCAGCACGAACAACACCGGTTCGGGCGTCTGGGCTGATACCGCCTACCGGTCGAAGAAAAACGAAACCTTTCTCGAGAGGGGCATGTTCAAGAGCCACATCCACCAGCGCAAACCGAACCGCCGTGCCATGCCCGAGCGTGTCGCCAGAGCCAATGCGAAGCGATCGGCCATCCGCTCGGCAGTCGAACACGTCTTTGCCGGGCAAAAGCACCGCATGGGCCTGATCGTGCGCACCATCGGCATTGCCCGCGCCCGCATCAAGATCGGCATGGCCAACCTTGCCTATAACTTCCAGCGCCTCGCATGGCTTGAGGGGCGTACTGCGCCCGCGTGACCCAAAAACCGGCCCACGCAGCCGGCTCCGCCAAGAAAATAAGCAGATCAGCAACCCAAGCCTGGAGCTCGCCACCCGCTCCTGTGCCATCACATCGCAATTACGCCAAAATCAGACGGTTCTTCGAGGTGTCCAGATGTTGTGAACGGCGCGCGGCTTGAAATACTTGTATTCCGGCGCGACGTAGTTGGGATTGTTAGCCTGCTGCACCAGCGTGTAACGCAGCGTCTTGTCCCACCACGACATGTTGTAGTTGAACGCGAAGCGCCCAGTGGAATAGGTCGCGCTCGCATAGAGCTGGTACTTGGGCGAATAATAGAATGCCTGCCCGCGCTCATCGGTCGGTTCCGCGCCCGGCGTACCGATGGTGCTCAGCTTGTTGAGATAGCTGCCGATCACCTTCAGCTCGAATGCGCCGACCTTCTTCACCGCGAAACGGTAGTTCAGGTTGACGTCGAGGCCGGACGTGCGGAAGTTCGCGACGTTCTGCGGCTGCAGCGTGAAGTCGTCTATCAGGCCGGTGCCGCTGGCGCGATGGATCGAGGAGCAGAACTGGTTGTTGATCGTCGGCTGATCGACGCACAGTTCGGCAAGCTGCTGTGCTTCCACCGTGTTGATCGCCTGCTTCAGCTTGATGTCGTACCAGTCGAACGACACCTGCAAGCCCGGCACGAAGCGGGGGGTGAGCACGACGCCCGCCGTCCACGTTCTGGCAACTTCGGCACGCAGACCGGCATTGCCGCCTTGCGTTCCCGCGATGTTGGTCGATCGCGTATCGTCGAACGAGGCGATCTGCGCCGGCGTCAGCCCGGCCTGTGACAGGATGGCCTGGCAGTTGGCAGCGCGGGTCGAGGTGCCGGCCGAACGGTTGGCGACGATGCAGGGATCGTCGAAGAACGCGAAGGTCTGCGAGGACGCGCCGTAGAGTTCCGAGATATTCGGCGCGCGTACCGCCTGCGAAATCGTGCCGCGGAAGCGGATATCACGCACCGGCGCCCAGTTGCCATCGAACTTCCAGGTCGTGGTGTGTCCGATCGACGAGTAGTCCGACAGGCGCACCGCCGCGCTGAAATCGAGCGTCTGGAAGAAGGGCCGGTCCTTGAACACCGGAAGATCGATTTCCGCGAATCCTTCCTTCACATCGAACGAGCCACGGCTGGGGTTCAGCACGTTCGAGAACGTCAGGCCCTGCACTTCCAGCGGATCGGGATCGAAGCGCGAGCTTTCCTTGCGGTATTCGCCACCCAGCACGAAGCCGACCGGACCGCCGGGAAGCGAGAAGAAGCTGCGTGTATCGCCACTGACGAAGCCGTTCACCACGTGCTGCGTGATGCGCGAATGCTCGGTGGTATTGGCGTGGATGAAATCCAGCGCGGCCTGCGAGGACTTGCCTTCGCCAAACAGGTTGAACGGCACGCATTCGCCGGGCTTGAACGTGATCGCCTGCGCCGCCGTGGGATCGAGATTGACGCGGCAGGTAACCTTGCCGGTGCCATCGTCCACCGCGTCGATCGCGGCCATGAAGCGGTCGGTATAACGATCGTTGACGAAGTGATTGGTGACGTTGGTCTGCCCGAAGACATAGCTGACTTCGTAGTGCAGGCTTTCGTTCAGATCGCCCCGCGCACCGACCACGGTCCGCCAGGTCTCGCGCTTGATGCTTTCGCCGCGCTGCCCAAGGTCGAAGTTGTCACGCGTAACCAGCACGCCGCCATTCGCCGGATCGATCGCCGACTTGATCGCGGCCGGGATGTAGGGGTTGTCCTCCGGCACGAACAGGTAATAGTCGAACGTGGGCTGGGCCAGCGAATAGGCCTTCACGTTGGCGTACTTGACCTCGCCGAACAGTTGCAGCTTGTCGGACACGTCGAAGTGGCCGAGAAGATTGACGACGTGGCGGTTGGTCGATGGACGCAGGTCGTTGCGGTAGTCCGATACCAGCGTATCATCGCTGCCGACCGAGTAGCCGCCGGGAATGGCGGTCCCGAGATTATAGGGCCGGCCATCGCCGTTGTAATCGGGCACGCCGTCGAAATCGACGTCCACCGCGCCGCCGCGGGCGGTCCACTGGTAGCGGACGTCCTTCATCGGCACGCGGGAATAGGAGCCGGGCTGCCCTGCCACGTAATTGGGATTGCGCACGAAGCTCACGGCGTCGGTGCCGCTCAGTTCGGGCCGCTGCCGCGAGTTCAGCCGATCTTCCCCGCCGTATTCGTAAGCGATCGAGATATTGCCCCGTCCGCCCGCGAAATTGTGGCCAGCCGTGATGCCGATCAGCCTGTTTCCGGCATCGCCGTATTTGCTGATGCCGGCCTGTGCGCGCGCGGTAATGCCCTCGAAGTTCTTCTTGAGCACGAAGTTGACCACGCCCGTGACGCCATCGGCGCCATAGACGGCGGAAGCGCCGCCGGTGAGCACGTCGATCCGCTCGATCAGGTCTTCGGGAATGGTGTTGATGTCCACCGCCTGCGAACCTTCGAGGCCCGAGACATGGCGGCGGCCGTCAACCAGCACCAGCGTGCGATCTACACCCAGATTGCGCAGGTTGAGCAGGTTGAGACCGGTGGTGCCGATGCCCGCACGATCGCCCGAATTGTCGCGCGAGGTCGACGAGCCAACCAGCGCGGGCAGGCCGGTGAGGAAGTCGGTGAGGTTGGTGGTGCCGGACTGCTGCAAGAGTTGCGAGCCGAGCGAAACGGTGGGGCTGGCGGTCGCGTAGTCCGTCGCGCGGCGCAGACGCGATCCGGTTACCACGATTTCAGGCTGGGCCGCTTCGGCTGCGCCGTTTTCGGCCGCTGTCTGGGGCGCTTCCTGCGCAAACGCGGCAGCGGGAGCCAGCAGGGCGATGGCGATAGCAGACCTGGCCAGTCCATTGGCCAAGACGTTGAGATGAGTTTTCATGGTTGCCTCTGAAACTTTGGATATATGATTTTGCTGGGAAAGGCGGCGATTTTGCAACGCAAAACACGGTTGAGTGTTAAGCTCGTGGCAACCTGTTGCAAACACGAGACACAATTCGATGTTAACCAGACAAGATCAGGCAAAAAATGCCGGCGCCGTTGAACGACCCTTGCCCTTCCGGCTGACGGCGATCGTCAGGCTGCCGCTTCGAAGCCGTGCCCGCCGCCGCGCGCGATGACGATCTGGTTGCGACCGCTTTCCTTGGCGACATAAAGCGCTTCATCGGCTGCCTTCAGCGCCGCGCTCTTGTCGGCGTAGGAAAACAGGTCTGCGAGGCCGGCCGAGAAAGTCACGCTGCCGAAGGGCAGGTCGGTAACGCGGTTGACGAGCCGGCGCTGCGCGATTTCCTCGCGCGTCGCGTCGAGCTTCCTGTAAGCCTTTTCCACCGTGATGCCACGGAACAGCACCGCGAATTCCTCGCCGCCGTGCCGGGCGACGTAGCAGCGCGCATCCGAAATCTTGTCGAGCGATTCCGCGACGAACTTCAGCACGCGGTCACCGGCCGGGTGGCCGTGCACGTCGTTGATCCGCTTGAAGTGGTCGATGTCGCAGAACGCGATCGCCAGCGCCTCGCCGGAGGCCAGCGCTTCGCGATATTCGCGCTCCAGGAGATGTTCGAATGCGCGGCGATTGGGCAGGCCGGTCAGGTGATCGTGATTGGCAACCTGGCGCGTTTCATCCAGCGTCCGCTGCAGTTCGCGCGTGCGCTGTTCGCTTTCGCACAGCTGCTTTTCGATCTGGTGCGTGCGGTCGATCATCGCTTCGGTCAGCTTCGCCAGGCGCGAGATGACGGCGTTGGTTTCGCTCGCTTCCTCGAGTTCGTCGAAGTGCTCGCGCAGCGCACTGTTGTATTCGCTGGTTGCCGACCGCGCGCCCGCCGTGGTTTCGCCCAGCTCGTCGAGGCTGCGCTCGAGGCGGTTCATCAGCGAGGTGAGCACTTCGGTGCTCTTGTCGTTGTCGTGCTCGCGCGCGACTTCTTCCAGCCAGCGCAGGTTCACCAGCTGGCCGGCTTCGGTGCGTTCCAGGATCAACTGCGCCAGGCGGGGGCTCGCGCCGGTGACGCAGTCATAGGCGACGCCCAGCGTGAATGGCAGCACATCGAGATCATGATCGATCAGGAAATCGGTGATCTTGCCCAGCATTCGCCGCTTGGCAGGCAGCCAGACTTCCTGCGGGGTCGGATCGCGGTAGAAGTGCGCGGCGCCTTCTTCCGGGTGCGCTCCGGCAGAGGAGGAATCAGCATGCTCTTCATGGGCAAGGCCAAGCCAGGCCAACCAACGCGCCTTACGGGGGAAGCTGGGGTCATGATCGGTCATGCCCCACAGGACGGCGCGATCGCGCTATAGTTAATCCCTCCGATGCGGATTTCCCTGATTCCGGAGCCGCATCGAAGAGTTTATCATTTCCGAAGGTTAGCGGACGCGCGGACCGCCGAAGGGCATGGGCGGCGGCGGACGGCGATGCCCACGCGGAAGCTGCGCCTGATAGGCTCGCCCGCAATGCTCGACGCAATAGGGGAAGCCGGGGTTCACCTTCTCGCCGCAGAAATGGAAATCGGGCTCGCCCGGATGGCCCATCGGCCAGCGGCAGATGCGATCGTTGAGGTCGAGCAGGCTGGTCTTTTCCGCCACTTCGGGGCTGGGGCGGGCGGGAACGAGCCGGCGGGGCGGGGCCGGCGGTATCGGCGCCTGCTGATCGCCAGGTCCCTGGCGCAGGAAGCCGCCGGGGCCGACCGACACGATCCGTGGTTGGGGAGCGGCGGGAGCTGCAGGCGCGTCTGGCGTGGCACCGACAGGCGCGGCGGGCGCGGGACGTGGGGCCGGAGCGGCCGCGGGCGCGCTCGGCGGAGCGACCGGAGCAGGGCGCGGCGCCGGCGCGGCGGCACGCGGTTCGGGCGATGCCGGGCGGGCGACCTTGGGCGCCGACGGCGCCTCGGGCTTCTCATTTGCCTTCACCGGGGACGGGCGCGCCTTCAGCCCCAGGCGATGGGCCTTGCCGATCACGGCATTGCGGCTGACGCCACCGAGTTCCTCGGCGATCTGGCTGGCGGTGGCGCCGCCTTCCCACATCTTCGTCAGCTTCTCGATCCGCTCTTCGGTCCAGCTCATGCCCGTGCCAATCCTTCGTATAAAACCCTGCGCGACCCGCGTTTCCGCCATCGGCGCCGATCGTGTTCCCCAACGCGGGGACGGCCCCCGCGCCAGCTTCGTCACGCCGTTGCCGCCAGCCCTTGTCAGAGGCAGGCCGGCGCGATACCGCATCTGCCATGGCAGATCAAATCACGTCCCCCGCAGGGGTCGACAACCGGTATCACGGCAGCTTTCCGCAACCTGGGCAACCGATTTTCCGCGGTTTCAACCGGCTGGGATTGTGGACCCTCTATATGAAGGAGGTGCGGCGGTTCTTCAAGGTGCAGACCCAGACGATCTGGGCGCCGGCCGTCACCACCCTGCTGTATCTCGCTATCTTCACGCTCGCGCTTGGCGGCGGCGGCCGCGTGGTGCTGGGCGTGCCGTTCGCCAGCTTCGTGGCGCCAGGCCTGATCGCCATGGGCATGATCAACAACGCCTTCGCCAATTCGAGCTTCAGCTTCCTTGCCGGCAAGATCCAAGGCACGATCATCGACTATCTGATGCCGCCGGTTTCCGAAGGGGAACTGCTGCTGGCGCTGGTCGGCGCGGCGGTTACGCGCGCCGTTCTGGTCGGCCTTGCCGTTACGGCGGCGATGATGCTGTGGCCGGGCGTGCACCTGGAGGCGAAGCACCCCTGGGCGATCGTGTGGTTCGGCCTGATGGGGGCGACGCTGCTGGCGCTCATTGGCGTGCTGACGTCGATGTGGGCGGAAAAGTTCGATCACAACGCGGCGGTGACGAACTTCATCATCACGCCGATGTCGATGCTTTCGGGCACGTTCTACGTGATCGACCGGCTAGCCCCCGCGTTCCAGGCGATCAGCCGGGTCAATCCGATCTTCTATGTGATTTCCGGTTTCCGCTTCGGCTTTCTCGGGGAAAGCGACATCGGCGACAGCAACCTTGCCGTGCTGCACGGCGCGATCGGCCTGGGCGTGCTGAACGTGGCGCTGGCGGGCGTCACCTATGCGTTGCTGCGGTCCGGCTGGAAGCTGAAGAGCTGACGCCCACGGGGAAGGCGGGCTAAGCGCCAATGCGCCGGCTCGCCCCCGCGAGTTCGCTTAGTGGGACAGGCTCCGGCGCAGGCGATAGCGGCCGTTGCGATAGCCATCGAACATCTGGTCAAGCGAAGGGTGCTCTACTGGCCCAGTGTCGGGATCGGCCATCAGGTTCTGCTGGCTGACATAGGCGACATAGCTGCTCTCCTCGTTTTCGGCGAGGAGATGATAGAAAGGCTGGTCGCGCGGCGGGCGCATGTCTGCCGGAATGGATTCATACCATTCATCGCTGTTGGCGAAAACCGGGTCGATATCGAAGATAACGCCACGGAAATCGAACAGCCGGTGCTTCACGACATCACCGATCGCGAAGCGCGCCGTGGCGACGTGAGGCGCGGAAACATGCCGACCCGCCTGCTGCGAAAAGTAGCGGGCCTGATCCGTGTCCATGGAGGGAATATGGGGCATGGCAGCAATATAGGGCTGGGCGCAGGGCGAAACAAGCGAGCCCTTGTGCATTGCGTCATCTTTCTGCTTGGCAAGCCCCAATCCATGCGCTAACGGCGCGCTTCCTCGACCGGGCGGCTTCCTAAGCCGTCCCTTGGCGCTTCATGGAGAGGTGGCAGAGTGGTCGAATGCGCCGCACTCGAAATGCGGTGTACGGGCAACCGTACCGTGGGTTCGAATCCCACCCTCTCCGCCAGCCACCCTTCCTCAAGCGTCCAGAAATGGCCGGAATCCCTTGATTTTCTGCCTTTTGGCGCTATGTGTTGTTCTCTATTTGTTTCGATTTTTCCACATGTGTCCGTGACGATTGGGGGCATTCTTGGGGGCATCGAACAGCAAATTTGGGGGCACAAATGCTCAGCGAACTGGCGGTCCGACAGGCGAAAGCAAAAGACAAGGATTACAAGCTCTCCGATTCCGAGGGCTTGTACCTGTTTGTCGCTAAGTCCGGTCGGCGGAGTTGGCGTCTGAAATATCGTTTCGCGGGAAAAGAACGCAGGCTCGTTCTTGGGGCTTACCCGGAAATGTCCCTGAGGCAGGCCCGTGATCGAAAACTTGAAGCGCGCAAGCTGCTGGCCGAGGGGAAAGATCCGGGCATTGAGGCGAAGAAGGCTGCCATCGCAAGGAGCGTTGCAGTTTCAAACACTTTTGAGGTGATGGCCCGGAACTGGTTCGCTCTCCAAGAAGAGCGCTGGACACCGGTGCATTCGAGAGATGTTATCTCGAGCCTCGAGAAGGAGGTCTTTCCATGGATTGGCCTCCTCCCGGTAGCGGAAATCGACGAGCCAGTAGTGCTGACCGTTCTGAGAAAGATCGAAAGTCGCGGAGCGATCGAAACTGCGCATCGTGTTCGCCAAAGAATGTCGGCAGTTTTTGTGCACGCGATCGCTGAGGGACTTGCGACGAGGGATCCGGCAGCAGTGGTGGGAAAAGCGCTGAAGCCCATTCCGCGCGGTCGAAAGAGGCCTGCGATCCTTGATCTGGAGGGGTTGCAGGACATGATCCGCAAGACCGAGATCGAACTGGCATCGCCGCTCACGAAACTGGCTTCCCGGTACGTCGCCTTGACGGCTCAGCGGCTTGGCTCTGTCCGGTCAATGGCCTGGACGGAACTGGAGAACATCGACTGGAAAAATGAAGAGCCATGTCCGAATGCAATCTGGCGCATACCAGCCGGGCACATGAAACTTGCCAACGATCAGAAGCGCGAGGAGGGGTTTGAGCTGTTGAGTAGCGCTGAGAATTGACCCGGGAGGGCCAGAAATTATCACTGAGAATTGACCCATGCTTTCCTCGCCTCCGGCTGACAGTCGGGAGGCATCGGAGTGATCGACATGGACCTACTCAGTGTGATCCGCCGCTGGCACTTTCGGCAAGGCATATCCATTCGCGAGATCAAGCGGCGAACGGGGTTATCGCGCAACACGATCCGCAAATATCTTCGCGCCGAGGCGGTGGAGCCGGTATTCAGGGTTCCTGATAGACCGAGCAAGCTGGACCCCTTTGCTGAGAAGTTGACGGGGTGGCTGCGGGTGGAGGCTGGCAAGTCGCGCAAACAGAAGCGGACGGCCAAGCAGCTTTACGCCGATCTCGTCGCACTCGGCTTTGACGGCTCATATACTCGAGTGGCGGCGTTTGCGCGGGAATGGAAGCGTGGGCGCCAATATGAGCAACAGACCAGCGGACGCGGGACATTCGTGCCGCTGGTATTTCAGCCCGGTGAGGCCTTCCAGTTCGACTGGAGCGAGGACTATGCGGTTCTGGGTGGCAAGCAGGTCAAGCTGCAAGTGGCTCATACCAAGCTGTCGCATAGCCGAGCGTACATCGTTCGGGCTTATCTGCTGCAGACCCACGAGATGTTGTTCGATGCGCTGACGCAGGCGTTCCGAGTTTTGGGTGGCGTGCCGCAGCGCGGGATCTTCGACAACATGAAAACCGCAGTCGACAAGATTGGCCGCGGCAAGGCCCGACAGGTGAACGCACGCTTTGCCGCGCTTGCCAGCCACTATCTGTTCGAGACGGATTTCTGCAATCCAGCCTCAGGCTGGGAGAAGGGGCAGGTCGAGAAGAACGTCCAGGACGCTCGCCACCGCTTGTGGCAGCCAATGCCTCACTTCCCGGATCTCGCAACACTCAATGTCTGGCTTGAAGAGCAATGCATCGCACAGTGGGCCAACATCCATCACGGCGGCCTGCCCGGCACCATCGCAGATGTACACGCCGAGGAGGTGGCCAGCCTGATGCCCATGGGGCGACCCTTTGATGGCTTCGTCGAGCAAACCAAGCGTGTGTCACCCACTTGCCTGATTGCCTTCGAACGCAATCGTTACAGCGTGCCAGCCTCCTTCGCCAATCGGCCCGTCAGTCTGCGTGTGTACCCCGAACGGCTCGTCATTGTCGCGGAAGGGCAGGTCCTGTGTGAACACGAGCGGATCATTGATCGGTCCCATCATAGGTCCGGGCGTACGATCTATGACTGGCGGCACTATCTGGCCGTTGTTCAGCGCAAGCCGGGGGCCTTGCGCAATGGCGCCCCATTCCTGGAGATGCCCGAAGCCTTCCGGCAACTACAGGTAAGGCTGCTCAAGCGGCCTGGCGGAGACAAGGAAATGGTCGAGATCCTGTCCCTTGTCCTGCACCATGACGAACAGGCTGTCCTGCGCGCTGTTGAACTTGCCCTCGAGGACGGGGTCGCAACCAAAACCCATGTTCTCAATATCCTGCATCGCCTGATCGATGGGAAGGCACCACCGGCTCCCCCGATCGATGCTCCACAAGCCTTGCGCCTCGGCAAGGAGCCCAAAGCCGATGTTGGCCGCTACGACACGCTGAGGGAGTTGCGCCATGCGTCATGATCCTGCCAGCGCTGCTGTGGTCGTAATGCTCCGCGGCCTCAAGATGTATGGCATGGCCCAAGCCGTTAGCGACCTGATCGAGCAAGGGGCCCCGGCGTTCGAGGCGACCGTGCCGACACTGTCCCAGTTGCTCAAGGCAGAAATGGCCGAGCGCGAGGTCCGCTCGATCGCCTATCAGATCAAGGCTGCTCGCTTCCCGGCATACAAGGACCTGGCCGGATTCGATTTTGCCGCCAGCGAGGTCAATGAGGCATTGGTACGTCAGCTCCACCGCGGCGACTTCATGGACAGTGCCGACAATGTTGTGCTGATTGGCGGCCCTGGCACCGGCAAGAGCCACATGGCCACCGCTCTTGGCGTCCAGGCCGTCGAGCACCATCGCAGGAAAGTGCGCTTCTTTGCCACTGTCGATCTGGTCAATGCGCTTGAACAGGAAAAGGCGGCCAACAGGGCTGGCCAGATTGCCGAGCGGCTGCTCAAGCTCGATCTCATCATCCTGGATGAACTGGGATATCTGCCGTTCAGCCCGTCAGGCGGCGCCCTGCTATTCCATCTGCTCAGCAAACTCTACGAGCGCACCAGCGTCGTGATCACAACCAACCTCAGCTTCAGCGAATGGTCTGGCGTCTTCGGCGATGCCAAGATGACCACAGCTTTGCTCGATCGCCTCACCCATCATTGCCACATCCTCGAGACAGGCAATGACAGCTTCCGCTTCAGGGCCAGCTCCGCCGCACCCAAATCCAGAAAGGGATAAACCCGACTCTTGACCGTGCCCCTCTTGGGCAGCACATAACCCACACCCACCCGGGTCAATTCTCAGTGATAATCCCGGGTCAATCCTCAGCGCTACTCAACATTCCAGATGCAACCAAGGAACAACTGCGAAACATTGCAGCCTCTTTGGATCCCCTGAAGCTGCTGGAAGAGATCCGAGCCGTTCAAGCATATCTCGCAGTGCTGGCCGCTGGTGAAAATATTCCGCCGCCAATATCTGACTCTCCTGACCTCGTATCATTTGCAGGGCGCTTATCGAGCGCTTGGCGCGAGGGGGAGGTTCGACCAACGTTCTCGACGGACAGCGTGCCCAAATACCTACGGGGCCTGCAGGCTAAGCCAAAACAACAGCCTATGTCAGTTCCGGCAGAAAAACGGGTATCGGTTGCTTCGTCCGCCCCAATTTCGCCGGAGCAGGTTGGTCGTCCAACGCCGAGTTATGCTGAGCCCGGAAGCGCCAAAGTCCACGCACTCCGCCTGGCATGGCCAATTGCGTGCCGCCGGCTTGAAGAACTTCCAAACATCAGTGCCATGCAGCTCTTCGAGGAGCTCTGCATCCAGTTCCCGGGACGGTTCACCCGAAAACAGTACAAGACTTTTGCCCGACGAGTGAGCGATTGGCGCAAGAGGGCTCGGGAGAGGGGCGTGGTCGTGGGGCCCAAGACCTATCGCCTGCGCAGCGACAGACCCCGTGGACGCCGCCCCGAAATCTTCGGCCAGCATTGGCCGGAAATGGTCGAGTGCCTCGAACAGAAGCCCGACCAGACCGCGCTCGAGCTCCTCACCGAGTTCCAGGCGCGATATCCCGGCGCGTACTCTACAACAGCTCTCCACATTACAGAGACGCGTTAGAGCGTGGCGCCAAGAGGCAATTGGGCAGCTAATCAGCGAGCTATTCGGCCCAGTCACTGCCGCGGGAGCGCGTGTCCACGTACCGCCTTATGTACATCCGAGCTCACCAGAGTAAGCAGTGCGAAAGCAAACCTTAGCTTATGGGCTTCGGGCCGCACTACGCCAAAGGCTCCGCGCAGCCCAAAGCCCATAAGCGGTGCTATGATAAGACGACAGGGAACATTCCTGCTGAGGCAAGCGGTAACAAATTTATGTGAGGCAACACGACACCCGTCCCAGTGCAGCGCCTTCAGGTAGTTGCCGCTCTTGCTTCGGAAGAGGAAAACATGCCCGCCGTAGGGTTCGACCGCGAACAGCGGGCGAACCAGTGCCGCCAGCCCATCGAAGCCGAGCCGCATGCTGACCGGCTTGCTTGCCAGATAGACCTTCGTTCCGGGCGCCAGCGAGATCACGAGACATCCCGGAATGCACGCAGCATGTAGCGCGACGATTACGGAGTCCGGTCGGCGTCAATTATGATGGCCGATAGGTGGCCGCGCCGGTTGGTGAATTCTGGCTACCATTTGCTGTTGCGGGGAGCAACCGTCGAGCGACAATTACGACGCTGGGTAATTGTCGCTGACGCTGGCCGGAAGCGAGGGTCTGAAGCGCATGGGATGGTTGGCATGTAATTGCCGCTGGCGACAATTACCCGTTGCCTCAGCAAGGGTGCTCCCGAGCGCGAAGCCAGCGACAATTATGATGGCCGGTCCGGGGCGCCATTCGGCGGGTCGTAATCGCCGGCGTTGATACGGGCGACGGCGGAACGTTTGCGGTAGCTTTCGCCGTTCATCTCGATGATGATCGAGTGGTGCACGAGGCGGTCGATCGCGGCGACAGTCATAGCGGGATCAGGGAAGACGTTGTCCCATGCCGAAAATGGCTGGTTGGCGGTAATGGCGAGCGAGTGGCGTTCGTAGCGGTGGGCGATGAGCTCGAACAAGGCGCTGGTCTCGACCTGGTCCTTGCGGACGTAGGACAGATCGTCGAGCACGATGAGATCGAACTTGTCGAGCTTGTCGAGCATGGCGGGTAGGCTGAGGTCGCGGCGCGCGGACTGGAGCTTCTGGACCATGTCGGTGGTGGAGCAGAACAGGACGCGCCGCCCCGTGTCGATGAGGGCATGACCAATGGCAGCAACTGCGTGCGTCTTGCCGGTCCCGCTCTGGCCGAACAGCAGCAGGTTGCCGCCGCTCTCGATCCAGTCGTCACCGGCGGCGAGGGACAAGAGGTGCGGTTTGCGGATGCCGGGGGCTGCGTCGAAATCGAAGGTGGCGAAGGTCTTGCCTGCGGGCAAGCCGGACTGGTCGCGATGGCGCTGGATGCGCCGGGAGGAGCGATCGGCCATCTCGATCTCGAGAAGCGAGGCCAGCAGGTTGGCGGCCGGCCAGCCATCGCGATCGGCGGTGTCGGTGAGGCGCTTCCAGTTGCGGTTGATACTCGGCAGGCGCAAGGCCTTGAGCAGGGTAGGCAGCACGGCGGCGGCCTGGTCCTTGGTGCGGGTCATCAGTACACCTCCCCGCTGGCGATCAAGCTGTTGTAGCTGTGCAGATCGGGAGGCGGGATAGTGACATCGCGCTGCGATCTTGCGGTTGGCAGGAACTCGTCCCTGAGCGCATCGACATCGGGCAAGCGCCCTCTGTCGAGTGCCTCATCGATCCGCCGGGCCAGCACGTCGACACAGTCGCCCCTGGCGGCGATATCGAGCAGCGCGACGGCATCGCGGCAGGCCTGCCGTCCATCGAGTTGGGCATCGAAGGCTTGCCAGGCCCGCCGGTAGGCGTGATCGGGGAACAGGGCTTCGCGGTAGACGAGGTTGCGCAGCGCACCAGGCTTGCGGCGCAGGTTACCGATCATGTGCCGGAAATCGATGCTGTGCCCCCGGTGGGGATGGCTGATCCGCACACGCGGCGTGGACATTACCCTGTCCGGACCGAGGAAGAGCTCAATGCGATCGTCAAAGAGATGCGCGTTGAGGCGCCGTCCGACGAGGCGGGAAGGCACCGAATAGGTAACCCGATCGATGGCGACGGTGCCGTTGCGGGTGACATCGACGGTGACCATGGCGAAATCGGTGGTTCGCCTTGCGGGCAGCGCCTTGAGTACCCTGCGTTCTGCATCGATGTGCGCAGCATGCCGCCGGTTCTGTCTGGCGACCTGCGCCTCAACGAACTCGCGCCAGGCCTCGATGCTGACGAAATCGCGGCTTCCCCGCCGGCGTAAGGCCTGATCGAGCCGTCGCTTGAGATGGGCATGGGGACCTTCGATCGATCCGTTCTCGTGCGCCTCGCCGCGGTTGTTGCGGGTAGCGAGCATGCCGTAATGACGGCACAGCTCGTCATAGCTTCGGGTAAAATCCCGCTGCGCATCGGCGTCGAGGTTTTTGTAGGCGGCTGACAGGGAATCGCTGCGGTGTTCGGCCGGCGCGCCGCCCAGCTTCCACAAGGCATCCTGCAGGTGCTCCGAAAGGGCGGCAAAGCTCTCCCCGCCCAGCACGACAGCCGCATGCTCCCAGCCACTCGCCGCCAAGCGGAAGTGGTAAAGGCGATAGGCCAGGGTCTCGCCGGCAACGGTGACCTTGAGACTGTCGCATACCGTGAAATCCGACAGGCCCTGCCGACCGGGCTCATGATGCTGCGGGAAGAAGATCTCCTTCTCGCCGCCGTGCAGTGCCCGCCAGCGGGCGATCCGGCGTTCAAGTGTTCGTCGTATCGCATCGGGAACAGCATCCTCGCCGAACTCGTCCTGGAGCGTCTCGAAGACCGTGACGGCAATGATACCGTCGATCTGGAGCAACTCCTCGACGCGTGGCCAGAATGGCTCGAGCGGATCGGCGCGGGTGCGCCAGTGGCGCTCCTTCTTCTTCTGGGACGGAAGCTGCGGATCGTTCTCGATCCGGCGTGCGCTGCGCTCGCTGATACCGGCCTTGGCAGCCGCGACGGCCTGGGTGTGTTGGCGACGATGGGTCATGAAGAGAAATACCTGCTGATCGGAAATGTGGTGGCCCGGCATCGCAAACCCATCGCTCGTTGTTCGATGAGTGTTCCGATACCACCGCCCGCCACAGCCCCGATCAGCCCCCCCGAAAGAAGGGGAAAAAGATCGCCACCGGTTGTCTGGTCCGCTCTCCGGTCGGGGCTACGCCCCTCCCTACGATCAGCCCAGACAACCGATCCTACCGGCCATCATAGTTGCCGCTCAACCGGCCATCGTAGTTGTCGCCACGCACCGAGCGTCTCTAGCAGCGTGGCCGGATCGGTCTGCGTGCGGCTGGTCAGTGGGGTGATCGCGGTCGTGCGCAGATAGGCCTCCTGTTCCGCGCGGGGCAGGGCGGCGAGCAGGACGCGCCCCATCGACGTGGCATAGAGCGGCAGGCGGCTGCCCACGCGCAGCGAGATCGACATGATGCGGCTCGTTTCGGCACGGGCGACGTAATAGACCTCGCCTTCCTCCAGCACGCCCAGCGAACAGGATTCATGGATGTCATCGCGCAACCGGTCGAGCAGGGGCTGTGCGCGCTGGGCGAGCGTGTTGGACGACAGATAGGCGTAGCCCAGCGCCAGCGCTTTCGGGCGCAGCGTGTAGCGACTCTCGTCGCGCGCGGCATAGCCCAGGCTGACCAGCGTGTGCAGGCAGCGCCGGACCGCCGGGCGGCTCAGCCCGGTCAGGCGACTCGCCTGGGCGATGGTCATCGGCCGCTGTTCGTCGGCGAAGCAGCGCAGCACCGCCAACCCGCGCGCCAGCGACATCATGAAATCCGGATCGTTCTCCTGCGGCGTTTCCACGCGGCTGCTCCCGATTTTTAAACGATAATCGTACAATATACCGTTTATCGGTTGACTCAAGATGCAAGAGGGCACGAAGTGCTATCCATGGCGTGCCGGGGCACGCGCTTCGGGAGAATGGCGGTGATCGACAAGTCTGTGGCTTCGGTGCGCGCGGCGGTGGCCGATATCGCCGATGGCGCGTCGGTGATGATCGGCGGGTTCGGCACGGCCGGCATGCCGGACGAACTGATCGAGGCGCTGATCGATCGTGGCGTGGGCGACCTTACCATCATCAACAACAACGCTGGCAATGGCGAGACCGGGGTGGCCGCGCTGATTAAGGCCGGGCGCGTGCGCAAGATCATCTGCTCGTTCCCGCGTCAGTCGGATTCGCATCATTTCGACGCGCGGTATCGTGCCGGGGAAATCGAGCTGGAACTGGTGCCGCAGGGCAACCTTGCCGCGCGGATACAGGCGGCCGGGGCCGGGCTGGGCGCGATCTTCACGCCCACCGGCTATGGCACGCTGCTGGCCGAAGGCAAGGAAACGCGCCGGATCGACGGGCGCGACTACGTGCTGGAATATCCAATCCACGCCGATTTCGCGCTGATCAAGGCGCACCGCGCCGATCGCTGGGGCAACCTCGTCTATCGCAAGACCGCGCGCAACTTCGGCCCGATCATGGCGATGGCGGCGCGTACCGCGATCGTCCAGGTCGACGAGATCGTGCCGCTGGGATCGCTGGACCCGGAAACGGTGGTGACGCCGGGGATCTTCGTCCAGCGTGTCGTTGCGCTTGGGGCCTCTGTCGCGCGCGCGGCCTGAACGGAAGGAAACCAGCATGAAGCGTCTCGACCGCGATGCGATGGCCGCCCGGGTGGCCCGCGACATTCCCGAAGGGGCCTACGTCAATCTCGGCATCGGCCTGCCGACCCGCGTGGCCGATTTCCTCCCGGTCGACCGGGAGGTGATCCTCCAGAGCGAGAACGGGTTGCTCGGCATGGGGCCGGCGCCAGCCGCGGGCGACGAGGACCCGGAACTGATCAACGCGGGCAAGCAGCCGGTCACGCTGCTGGCGGGCGGCGCGTTCTTCCACCATGCCGACAGCTTCGCGATGATGCGCGGCGGGCACATCGACATCTGCGTGCTGGGCGCGTTCCAGGTTTCGGTGCACGGCGATCTGGCCAACTGGCACACCGGCGCGCCGGGGGCGATCCCGGCGGTGGGCGGGGCCATGGACCTCGCCATCGGCGCCAAGCGCACGTTCGTGATGATGGACCTGATGACGCGCGAGGGGCAAAGCAAGCTGGTCGAGGCGTGCAGCTATCCGCTCACCGGGCTAGCGTGCGTATCGCGCATCTATACCGACCATGCCGTGTTCGATGTGGGGCCGGAAGGCGCCTCGGTCGTGGAGATGATCGACGGGCTTACGCTTGATGCCCTGCAGGCGCTGACGGGCGTGCGGCTGCGCATGGCTGCCTAGCGCGCCTTCTTCCGGAACCAGAACGTCCACACAGTAAGGCTACCCAGCAGTGCCAGGCCCAGCCCCACAAGGGTCATGAGAAGGCGGTAGGCAAGGCCGCCGACCTTGGCGGCGTGCAGCGGGTACACCTGATTGAACATCCGCGCTCCGGCGGGCAGGTCCAGTGCGTCGCGAGAGCCCAGCATGCGGCCCGTCCCGGCGTCGAACCACACCATCGACCGGCCGTTGGGTAGCCATTCGTCCGCCCGCTTCATGCGGATCGCGACGGGATCGCCGGGTTTGCGGGGCAGGGAGAGGATGCGCAGGCGCGCGTCGGGGAACCGGGCTTGCGCCTGTTCGATCATTGCCCGCCAGTCCGGTCGCGCGGCGAGAGGTCCGCTGGCGAGCCTGGGCGGTTTCAGGGACGCCTCGATCACGGAGGGCGGGGAGAAGGGCCAGAGCACCAGTCCGGCGACGGGCCGGAACACCATCATCGTTCCTGTCAGCGTCACCAGCAGCAGCAAAGGCGCGATCACGATGCCCAGATCGCGGTGATGCCACAGGATCGCGGGGCGCGACAGGCGCGAAGGCAGCAGCCGCCAGCGGAACGTGCGGCGTGTCCGCCACCACAGGATCGTACCGGAGACGACGAAGAACACGCCGGCCAGCCCCGCGATGCCGATCACGGTTTCGCCGGCATCCCCGGAGAACAGGTGGTGGTGCAGATCGAACAGCCAGAGTTCGGGTCGCTGCCACTGGCTGTCCCACCGCGCGACGATATGCCCCGACTGATCGGCATAGGCGCCGGCATCGCCGGGGGCGCGCAATTGGATCAGCCCGAACCGTTCGCTGGCGTAGATCAGCGCCTCTCCGCCGCGCGGTGCCGGCAGGAGCCGTTCGGTTGCCATTGCAATCCGCGCCGGATCGGCAACCAGTACGTCGCCCGTATGGGGGAGGGCGATCCAGTCCTCCTTGTGGACCAGGATCGCGCCCGACAGGCCAAGCACGGCCAGCACCAGGCCGAGCAGGCCACCGGTCCAGCGGTGGAGAAGATCGAGCCACTTCACCCGGTCAGAACCGGTAGTCCCAGCCCAGCGTCAAGGCGCGCCCGCGCCCGGCGAAGTAAAAGAAGTTGTCGGTCGGGCGCGTAGTATCGCTCGCGTAGTCGATGTACTGCTTGTCGAACAGGTTCTGCACGCTCAGCGTCCATCCGCCGATCGCGGTCTGATAGCGCAGGCTGGCGTCGGTCAGGGTATAGCCGCCGAAATCGTTGCGGGGATCGCGCGCAAGGCCCTTGAAGGTGCGGGCGAAATAGACCTGGGTCTGTACCCGCGCGCTGATCGGGCCGCGCGCGTAGCTGGCGGCCAGGTTCAGGCGGTCGGGCGAGATGTTGGCGCCATCCAGATCGCTGTCGACCCTGCCGTCGTTGTTGGTATCCGACCGGCCGATCAGGTGCGCGTAACCCAGCGCCAGCTTCAGCCCGTCGATCGGCATCTGCACGCCAAGATTCAGCTCCAGCCCCTGGATTTCGACGCGCTGGCGCTGCACGTCGAAGATCCCGTCCGGCCGCTGGACGAGGAGCTGGCCCTCCTTGCTGGTCGACCAGAAGTAGGTGACGCTGCCATCCAGCGGCCCGCGCTTTACCTCGATCCCGATCTCCCGGTTGTTGGACACGATCGGCCTGATGTTGAGATAAGTGTCGATCGCGATTCCCGGCTTGTTGATGGCGCGGGTAACGCGCCCGACATCGGGCACGGTGAAGCCTTCGGCATAGCTGGCATAGGCGCGGATGCCGGGCCAGGGTTCGACGATCACGCCGCCGTTGAACAGCGCATCGGAAAAGCGCGGGCTGCCGCCTTTCACGAACGTGCGGTTGGAGGTGGCGAGCGTGGTGAAATCGTCGATAGTGATCCGCACATCCTCGTAGCGGACGCCGCCCGCCAGCCGCAGCTTGCCATCCAGCAGCTTCAGGTTGAGTTGGCCGAACGGCGCGAAGCTGCGGAAATCGGTGGGCGGCACCCAGACGCGGTTGGTGGCGATCAGGCGCTGTTCGGTCTTGTCCCACAGGGCATCGAAACCGACGATCGCGGTCAGCGCCTCGAAGCCGGGCACCGGCCGTTCGTAGCTGATCTTGCCGCCGATCTTGCGCGACCGGTTCTGCGACTGGTCGAACAGGGTGCCGACCGGCGCGATCAGCGCGTCCTGGAACGTCGCCTGCGGGGTAGGCTCGCCGCCGAAGGTATCGCGGCTGCGGTTGAAGAACACCTGGCTGACGAAGTTGCCGCCCCACAGCGCTGTGTCGGTGATCGACAGCGCCACGCTTTCCGTGCGGTTGGCGGCAGGCTTGCCAGGGGGCGTGCCGGGCGTGGCGCTGGTCGGCAGGCCGGTGGCGCGGTTGCCCTGCACGGCCACGTAGTCGCCATCGCCCTTCAGTTCGTAGCGGCTGGCGATCAGGTCGATCCGGCCGGTGGAGGACAGCGCATAGCCGAACCGGCCGAACAGCGAGAGCGTGCGCGAATCCTGCGTTTCGCCTTGCGTCAGGTTGATGCCGTTGCGGCGCCCCTTGCCGTCATAGAACACGCCGCGCTTGTCGTAGGCGGCGCCCACCGTCGCGTCGAACCGGCCCGCCTTGTATTGCAGCAGCCCGGCAACCTTGCCGCCGAAGCCATCGCTTTCAAAGCCATCGCCGCTGGTTCCCTGCACCAGCATTCGCCCGCCAAGCCCATCGGCCTGGGGCGCGCCGACCGTCACCTGGTTGACGATGCCGCCGGTGCCGCCGATGCCCTGCAAAGCGTTCGAGCCGTAAATCACTTCCACGCGATCGACGAAGAAGCCATCGATGGTGAAGCCGTCACGGCTGCCGTCGCGCAGGGGCGTGGATTGCGGAATGCCGTTGATGGCATAGAGCGGCGAACGTCCGCGCAGCGTTTCTCCCGCCCCGGAGAGTTTTTGGCGCGTCGGCGAAAACGACGGGATAAGCGTGGCGACGGCATCGGTCACCGAACCGGATATGGCCATCTGCTGTTCCAGCGAAGCCTTGTCGATCACTTCGACGGTCAGGGGCAGGGCGTTCGGCGGAAGGATCGTGCGCGCGGCCGACACGACGATCTGGGTGTCGTCGCCTTCACCTCCGGTTTCCGCGGACGCCGCTTGCGGCAGCGATAGCGTTCCCCCTGCAAGCGTGAGAACGGAAACTGTGAAACCTGCCTTCGCACTGATCGACACCGTACTTGTCCCCCGGTTGGCTCGCGATGATCGAGAGGCGCGTTATCAACCGAAATCAAGTAATGCAAGTCATTCTCATTAAAATGAATCGATGCCCACGACCGGTCGCTGCCGCGTACGAGGCGGCCGAAATGCCGGAGATGGTGAAAGAGCGGGAGGCTGACCTGTCTGCGAATGCCACGAGTGGCCGCGCCAGCGTTCAACCGGCCCGGTCGCCCCAGACTTCGGAGAGCAGCGAGAGCATTGCCGCCCAGCTCTGCCGGTCCGCGCTGGCGTCATAGCCGATGGCCGGGATTCCGCGCGCGTCACTGTCCGGATCGGTGAAGCCGTGCTTGGCGTGGGCGTAGGCATGGAAGTGCCAGTCGGCATGGACGCCGTCCATTTCCTCCCAGAACGCCAGAACTTGCGGGCGCGGCACCAGCGGGTCCTTGTCGCCATGGCAGATCAGGATGCGGGGGCGGATCGTGTCGCCGGGCTGTGCCGGGCGGCCGGTAGCCAGGATGCCGTGGAAACTGACCACGACGTCTAGATCCGCACCGTCACGCACCAGTTCGAGCACGGCCTGCCCGCCCATGCAGAAGCCGATAGCGCCGATCGGCAGATCGGCGGCGGCCTCGTGCGCGCGCAGCGTGGCCACTGCCGCGCCGATGCGGTCGCGGTAATGCCGCACGTCGGCGCGCAAGGTCTCCGCCAGGGCGTGCGAAGCGGCGAAGTCGGCCACCGGCTGGCCATAGAAGTCCGCGATCAGCGCCACGAAGCCGGCATCCGCCAGCATCTGCGCGCGCCGCTCCATCGGTGCGTTCACGTTCATGATCGTGGGAAAGAGCACGATCGCCCCGCGCGCGGGCCCCGCCGGCCGGGCAAGCCAGCCGGTGAGCGCGGTGTCGCCGTGATGGTAGCGGACTTCTTCCAGCGCCATCGTCTTACTCCGGCAGGAAATCGGGAACGGAAAGGTAACGTTCGCCGGTATCGTAGTTGAAGCCCAGCACGCGGCTGCCGACGGGTAGGTCGGGCAGCTTCTGCGCAATGGCGGCAAGCGTCGCGCCCGAGCTGATCCCCACCAGCAGGCCTTCGACGCTGGCCGAACGGCGTGCCCATTCCTTGGCGTCGCCGGCATCGACCTGGATCGCGCCGTCGATCGACTGGGTGTGGAGGTTGCCGGGGATGAAGCCCGCGCCGATCCCCTGGATCGGGTGGGGCGCCGGCTGCCCGCCGGAAATGACCGGCGACAGCGCCGGCTCGACGGCATAGGCCTTCAGCGCGGGCCAGGTCTTCTTCAGTTCCTCGGCCGAACCCGTCAGGTGGCCGCCGGTGCCGACGCCGGTGATCAGCACGTCGATCGGCGTGTCGGCGAAGTCCGTGAGGATTTCCTGCGCGGTCGTGCGGGCGTGGACGGCCACGTTCGCCGGGTTTTCGAACTGCTGCGGAATCCAGGCTCCCGGCGTTTCGGCGAGCAGCTGGTTCGCGCGTTCGATCGCGCCCTTCATGCCCTTTTCGCGCGGGGTAAGGTCGAACGACGCGCCATAGGCGAGCATCAATCGCCGGCGTTCGATCGACATCGATTCGGGCATGACGAGCACGAGCTTGTAGCCCTTCACCGCCGCCACCAGCGCCAGGCCGATGCCGGTATTGCCCGATGTCGGCTCGATGATGGTGCCACCCGGCTTCAGTTCGCCGCGCTGCTCCGCATCCTCGATCATCGCCAGCGCGATGCGGTCCTTGATCGATCCGCCGGGGTTGGTGCGCTCGGCCTTGATCCAGACTTCATGGTCCGGGAACAGCCGCGAAAGGCGAATGTGCGGCGTATTGCCGATGGTGGCGAGAACGCTGTCGGCTTTCATGGTTCAGGTTCCTTCCTTGACGTGATCCGCCTCGGCATGTGCCGTCGGAGGGGGAGAATCGTATCTACGATACTGCGGCGCAAAGGTCCGCGCGTTTTTGAGTTCCGGGAACAGGACGGCCCACAGCGCGGTGATCGCGATCGCACCCGCGCCGCCGAACACCACCGCGCCGGTCGCCCCGAGCAGTGCGGCGGCGATGCCCGACTGCATTTCGCCCAGCTCGTTGGACGCGGAGATCGCCAGGCCCGATATCGCCGAAACGCGGCCGCGCACTTCATCGGGCGTGTTGAGCTGGACCAGCGTGTTGCGGATGAACACCGAGATCATGTCGCCCATGCCCAAGCAGGCGAGGAGCGCCAGCGAGAGGTAGAAATTGCGCGACAGGCCGAACGCGGCGGTGGCAAGGCCATAGGCGACGACGCCCCACAGCATCTTCACGCCCACGTTGTGCCGGATCGGATATTTGGACAGCAGGATCGCGACGGCCGCGGCGCCGAAGGCCGGCGCGGCGCGCATCAGGCCCAGTCCGTCGGCACCGACCGGGTGGCCGTCCACGAACAGTATGTCGCGGGCGAACACCGGAAGCAGCGCGGTCGCGCCGCCCAGCAGGACCGCAAACAGATCGAGCGTGACGCAGCCGAGCAGGAAGCGCTCGTTCCATACGTAGGTCAGGCCTTCCAGGATCTGGCGCAGCGGGTGCCGGTCGCGATTGCCGGGCGGCGGGGGCAGCGGGCGGATGCGGAAAAGCGAGAATGCGCCGATCAGCAGCAGGGCGACGGAGGTCCAGTACGGCGCGGTCGGCGCCAGCGAGAACAGGATGCCGCCCAGCGCGGGGCCGGTAACCGACCCGATCTGCATGGCTAGCGCGTTGATCGCGATTGCCTTCGGCATGAGGTCGGCCGGAACGATGTTCGGCGCGATCGATGCCATCGCCGGGGCGATAAACACGCGCGCGGTGCCATGCAGCGCGCCCAGCGTGAACAGCAGCGGCAGCGAGAGGAGGTCGAATTGCGTCGTCAGCGCAAGCGAACTGGCAACCAGCAGGTCGATCAGGCTGGCCAGCGCAGCCACGTTGCGCCGGTCGAACCGGTCCGCCAGAACACCCGCGACAGGCGTCAGCAGAAACACCGGCAGGAACTGGACGAGGCCGAGAATGCCAAGCTGAAACGCGGCATGGCCGATGCTCATGCCATATTGCGCACGCGCCACGTCATAGAGCTGATAGCCCAGCACCACGACCATGCCGGAGGTCGCGATGACCGAACACAGGCGCGCCAGCCAGAAGCGCCTGTAATCCGGAATGGCGATCGGCGAACGGGGAGTCTCGGGAGAGGAAGTCACGCCGCTGGAATGGCAGCGAGACTTCCTCTTGCCAAGCAAGCAAATCTCGTAAGCGGTCAAATTCTCAATGAGACGGTCACGCGCACGTCGCGCCCGGCGATCGGCACGAAATCGCGCGTTTCCGATGTCGCCAGCCGGCCTTCCACGTTAAGCAGGTTATCGCCCGACAGGATCAGCGAAAGCGCACCATCCTTGCCCATCGGCCGCCAGGTGGCGCTGGCGTTGACGAGTGTGAAGGCGGCCGTCGGGTTCTCGTTGGCGGCCACGCGGTTCTGCGCGGCGTTGTGGATCACCTCGCCACGCAGGCTGAACCGGTCGCTGTTGTATTCCGCGCCGCCGCGCACGCGCAGCGGGGGGATGCGCGGGGCAGGGCCAACGCCGGTCAGTTCCGCGTGGACATAGTCGACGCCGCCGTCGACGGACACCGAACGGTCCCCCCAGTCCAGCGCCTTGACCGAGGCTTCGGCTTCCACGCCACGGAACTTCGCGTCGCCCTGGATGAATTGATAGACGGGGAAGCCTTCCACATCGGCCCCGGTGGGAACAGGCGCGATGAAGTCCTTGAAATCGGTGGCATAGGCCGTGACCGCACCCGCAAAGCGATCGGCATGGTAGCGCACGCCCGCCTCCACGGTATTGCTGCGTTCCTTGCGGAAGGCCGGATTGCCGCTTTCGTAGGACTGCGTGGCATCATGGATGCCGTCGATGAACAGTTCCTCGGCGCTCGGCGCGCGTTCGCCATGGCTGCCGGACAGGCTGATGGTAAGGCTTTCCACGGGATGCCAGGCCAGCCCCAGCCCCGCGGCAAGCTGGTTGAAATCGCGCGTGATTCCGTTCGGGCGCGCCTTCACCGAGGTGTGTTCGTAGCGGCCGCTGGCCTCGAGGTCGAAGGTGCCCACGGAAAGCTGCTGCCGCGTGAACACGGCAAAACGGTTGGTCAGGTTGTCCGGGATCAGGCGTTCATCGCCCACCACGCGCAAGTCCCGGCTGCCATACTGGATGCCGGTCTCGCCGCGCCAGCCACCATGGCGCGCCTGCACCAGTTCCAGGCGCGTTTCGATGCTCTCGTTGAAGAAGCGTGTACCCGCCACGCCGCCTTCGATCTCGGCATGGGTATAATCACCATAGGCTCCCCGGAATTCGAGCTTGTCGAAGAATCCGTCGAGATTGAGGCTGCCGCGCATGTCGTAGCGGGTCTGGCGCAGCGAGATCGACACCGGATCGCCGCTGCCCGCTTCAGGGCGGGGCGGGATGCCATAGTCGCTGGTCAGCCGCGAAACGGAAATGCCCAGGCTACCACCCGCGTCGATGAAGGCGACGCCAGCGCCGAGCGTGGAACCGCGCGCGAAGCTGTTCGCCAGGCGTCCGCGCGCATTGGCCTGCTGGGTCAGCGAAGTCGCGCCATCGGTGTCGCCATCGCTTGCGAGATCCGCCGCGGAGGCCAGCGTGTCGGCGCGCAACTGCGGCGAGAGCACGTTGCCGCCGATGCGCAGGTCGTTGGCGTGGTTGTACGAGGCGTCCACATGCGCGACGAAGCGCGGGGCCAGGGCAACGTCCATCGCCCCGCCGAAGTTGACCGAGTCCGCCGCGGTGCCATAGCTGCCCTGCGCGGTCAGTTCGACCGGCTTGTCGGGCACGCGGCGGGGAATGCGCTTGTCGATCGCGTTGACCGCCCCACCGGCCGGATCGGCGGCATAGAGCAGCACTTCCGGCCCGTGGAGCACATCGATCCGGTCGATGTTCAGCGTATCCAGCGCGACGCCGTGGTCGGCCGAGACGGACGAGGCATCGAGCGAACCAAGGCCGTCGGTCAGCACCTGCACGCGCGGACCGTCAAACCCGCGCAGTACGGGACGCGAGGCGCCGGGCGCGAAACCGCTGGTGGAAACGCCGGGCAACCGGGCGAGCATCGCGCCGATCTGCGGCTGCGTATTGCGGGCTAGGTCTTCGCCGGTGAGCACTACCGGCGCAACGATTACGTCCCGGTCACCGGAGATCAGGCGGCCGGTTACCACGATCGGCGTGTGGCCGGCGTCGTCGGGCGTGCCGGTGGGATGGGCGCTGTCGACATGCCCGTCGGTGCCCTCGGCCGGAGGGGCGGCGGGCGTCTGCGCAAGCGGAGCGGCCAAGGCTGGCGATGCGGCAAGAAAAAGCGCGAGGGCGGAGGAGGAGAGGAATTGACGTTGCAAGGAATCACCCCGGGGTTTGAACTCCGGGTGTTCGTAATGAAATGATATAATATAACAACCCTGAATCGACGAAGCGTCAACAAGGGCGGCGGTCCGCCTTGTGCCGAAGTTAGCCGGGAATCAGCCTTTGCCGCGCAGACGCGGGTTGGGTTGCAGGCTCTTGACCATTTTCAGGAAGTCTTCGGGCCGAATGATGCGTTCGAACTGGAACCCGGTGCGATCATCCTTGGTCCACACGATGAAGGCTTCGATGCGGCCGATCTGCGGAAGGCGCACGGTCACGCGTTCACCCCGGCCAAGATCCGTGACTCCCTGAGCCATGAACCCGTTGGACGAGATGTTGACGATGTGCAGCATCACATCGCCCATGCGACGATGCTCACCGATGA